>JAYVSL010000219.1:0-13402 GCA_043775355.1 Planctomycetota bacterium
CATGGTGTAGGCGTAGCGGAATTGATCGCCGGTGGCAGAGATATTCGTGCCGCCGCTAGCCAGTGTTATCGTGCCTGCTGCGTTGTCGCTGAAGAAACCAGGGACGGTTGGCGCGTTGATCGTGCTGCTGGCCAGGGCTGGGGCTTCGTATTCATCGATGACTTGAGCGCCGTCGTGAACGAAAGTGGTCACCACTCCGCTGGCGGTCTTCGCCAAGCGGCGGCCGAGTGCGTCGTAGCGATAGCCGCTGGTGGCGGCGCCGACGACTGCCAGGGCCAAACGATTTTCGACATCCCAGTTGTAGACCTGACCGGCTTGGTCCTGCGTCAGATTGCCCTTGGTATCGTCGTGAACGAGGAAAGTGCCTAAATAACAGAGTTTTACGTTCGCGGTCGCCACAGGCATGGGCGGACCGTACAAGACCGAATGATAATTCCAGAGCGTTTCCTAGGCGGGTGCGAGGCGCGTCTGCCTGGGCTGGAGACGAGTTCCTGGTGGGATTTTGAAGGGCAAAGCCTTTGCCTACCAAGCATTTTATGCGTGACGAGCAGCATCACACCCCATCGTTGACGATGAAGATCTGGCTAAAAGCCGTGCATCTCGCGCGGTACGTCAGCCTCATCCAGGGTTTGCTCAGTCAGGTTCAGTCCTATGGTTCGTCCCAACGCCGTTCTGGAGGATTCATCATGCGCATCATCGCTCCGCTCCTAGCCCTCATGATTGCTGGCCCGGTAGTTGCCGCTCAAAATGGTTACGAAACCATCCGTAACCCAGATCAGCGTCCGATGATCGGCGTGCAAATGACGCCCGTTCCACAGTCGGTACAAGAACAGCAAGGGCTTGCCTCCAATCAGGGCGTTTATGTCCAGAGCGTTTATGGCAATACCGCAGCGCAAACCATGGGACTACAACCGGGTGACGTGATCACCAGCGTCAACGGCGCACCGATCACCAGCATGACTGACCTGCGCAACGAAGTCGGCTTAAACCAAGTTGGCGATCCGGTCGAAGTGACGATCCGACGTGATGGTCAGGAACAGTCGACCATTGGCCAGTTTAAGGCGTGGCCGTCGAATATTCCTTACGATCCGATCGACCCAGTGATGGAGCAACGTTTCCAAGAGTGGCAGGATCGTCGCCTCGCGCGCATGCAAGACGAAGTCGAGCAGTTGCGCCAACAAACGCAGCAAATGGCCAAAGAAGCCAGCGCTGCCGCCGAAGATCAACCGCTGCTCGGATTAAATGAACCGGCGCCCATCGGTGCTGATGGGAAGCCGCTGGCATGGCGCTTTCGCTATGGCATCCACGGGCCAACCAATTCCTCGATTCTGCCACCAGACACCACGGCCACTGCTGTCGGTGGCGCCAGCGATTCTGCTGCGCACCCGTGGCATTTTACTTGGCAATTAGCCAGCAACCGTAAGCCACAGGAAGCTCTCTGATGTTTCGTCCCATCGCTTTACTATTCGTCCTCATGATGCCGGTGGTCGCGATTGCTGGGGAAGTGCCGCCTCAGCCGCCTAAACCGACGGTGGTGAATCCAGCATCTAAACCATTTTTAGGGGTGAATGTCGACGAAAATGGTTCGAGCTTCGATCCAAATCAGGGCTTACCCGTAACCACCGTGATTCCTGGTAGCACCGCCGCCACTATCGGTATCGAAGTGGGAGATCTGCTGCTGACCTTCAACGGTGCGAAGCTGACGAGCCAAGATGAACTCAGAGCCGCTATTGGCAAAACTAAAGTTGGCGACGAGATCGCCCTCGAAGTGACCCGTAAAAATTTCGACATGCTGGTGAAGAAGACCTTCAAAGGTCCGATCACCGTGCGTCCACAAGTGGCCTCAATTACGGCCGACTTGGCCCGTCTGCGCGAAGAGACCTTGGCTCTGCGCAAGCTGCAAGAAGAGCGCAAATCAAAAGAACTCTCGCTCGCTGACATGCTGAAAATGCTTAAAGAAATCGAAGAACAGATGCCCGCCGCAGTTGCCGAATTCAAAAAGCAATACCCGCGCGGTGAATTTAACATTCAAATTAAGATCGACATCGTCAGCGACAAGACCGCCAAAACGCCGATCACCGTTGGTAATCAACCAGACGCTGCGCTGAATGCAGGAAACGCCAATGCGCCCGTCGAGACCAAAGAGCAAAAAGAACAAAAAGAACAAAAAGAGTCCAAGAATAAGCCCAAGCCTTGAGTGGCTTTTTTGCCTAAGCAAAGCGACCACAGGGCGGTCATGGTATGAAAATAATTGCCAGCACCGATGTGCCCCTGTGGTGGAATGCGGTACGTACCGGAGCCGAATGTTTTGATCGCGGCGATTATTGGCATGCACATGAACATTGGGAATGTGCCTGGAAAGCGCATATGGAATTGCATCGCCACTACCTCAAAGGATTGATTCAACTCACAGCGGTTTGTCACCATCTTGCACGAGGCAAGCCGCAGGCTGCGCGCAAACTCCTGGACCGTGGTCCTCGGCATTTGGCCGATAATCATCCACTGTCATGGCCGTTTGACACCGCTCATTTATTAACCGTCACCGCTGCTTTAGCAGCAGCGATTGATCAAGGACGACATCCACGCCCACCAAAATTGGGACTGGTAAAAATGATGGATGCGTGGGCGGCAGATCACTTGCTCGGTTAGTTTTTTAACTTTCAGCGTTTCGCCGACAAGCCGTCCAACCCAGGTGCAATCATCACTCGGGCGAAAGCGGGGAAACGTTCGCAGGCGACTTCCGTGGTTGACGAGACAAATGGTTTATTCGCGTCGACATGTGGGAAACTATAGGCCAAACGCCGAAGCGGTTGCTGATTTTCATCATAGAGCACCACCGTCACATCGGGATTGGTGGCGGATGGCGGACGTTGAACCACCACATGCGTCAACACCGTTCCAGGTTGCTGACCTTGATCGACCCGCAAGGTCACCAAGTAATCGCCACTGAGCGCAATCGGTTTGCCACGTGCAACGGTCAGCAATGGTATGCGGCTTTGATCATCGGTGAGATAATCTTGCAGGTGTGATGCGTTGACGCGATTTAAATACCGTTCGATATCACGACTCGCGACGAAGAGATCTCCGCTGAGTTTCGCATTTCGTGCCAGCAGATCCGTCCGCTCAGAGGTAAAAGCCGCGACCGATTCACGCAGGCGGGCAACTTCGCTTTCTACATCGGCAAGATGACGACGATCAATTTGCTGCTGATCGCGATCGGCAGCGAGCGCTTGGTTTTCCGTCTTCAAACGACCGACACCGAGCGCTAAAATGCGCCCGACCTGGCCTTGTCGGCCGGTTTCGCGTGCGAGTTCGGCATTCAGGCTGGTGAGCTCATCGACTTTTTGGCTCAACAGAGTCGCGCGGTCATCGACACCTTGCATGCGGAGCAAATCACTTTCGCTCGCACGTAAAGCTGAACGTAGTGCATCGGCCTCTGCTTGTCGCAAAGCCACTTCCTGTTTCAGGCTGCTTCCCTGGCCTGCCGTGCCTCGTAATTGTTCCTGAATGGTTTGGATCTGCGCCAAATCGGCTTCGTGCTGGCGCTGCAAATTCGCCAATTCCTGTTTTAAGTTTTCCGTCGGTTGGATCGCTACGGTCGCACGAGTGCTGGCTGGTTGCGACCAACCCCAAACGCCAAAGCCCACTCCACCAACAGCGAGCACTATCGAAGCGGCCGTCGCCCAACGCCAATTGCGAGATGGTGCGCTGCGTAATTCCGGTACGGGAATTGCCGTGACCGCTGGCATGATCACGCTCTGCACCGCTGGCGCATACAGATGCGTGCGACACAGCTCAGGATCTGGATCTTCCAGGGCCGAAATATCTCCGGTAATGGCACTGCATAATGCCAGCGGCGCGGGGAATGCTTGGGTCGGATCTTCATCACCGCTACTGATGGTGCGATCTGCATCTAGACCTTTGACGCCGGCAAAGCGCGTGCGGCGATTCCAGCTAAAGTCTACGACCTTCGCTCCGGCAAGATTCGCTCCACGCAAATCGCAACCATTCAACACCGTACCGGCCAATTGCGCGCCAGATAAATCGGCATCGCGCAGATCTGCATCGGTCAAGTTGGTTCCGCTGAGATCTGCGCCGACCAACCGGGCGCCACGCAGATCCGCGCGTTTGAAACTGGTGCGTCGTAGTACCGCATGACTTAGTTCACATCCGCTCAGGTCGGCACCATCAAGATGGGCATCGCGAAAATCAACGCGCGTCAATTTGCGGAGTGGCAACGATGCGCCGGGCCATTGCAAACCGACCAGATGAAATTCGCTAAGATCAGCTTGTCCCGCAGCGTCGGCCTGGGTTAGCAAATCACGCACATACGGATCGCTTTTGCTGACCAGCGGATTGTGCCACAGGCAAAGCCCGCTGTCGCCGGTCGCAGGATGACCGCAGGGAGCGTGGGAATCCTGATAGGTATACGTGCAGACAGCCATGACGACTCCCAGGATTGACGACGTCAGTGGGTGACGGGCGAATGATCAGCAGCCGCTGGAGCGGCATGAGCTGGAGCGGCATGAGCTGGAGCGGCATGCGCCGGAGCTGCATGCGCCGGTGCAGGAGCCGCCACTTCGTGCGCCGAAGCCGCATGAGCTGCATGCGCGTCTTTAACCGGCGCTTTATCTTCCGTCGACGTGTGAGCGTCTTGATGTGCTGGCGATGTAGAAATCGCATGAGCGGTACTTGGCGTGCTCGCAGCCGTCATTGCAGAGGCAGGTTCTTTTGCACCACCCAAGCGCAATGCACGACGGCGTAAATCTTGGATTTTCGCGCTATCCGGACGTAATTGATAATAGTCGGTGGCGTGTTGCAGCGCCTTGGTCGCATCTGGGCGCTGATCGGTGAAAATAATCGCCAACAAATAATGCGACTCGACATCGATCGGGCTGGTGGCGTCAAATTGATCACCGTTGACTTCACGTGAAAGAAATTGAATCGCTGGTTCATATTCGCCGATGGCGAAATGATACGCACCGAGCAAGCCATTGGCTTCTGGATAATTCGGCTCGATCGCCAACAACGACTTCAAATCATCACGCATCGCCAAACGACGTGGCGGACGCGCACGATCGTTGAAACGCGCACGGCTGAAAAGCGCATGCGGCATGTAGGTTGGACTGGCCACTTTTACCGCTTGATCGAATTCACTGATCGCATCACCACGCCCCATGCGTTCGTGACAGAGTGCGAGATTCACCCATGCTTCGGCCCGCGTTGGAGCTAAATCACGCGCTTGGCTGAGCGCTGCTTCAGCCTTGTCGAGCGCCTGTGGCTGGTCTGCCAATGGTCCAAGGTAAAGAGTTCCGAGATTATAATGTCCGCCGAAATGTTTGGCATCGAGTGCTAAACATTCTTCGTAAGCACGCCGTGATTCCTGCCATAATTTTAAATGTTCGCGCGCTGCGCCCACATTAAACCAGTGATCGGCAGCAGCTGTGGTGCCAGCTGCCTGACGTGTGGCATCCAAAAAACGTTCCTCTGCCTCTCGCCATTCACCAGCTCGAAAAGCGAGATATCCAAGATTGCATAACACTTCGGGATGATCGTGGCTGACCTTCAAAGCTTCTTCATACCAACGACGAGCTTCGGCGTCTTTACCAAGTTGTTGATGCGCGAGCGCCAGATTGAACAGCGCTTGAAAAGAAGTTTTATCGACCCCCAGCGCACGGCGATAATGTTCAATTGACGTTTCGTAACGACCCTGCATCAAGGCTTCATTGCCCAGCGCGGTCAATTGTGCAGCGCTGCCTGCTTCTAATACGGTGAGTTCAACCGCGTGACCAAAGGTCACGCTGGCCAACATCATGAGGCATCCATGCCTGAGGAAGTTCACGGCCGCCCCGTTAGCGTTCTTCGTCGAGCAGTTTGCTAAGCGGGCCGGCCAATTCATTTGCTGAGGCGGTGAAGGTGCCATTTTTAATCCGCGCACGCAGCTCTTCAACCTTGTGCAGATCTGCAGGATTCATCGCTTTGAGCAAAGCCACGAAACGAGCAATCGCCTGCGGGCTGGTGTCGCCAAGCTCGACTTCGTCGGCGCGGCGTGCTTCGGGCGCCTTCGCTGCGCTGCGGCTGGCCGCAGCTTCAGTCTGACGCCTGCGTGTGGCCGGGTCGATCGGCCGTTGGTCGCCATGAATTTCCATAACTACCTCTTAACTGGTTCAGGGCAGTGGTGCCCGTCGGTGCCTCCATTTACGGCCGCGATCCTTGGCACTTGAGCGACATTTTGAAAATACCTTCAACAGCGCTCGGCTGGATGCCGAACGTCAACTAACCGATTTGTACAATTCGTTGTGCTGTCGACGGTTAAGAAAACCGACCAGGACTATTTTAGGCAGCGAGCGAAGCGAAAATCAAAAACGAATCAGTGACCCGTAATAGGTCTATTCGAACTTGATGACTTCGACCGGGCAACCTTCGGCGGCTTCTTGGATCTGATCAGCCAACTCTTGGCCCAAAACGCCAGTGAGTTCACTGCGCTCGCTCAGGTTGGTGGTTTGCTTGCCATCGGCGCGTACTTCCGCGCGAATATGACAGCTGTCTTCGGTGACGTTGAATACTTCCGGACAGGTGGTCTCGCAGGCATTGCATACAATGCAGCCTTCTTCGATCCAAACGCGTTTGATAGCCATAGTCATGCTCCAGTCGCCGCTGTACGCGGCCTTTTGCGGGCGGCGAAACCTAGCAAGTGACCTGATTCTGACAAGCACAGCCACGCCAAGGACATGACAACTGCGCGGCAACGACATGTGACGCAAGCATAGCCCTCTGAAACGGCAGCGGGCCTCGTGCAAAAATGGACCACGATGAGCGTGTCGGTATTTAGCGAGGTATGCTCAATGGCACCCCCCGCAGAACCCACATGAACGTCTACCTTCGCAATAAAATCCTCAACGTATCCATCCGCACGAAGATCCTTGGTCTGTGCATTATTGGCAGCGTCATGCTGTTAGCCCTTGCTGGAGGGGCCATGGCTTTGACCTGGGCTCAAGGGAAATTGCTCGACCACGTGCTCGTTGCCAATCAAGCGCTCTCCCATCATCACACGCTGGTTATGATGCATGACGCCATTCGCATTGACGTGCTCAATTTGCAACGTGCCGATTCGACGGAAAAAACAAAAGCAGCGCAAGACCAACTGAAAAATCATACCCTCGTTTTTCGCGACATGATTATCGCCAATCGCGCTTGTCCTTTGCCAGACGATCTCGTCGCACTGCTAAAAGCCAACGAAGCCAACGAAGACGATTTCGTGTTTCAGGCCGAAGCCCTTTTCTCGAAAGCCGCCAACGATCACTCGGCGCTGTCCGCGCCTTTGTTAGAGGGCTTTCTTCGCCAATTCGAAACCTTGGATCAGCAACTGAAAACCTTGACTCAGTCGTTTCAAAACCACCTCCATTCCAAACAAGAACTCAATCAAGCCTATCGTCACTATTCATTAAAAGTCACGGCTGTATCGACCGTGTGCGGATTAATTCTGCTCATGGTATTGGGCTGGGTGTTGTCTGGTCTCATCGCACGTCCGGTATGGGCCACACAAGCCGTGCTCAAAACCATGGCTGACGGAGATTTCACCGGGCGCGTCACGGTCGCTTGTGATGACGATATTGGCGTCATGGGCTCCGCTCTCAATCACATGGCGGATAGCATAGAAATTATTTTGCGGGGTATCAGCGAACGTGCAGGAGCACTGGACCACGCGGCGAGTATACTTGCTCATACCAGCGATAACATAGTCCATGCAGCAGAATCCACTGCGCAGCAAGCTCGTTCGGCGGCAACCGCAGCAGAAATGGTTTCCAGTAACATTGCCACGGTTTCTACCGCTGCCGCTGAAATGACCGTTAGCATTCAAGAAATTGCTCAACAGACAGAAAATACCGTGCGAATCGCTGACAATTGTTTATCCGTTGCTTCGGATTTTCGCTCTACCATTACGCGCTTAGATGTCAGTAGCGCCAGCATCGGGGAAGTCGTCAAAGCTATCAGTGCTGTGGCCGAACAAACCAATCTTCTTGCGTTGAACGCGACCATCGAAGCGGCACGCGCGGGTGAGGCTGGCCGCGGCTTCGCGGTTGTTGCCGGTGAAGTGAAATCACTTTCGCAGCAAACTGCCGGTTCGAGCGCCGACATTAGTCAAAAAATTGCGGCGATTCAGGCGGACAGTCGTGCCTGCGTTGAGGCCATCGCCCGCATCACCGTCATTATCGAAAAGATCAATCAGTCCAGCCAAACCGTCGCGAGCGCGGTGGAAGAACAATCTGCCACCACCAGTGAAATCAGCCGTACCGTCACCCAGGCAGCCACCGGTGGCAGTCAAATCGCTAAGTCGGTGACGGCGTTGTCCGATAACGTCAGTGCAGCAACCAACGGCTCACTCCAAATTCAAGAATCTGCGCGTGAACTCGCCCAGTTATCTCGTTCGTTGCGCGAATTGGTCACCGATATGCGCTTCCGTGCAACAACCACGCCAGAGCCATCGTCACCATAACATTAGCGCATGTCCGGTAACGATAGCGCTCTCACCCTGGCAACCGTGGACTCGACCCTAGAGTCCCGCGCCATGCTCAGTCGCTTGGTCATCTTGCCGTTGTTGCGGTCACTGCGCTATCTGGCAGTCGATACCGCGAGTCGATTGGGCGGATCACTTGGCGTAGCAACCTTTCATCTGGGCGTGCGTCGTGGCGTCGCCAGCGGCTGCGTGTACACCGCGCTTGGACTGCGCGGCACGCGTCGACGCGATGTCGTGCGGCGATCTTATGCCAGCATGGGCGCAAGTTTTACCGAGCTATGGACCATCGGCGGAGTTGATGGCGGCGAACGTCATTTGACCGGCGGTAATCCTACGTGGCTGGCACAACTCGCTCGGCGATATCCTGGATGCGTGTTCTTAACTCCGCACCTTGGCAATTGGGATATTGGCGCTCATGGGCTTGCCCGTCTGGTGCCGAAGTTACTGGCGTACGCGAAAGCCCAACACAACGCTGCTATTGATGCGATTGCCAATGAGCAACGTGCCCGCGCAGGGATCACCGTGTTGCTGACTCATCACGGTGACCGCACCACCGCCGTTCAAGTATTGCGCGCGCTCCGTAGTGGAACTCCGGTCGGTCTGATGGCGGATCAAGGTCCCTCATCGCGTGAAGGTACGCGAGCGGTATTCATGGGCGTTGAAACGTACTGCCACGCGGGCCCTGGGTTTTTTGCGAAACGTGCTGGCGTGCCCATTATTCCTGGCGTGTGCGTTCGTCGGCGGGCCGGTGAATTCATCGTCATTGCCGGACGTCCACTCATGCCCGAGGCAGGTGACGAAACCGCGCTCATACAAGCATCGATGGATCTGCTCGGCGCGATGATCGCGGCCGCTCCTGGGCAATATTTTTGGCAACATAAACGCTTCAAAAATCATCTGGGCGTTGCGACCCGCGCCGTGGAGCCATGGAAAGTCCATGGCTTAAATCTGCTGCGTCATCCGCTACAAGCTCTGCCGCCAAAGGTCTGACATGTATATCGATATTGAACCGAATGATAATCTGGACGAGCCAGTGATGGCGACGTTCAATGTCACCGGTCCGGGTAAAAATATTGACGCCGTGCACCTTGATCTGGGCGATGGACATTGGCACTGGTGTGCGGTCACGGGTTGGAGAGACGGCCCGGTACCCGCAACCTACACTCCGATTGAAGAAAGTGGCGATGGTCCCGCGCGTTTAGTCACCGGCAGCGATCACGGTATTCGTTTGGCACGCATCGCTGCGCCTGATATGGCAGCACACGTGCAATGGTCTCTCGCCGATACCACCCAGTGGGCTGAGCCGTTCTTGATCTGCATCCCTGAAACCAAGGTCCATAACACGTGAGCAAAGTCGACATCATCCGCACGCATCCCGCTGATCGTTCACGTCTGCCGGACGGTCAAACGGAAACCACCAAATGGCCGGTACTAACCTACGGTCCGACGCCGCAGGTCAGCACCGATGCATGGAGTCTGCGCGTGTGGGGCGCGTGCGAAAACCCCATCGAACTGGATTGGGCAGGATTATCAGCATTACCGTTTGTACGCGTGCAGGCCGACATGCACTGCGTCACGACTTGGTCACGCTACAATTTTGTTTGGGGCGGCTATCGCGTGCGCGATTTACTGGCCTTGGCAAAACCAAAAGCCGAATGCACGCATGTCATGCAACACGGCTACGGCGACTACACCACGAATACTTCATTAGCAGATGTCATCGACGACGATGCGTTGATCGTGACGGAAACCGATGGCGCGCCACTTGATGTCGAACACGGCGGACCAGCGCGCGTGGTGGTGCCTAAATTATGGGCCTGGAAAGGCGCGAAATGGGTCAATGGATTTGAACTCATGACGCAAGACCGCCGCGGTTTCTGGGAAGTGAATGGCTACCATAATCATGGCGATCCCTGGGGCCCTGGCGAAGAACGTTACAGCCACCAAGAACAAGCGAAACAAACCCGCAAAGACGGAAACGAACTGCGTCGTAAAAAATAATATGCGCCTATTCACGCTGTTCTTGCTGTGTTGCATCGTCATGGGCGAAGATATCGACGCGCGCTTTGATGCTGCGGAGAACGCTAACGACCTCGTTCCATTGATTGAAAGTGTCAGCGCGTTGTTGCCGACTCTGCCAGCAGACCAAGCCCTGATCTTGACCGACCGCGTGGCCCCGTATTGCCAGCGCTTGTTTTGGTCGCCATCGACTGCCGTCGGACGTGAGCGCTGCGGATTGATCAGCCATATCGTTGCCGCTGGCGAAACACCAAATGCCATCGCCAAAAAATATCACACCACGGTAGATCTCATCGCGCGCTTGAACGAAAAATTTGCGCCGACGCGCTTATCGATCGGACAAACATTAACCGTTCTAGATCTCGCCAGCCAACCGACGGAATTCGTCGTGTCACGATCCTCGTTTCGACTGACGGCATGGCGTGGACCACTACTGATCGGCGCTTTTGCTTGCGGCCTCGGTCGCGACCAATCACCAACCCCGCTGGGATCCAGCATGATTACCCAATGCGTAAGAAATCCAGAATGGCGCGACCCCGATAGCGGGAAAATATTTAAACCGAACGACCCAGGAAATGTTCTCGGCGGTTACTGGATTGGCTTCGACCATGGCGCTGATTTGCGCTTCAAAGGCATTGGCATCCACGGCTTCACTGCACAATCACCGGACGAATGGTTGGGGAAAAACGGCAGCCACGGCTGCGTCCGTTTGGTGCAAGAAGACATCGCGATGATTTTCGCGCTCGTACGGCCTGGGAACAAAGTGACGGTACGAGAATAACGCGAGCGATGGTTCCCTGAAAAGCAGCCTTCCCCTGGGATCGCCAATCTCCGTATTGGCTAGGAATTAATTGCCGTTGCGAAGATGGCCTGACTAATCATTTCCGTTTGTGTTATTTTTAAATTATCAATTTCATTGCTTATGATCATGCTATACGAAGAGCGGCTATCGTCTGCTGTCGTCTATGGCCAACATAAAGCTAAAGGGGAATGTGACAGCGAAGCCACGTTGATCAACGTAATAAACGTAGAGGCCATGGAAAGATGAACGTTAATCAACGCAAGCGTCACATTCTCCCTTTCAGCGACTGGTTAGGCAAAATGTTATTAAAATGGACAGTTGAAAATATCTTTATTAATTCCATACGTGTCTATCATAATAGTTTTTGTTTCATCAGATAATTTAACAATGTCATTGCCAATCAATTCCAGCTTAATAAGTCCAGACAATATATTATAAAAACGACTACGCTTCCATTCGTTAAAAATAGCAACGATAAACTCATCATTTTCTTTTAATATTTCCCAACACTTGATGTATTTTTTATGAGCGTTATCCGTGCTATTTAACAAATGCCCAGATACCTGATCGTTAAATCTTTCGCATAACTTATTGAGATACTTCGTTTTGTTAGTTGAGATTATTTTCCAATCACGTTCTGATATCTTTATCATGGGTATTTTTTCCTAACATGGAATAGGGCGTTTGGGCAGACCATCTAACTATGCAGTAGTGTGTCCAGACACCCTCTAACTCTTAAGCCGAGGTGGTGTCGAGTGGGCTTTAAGATACCACCGACGGTCCTGGTCCTGGTACCAAAGCGGCAATGCTCGCTGCGCGCGCAACTTGTTCAGCAATGCCACGGAAAGCAGCAGCGCTGCGACTGGTCGGATGTGCCAGTACGACGGGTGTACCATCGTCACCACTTTGACGCACTGCGGGTTCCAAAGGAACTCGACCGAGAAACGCGACTTCCAGTTCATGCGCTTCGCGTTCAGCGCCGCCAGTGCCGAATATCGGTTCGATGTGTCCACAACGTGGGCATACGAATTCGCTCATGTTTTCGACGATGCCGAACAGTTTGACGTTTACTTTATCAAACATGGCGATGGATCGCCGCACATCAGCCAGGGCGACCGCTTGCGGCGTCGACACCACCACCGCACCAGCCAACGGGACGCTCTGCGCCAGCGTCAATTGAATATCGCCAGTGCCTGGCGGTAGATCGACCAGCAAGTAATCGAGTTCGCCCCAGGTGACATCACCAATTAATTGTTTGAGCGCCGAGACGATCATCGGTCCGCGCCAAATAACCGGCTGCCGTTCGTCGAGCAAAAATCCCATCGAGATCATTTTCACACCATGCGCTTCGAGGGGCACCATTTTTTTATTGATGACGTACGGCTGACGGCTGATGCCCATCATGGTGGGAATGGATGGCCCATAAATATCAGCGTCGAGCAAACCAACTTTGGCGCCGGTCTTCGCCAAGGCACAGGCAAGGTTCACCGTGACCGTGCTTTTTCCCACGCCGCCTTTGCCCGAACCAACTCCAATAATATGGCGTACGCCGGGCAGCGCTTCGCCCATGTTCGCACCTTTGGGCACCTCTGCGGTCACGGTAACGTCAGCACGGGTAATGCCCGCCACCGATAGCGCCGCAGCGCGACATTGATCTTCTAATTCTTTCTTTACCGGACATGCACCGGTGGTCAAAACCAGGGTGAATCGCGCGACGCCATCGGTGATAACTAAATCACGAATCATATTCAGCGTCACCAGATCTTTTTTCAGATCCGGATCTTGAACGGTACTAAGGGCGGAACGAACGGCGGTGGTCAGGTCGGACATGGTGGCGCGCATGGTGGCGCGAACGCCAAGGAAACAAACCGCGATCAGGCGTAGTTGCTTTTACGTCTTTACCGTGCCTTGGTGGAGATCAATACCTGCGACTTTTCCAAAGGCAGCATTGAACAAGAGAAACGGAGGAACGGAGGGAGAAATCATTTTTGTCTTCCTCCGTTCCTCCGTTTCTCTTGTTCAATCTCGTTTTCGCTCATCGCAGACAGGAAAATGGCCTCCTC
>JAYVSL010000220.1:0-35352 GCA_043775355.1 Planctomycetota bacterium
GACTTTTGCAGGATCGACTTCGTCGGCTTCCATGTTGACCCGGTACAAGGTCAATGGCAGATCTTTCCCTTCATCTTTATCGTCATGCCAGTTTCGCAGCGTCAGTACGGATTTAACCCCGAGCTGTTCGCATAGCATCCGCAGTTCTTTGTTTGACGGTTGTGCAGAACGATAGATCTCGGGCGATACGTGATGGAGATTCTCCAAGGTCGTACCGATCACCGGCTGCGCCCAGGTCGTCGGGCGCACACGCGGTGGAGCATCCGCCGCAGTCATCACCAAGGGCATGCATAGTAAGGCGCTGAAAACGATGGAGCGAATCATAGTGGTTGGACGATAGGGCGAATCGGCTGAGGCCAAGGGTGTGATCATTGGCGAGCACAGATCGCCTGATGGATATTTGTCGCAGACACGAAAGACTCCGCCGCCAGTGATCTGCTCGCGCATGGCGTAGAGCATTTAAAACATCCGTGATTCATCGATGCGTTGATAGAGTTCACGATCGTTCATGGCCTCATCCTCTCAGCGAGAATCAGAAAAGGCACCTATTTGACCCACACGGAAGCCGGAAGAGCCTTTAGATTGAACCCACACGAAACGCAGCAGAGCCAAATTGAACTCAGTGATTTTAAGGTCCCGGTGTCCCTCGAAGTGCAGTCGTCACTAAGACACCGATCCAAACGGCCAACAGACAGCCAATCACTGAGGCCGCAACGTAGCCGAGCGCGAGGTCGAAGCGCCCGCGTTGAAAGAGCTCAAGAGTGATCAGGCTGAAAGCGGAAAAAGTGGTAAAACCGCCGAGAATACCAGTCATTATGAGTATTTTGAGGGGGGTGCGCTCAAGCAGAACGAAAGCGACACCCATAACCAAGCAGCCGATCAGGTTGACGATCAGAATGCCCCAGGGGAACGCCCCGATTCGTTCGTCGAAGAGCTGACTGAGGCCGTAGCGCAAGACCCCGCCAACCGCGCTGCCAACACCGACGAGAAGGTAGGGAGTGAGTTCCATCATAGTGAAGCAACCTTGAAGCTGTTCCGCTCGCCGACAATCGCGATATGCCAACAGTCAGGGAGCGTCCAATCGCCATGACAACCAACGATCAGCACACGACCAGATGGATTCGTTTGCACCGTGAAGCGGTGAGAACGGCTACCGACGTCGACGGGACGAACGCGCCCATGGTGCCATTTTCCAATCAGTCGCCAGCGGTGACTCGGCCATCGATAGGTGAAGATGATTTCGGACTGGAACGTATGGTACTCGATTCGTGGCGTGGTTTTTTTGAACGCTTTCGTCCGGATGAAACAGAGTTTGAACGCCCGCATTATTTGACGGCGAGTCAGGCGATTGAAAGTCGGTTAGCTCGGCTGGGGAAAAATGCTCGCCCTGATTTAATCACTTGTCGAATGGTCGTCGATCTGTTGGACCAGTTTGAAAAAGCGCGCTTCCGTGATTTTAATGAGCGTATCGATGAATTGATTGATACCTGTCAGCAACTCAAAGCTCAGCTGGATGTCGCGGAATTATCGAAGTGTTATCAAGAGGATGAACTTCAAGCCTGTCAGCGCATGGTGGCGAAAGAACTCGCTCGTCGTGAAATCCATGTCAGTGGTCCAGCGGAACAGGTTGAGCCAAGTCCATCGGCACAATTAAAAGCGTTGTTGCTCGACATCGGCGCGCAAACGACATCAACGATTCGTAAATCAGAAATACTTCCCGCTGATGCTTCTGCTCTGTCGGTAGTCTCAAACGATCTCGCCGTTGATACCCATGATGTTCACGCACGTGACACCTTGGAATGGACTAAACTGCATTCAGCTGCTTTTTACGGTAAATGTGAACTCATTGTTCTGTTGCTCGATCACGGCGCCGACATCAATGCCAAGGCTAAAGATGGTTCAACACCACTCCACTTGGCGACCAAGCATTCGCAGAGTGCCGCAATGAAATTACTTTTTGCTCGCGGCGGAAATCTCGTGGCCAAAGATCAAGAAGGTAATACCCCGCTCCATCTGGCGGCTGAACTTTTTACCACCGATATGCTCAAAGTCCTCGTCGACATGGGCGCGATGGTGAACGCTCGCAACCATGAATCATGGACTCCGCTCCATTTGGCAGCGAATCGGGGAAAACGCGAAGTGGTGGAGTTTCTGCTTGGAGTCGGCGCAGATATCAACGCCGTTGCCAGCAACGGTTGGACGCCGCTCAAAGTGGCCGTGAATTGTGGGCATCTTCAATTATCCGAATTCATCCGCTCACAGGGCGGACATCAATAGGAACGGCTAATTAGCTATTACGTTCTTTACGATGTCGTGATGAGCCTGATTCGCGCCGATTGTTTTCTTCGTTTCGCTGACGGATGACATCCGCCACCATGATGGCGGTGCGACTTGAGTCGCGATCGCGTTGTGAAAGAAGTTCAGAACCAAAAACCGTATCAATCGTGGCCGCTAGTTGGTTCTGGCTAAATGGCTTGGCGAGGAATTTAGTTTTTCGATCTCGCAGGAGAGGACTCATCGAGTCGACATTGATCATGCCGCTAATCAGCACCACTGGCAGGCGGTCGCCTTGATCACGAATACGTTTAAGCACGGTGACGCCGTCAATATCCGGCATGCGACAATCAAGCACCAGCAAACAGATACGAGCACGATCTTCATGTAAAATACGCAGGCATTCTTGGCCACCAGTGGCCTGCAGACACGTATAGCCCAAGCCGGTCAGTGTTTCGACGGTGATTTCACGTACAAGTTCGTCGTCATCGGTCACCAAAGCAAACTGAACGGTATCGGAGGAGTTTCTGCGTGATGTTTCGGTCTTGCGGACAGCGGCTGAAACGCAGGGCGTCAGCAGAACGGTAAAAGTCGTTCCGCTCCCAACCACGGATTCACAGGTGATTGATCCGCTGACTCCGGCAATAATTCCTTTTACGGCGGCCAATCCTAAACCATGGCCGTGGTCTTTGGTGGTAAAATAAGGATCGAAAATACGAGCGATGGTCGATTGATCCATGCCGCAACCGTGATCGATGACGCGCAGGCGAATGCGTTCTTGATGCCAGCCGAGAAGCACCTGAACTTCACCAGCTTTTCCGCAAAAACTTTCGGCGGCATTGACGATAAGATTGACCGCAACTTGTTGGAACTGCGCTGGATCAAACATCACTGGTGGTAATGACTCTTCCAGCGTCAGGACGGTGTGAACATTTTTTGGCATGGCATGGCGAATCAGGGCATCAATCTGGCGGAGTTCTTCGGCCAGATCCAACGGTTTGCTTTCCACACGCCCGCGACCGGAATATGCAAGGATCTGACGCACCAAGCCAGAGGCGCGGTCGACGGCCTGGAATAAACGCTCCAGGCGATAGCGATGGCTCTGGGGAATTTGGTCGGATAGCAATTCAGCATTACCGCGAATCGCACTCAAAATATTATTAAAGTCATGTGCCACGCCGCTGGCTAGCAATCCTAGGCTCTCGTTGCGCTGGGCACTTTGCAGCTGTTCTTGTAAGGCTTCGCGTTTATTTTCAGCCAGTGCTTCACTGGTAAAGTCGATAAATACGCCATCCATGGTGGTCCCTTCTGTTCCCGACACGACCGTGGCATGAAGCATGAGAACGCGTTCGTGAATATGATCTTGAGCAGCGAGCCGCAGACGTAGGCGAATGGTCGTGCGAGGATCTTTGGACGCCTGTCGCAACATCGTGGTCAGCTGTGGACGGTCGTCGATGTGCAGGAGTTCAATAAAATGACGATCAGACGCTTGGTGCCAGGATAACGCATGGCCAAGTAACTTCTCAATCGATTTACTGGCGAGATCAAAATGTATACCGAATCCGGCGGTAATCTTGCCCCGGAAGGCAAAGAAACCTTCGGCAGCGTCGAAAAGATTTTGGTAATGAGTCTTCGTTTCTCGCAACGTTTTTCGCTGACGCTGGTTTTCGCGCAGCAGAAAAAGTATTTGCAGGGTCAAACCACTTGCCAGGAATACGATGAGTAAAATGAGCCAGCGACTTATCGCGGGAGGATTTTGATACATCAATTCGCTTGGCACTTTTCCAGCCAAACCGGCTTCACGTAAAAGCTTGGCAATACTTTCTAGGCGCTCACGGTTGATATCGCCAATGGGGAATCGATCTTGGTCGATGTATTCAGCAGTGATGGCGGCTTCATCTTCCAGCAGTGAACGGGTTTGTTGTTGATGACGGCTTATGCGACGATCGAGGATGTGGTCGATTAATTCTTTACGATGTGACAGAGCATATTCCCAACCGCGTAGACTGGCGCGGCGGAAGCGTTCCACGAGGTCAGCATGCGTTCGTTGGAGTTGCCCAGTACAAATGAGGGTGTCTCCAGGAATGATGGTGGTGCGCGGCAAAATAGTCAGCGGGCGAACGTCGACGCTATTTAAGCGACAACGTAACGGCTCGTTTGACATCATGGCGGGTAAAACATCGAGTTTTCCCGCAATAAAGAGTGCGAGATCGTCAGGTTTTTTCCTGCGGGGGAAAAAAGTTTCTGGATCAAGGTTTAATTCACGCAGGCCAAGCCATATGTCTGCTTCCATGCCAGATATCGGTCCAACCCGGCGGTCACGTGGCAGGTTGATGATGTCGCGCAGGTCATGGTAAGGGCTGTCGGCTCTGACCAGCAGCACATGGGGATTGCGTTGGTGAATGATCGCCATCAAGAATAAGTCAGAGCCGCTGGCCCAGCGTTCTAATATAAGCGGACTAAAAGTTGCGAAAGTAGCGCGCCCTTCATTGAGTTCGCGTTCGACCAACATGCCGGGTTCTAATTCGCGAATGTCGACTTTGAGTCGTTCTTCCTGGTAAAAACCGCACAGATCAGCGGCGTAGTAGCCAGCGAATTGGAATTGATGATGGTATTTGAGTTGCAGGGAAACGTCATCGAGCGCTTCTTTGGCGTCTACCAGCGATGGAGCTGTCGTGGCTAACAATGCTATCATCCATGTCAGCGCTTGGCGGCACAGGCGAACACGGCAGAAGAAAACGTGGTGGTAAGGTAGCATTGACGCCGACAACTATGACCTAAAAAATCGACTTTGCCAAGTTGCTCACGGGCGAGATGGCAGTGGCCACTGATAACTGACGAGAGACCCCAGGATCGCGCTACGACGGTGTGTATAAATCCGGTGGTCCGAAGCCTGTAGTCCGTCGCGCTGGAAGCCCTAGGGCGAACGTCGTATCATCGGAACTGCCCCGTCAAATCCGCCGGTACGTGATCTTGCCTGAGCTAGCACCATCGCAGCGGCGTTGGCCAAATTGTACGAACGAATCGGGCCAAGAATGGGGATAGCTAACAAGCGCTGTGGCCAACGTTGGTGCCAAGCATCTGGCAGACCACTGACTTCGTTGCCCATGATCAGGACGTCGTCAGGTTCGTATGGCGCCTGATCAAAGCGATGACTACCAAATTTACTGATCAGCCATGGCTGACGGGTGTCGAGCCAAGCGAGGAACTCCTCAGGCCCTGGATACAAATGCCAACGGAGATTCGGCCAATAGTCCAAACCAGCGCGGCGTAAAGATTTCTCACTGAAATCGAAGGCGCACGGACCAATGATATGCAGCGTGGTGTCCATGCCGACGCACAGCCGACCGATGTTGCCCGTGTTGCCAGGTATCTGTGGTTGATAGAGCGCGAGGTGCATGTGAAAGACCAGAGATGGCGGGTGAAATCGTGAACGCGTTTTTTTAGATCTTACTCACATCAGCATAAATCGGATGCGCGAGCTTCGCTGGCAGCGAAGCGTTGCCGGGGCGCATAATAATTGCCGTTTGCATTCCGGCAGCCAGCGCGGCATCTGCCTCAGCCGGTTGATCCGTGCAAAAAACGATATCTTTCGCGGGAATTCCCCAGGCCGTCGCAATAGCTTGGTAACTTGCTGCTTCACGTTTAGGCCCGCTGGTGGTGTCGTAATATCCGGCGATGCCCGACGTCAAATCACCAGCGATGCTGTGACGAAAAAGTAATTGTTGGGCGAGGCGACTGCCTGAACTGTAAATCGCCACCGGGCGGTTGGTGTTGCGCCAATGGGTAAAGCGTTCAGGAACGTCAGCGAAAACATGGCCTTTAATTTGTCCATTTTCATAACCGTACTGCCAAACCAAACCTTGCAGTTGTTTGAGCCCGGTAGCTTTGATGTCACCTGCCATCTGACGTTGAACGATGGCATGGGCATTGGCTTCTGGTGTTTGCCCAAGTTCAGATGGTAACGCATCTTTCAAAATCAACGCGATGGTCGCGGCCATATCTGGCCGAGTAGCATTTTGGCGAAGAAAATCAGGAATGGCTTTCGCGGCAAAAGGAAACAACACGTCAAAGACGAAGCTGATTGAGGTGGTGGTGCCTTCAATGTCGAGCAAAACGGCGTTCATTGGCGACCCCATGTGGTGAGTTCGGCACGCTGCGTGCACGATCACGCCTCGCAAGCCTTGATCGCCAAGGCTACTTCAACGCCAGCGGATGACGGCGCATTCTTTGGCCGCCAGATCAATCTCAAAACCATCATTATCAGCGGTGCGTCGTAACGGATTCATGCGGCCATCGGCGTAAATTCGCTGGGCATCGCTGCACTTCGGTATGAAGAGCGTGCAACGACTGCGTAGACCGTGTTGTTGTCCAAGGATGAGTTCCCCCAGCCACCCG
Source organism: Planctomycetota bacterium (assembly GCA_043775355.1). Lineage (GTDB taxonomy): Bacteria > Planctomycetota > UBA11346 > UBA11346 > UBA11346 > BOG-1363. The sequence continues at coordinate 6,673 of JAYVSL010000220.1, forward strand.
TCAGGACGACGAATCCACCACGGGATGGCGTGCTCACCAACCACACGCAACGTTGCTGGAATTGCTGCCGCCGCTGCGCGTGCCGGAGTGGCCAAGCTCAAGGCGAGTTGCCCGATGGATGCGCTCTGTACCGGCAAGGCGCTTTCACATATCGCCAAGCTAGCGAGACGTTCGACATGCACAGAAAGCCGACCAGCACGCGATGAAACAGCTAATGGACGTAAACCAATCACCGCCAAGCCGCGCCGATCTTGGTCGGATAATTGCGCCCAACGTAAACCAACGATAGGTGGCGCACATTCATGAGTAAGGTCCGCGTGTTGTGGAATACTCCAACTACCAAGCTCAGCGCCGACCTGTAGCGCAGCGGCACGTACGACGGTCGGACATTCTAAGCGTAATTCACCTTCGCCATCCCATGTTGCTGAAATGCGCAGTACCGCTTCGTGAGCATGAACGGTATAGGTCAGGTGCAGCGTGCCGCGCGTGCTGACGCGGGTCACCGCGATGCGACCGCGAATAGGTCCGTCTTCCAAAACCGTGATAGTGGTTGGACCAGATAACGGTAGATCATCGACCATGACTTGCATGCCTGGGCCTGACCAATCCACAAAACGGCCATCGCAACATAAGCGCACAATCTGCCCCAGCGGATCAAGCTCGGCACGCACGCGGCCGTTGTCGATCACCAAGCGGGTGACTTCCCAATGGCAACCAGCGACGGGGTCGCTGTGCGGCTCAAAAGTCAGGGCCTCAAGCGCGCCCAAGGTGACGGATGTTAACAGTTCTCGACCGATCGGACCTTCGACGACTTGCACGGGATAACGCGCTCCGTGTTGGTCGATTAATCCCCAGGGTGGCGTGCCTGATGGTGCAGGCAACGCAACCACGCAGCGTCGGGTCATGGCCAACGGATTCCACGCGCCCATGCGTCCATCGGTAAGCGCAGCCGCATGCCCAGCCAACGGTGGAATGCGCGGCGGTTGGAGCGCTGAATCGGGACTGAAAATAGTCAGTAAGTGATCCCAAGCGGCGCCGTGTCCTGGGCCACCAGCATTGGTCGCAGCATTCGCGTCTTCAAGTCGAGCAAGATCAATTAATCCCGTGACCAGCGGATCAATAGTGCCGTCGCGCGCGGACCACGGCAATTCTCCGTGATGCACAGGCAGGGCAATTTCCGTTAGAGCTGGTTCATCAGTGTGCGCAGGAATTACAGAAGCATTCACCGTAATGCGTCCACCAGACCAGCCTTCCCAACGAAAGGGTTTACCGACTGGATTTCGCTCAAGTTGCAGCGCAATAATTCCATAATCGAGCAAGACATCTGGCAGCGACCCGTTGCTCGGCGGCAAACGATCTAGCCGCAGAGCAGTGATGCCGTCACGCGCTTGATTGCTCAACCAACGCAGCAGAAAGGGGAGCGGTGGCAGAGTGCCATCTGCCATTAATGGAAATACCGGCACCGTGGACATGCTCAACCATACGCTGCAAATAGGGACAGCACCAGCACATCGGTGTGCACGTTAGTACAGCTGTGGTGGGCGCTCAGCGCAGGATTGGCCGCGCCTCGCTTGACACTCGAATTGTTGAGTGGTCAATGTGTAACACATGTCCGTTGTGCTTGAGACCTTGCATTTTCTTGGCCAGTGTGCGGCGCATATCCGCACGACCGGAGCTCTCGCACCAAGTGGCCGCGCGCTCGCCAGAGCGATGGTCAATGCCATGGGACCACTGCAGCCTGGACAAATCATCATTGAACTGGGTCCAGGCACCGGGGTTTTTACCCGCGAAATACGCGCGCGGTATCCGACCCACCCGGTGGTCGCGATTGAGTTCAATGACATGTTCGCCAAGCGTCTGCGCGAACGCATGAGCGACATTCACGTCATTCAAGGCTGCGCCTCCCAGATGGTTGCTCATCTGAGAGCGCTGGACTTACAGCCAAGTCAAGTCGGCGCCGTGATCAGCGGACTACCTTTGCTCAGTCTGCCGAGAGAAATGTCGACCGCGATTTTTGCGGCTATTGCTGAAGTGCTGCAACCCGGACGTCGCTACGTTCAGTTCACGTATTCCAAACGGATGTGGCGGAGATTTCAACCTCCCGGCTTCCGTTTTGATCAGAGCAAGATGGTTTGGTTGAATGTTCCGCCAGCCGTAGTGATGCCGTTTACGCGAATTGCGTAGCTTCGCCTCACACCAACCGAACGCCGCTTAACCCAGCAACGCATCCCACGTAGCGGTCAGCACTTTCTCAGTGTTTTCCCACTGCTCCAACGCTTCGTGACGGCGTTGATCCAGCCCATCAAGTCCAAGATTTCCCGTGCTGCCAAGATGCGTGCGCGAACGCACCGCGCCTTCGTGGTCTGGCGTTTGCACGCGATCAAGGTTTCGTCCTACTTGCACGTACGCATCGCGGAAGGTCATGCCTTTTTCGCGGACTAAGCGATACGCTTCATCGGTGGCATAAATATCTGGCGTCAGGGCGGCAACTATTTTCTCAGTCACCGGTTCTAAACTTGGAACGGCGGCGGTGGTCACCGCTAGACCTTGGCGAACCAGACGCAGACCATCGATGCACAGCGCTTTGGTGTCTTGCAGATCACGACTATAGCCGGATTGCAAACCAAGAGTGATGGCAGCAAGACCGGTGCGTAGACCAAGAAAACGCGCTGCGCGTCCGCGCAATAATTCAAAGAGATCGAGATTGCGTTTCTGCGGCATAATGCTGGAGCCGGTGGTGTAGCCCCCACCGATGCGGAAAAATCCACATTCAGCGGTAGTAAAAAATACCAGATCGCCCGCCAAGCGACTCAAATCACCGACCACCGTACCAACCGCATCCAAGCACACGGTTTCAACTTTTCCGCGTGAATTAGCGTCTGCCATGGCCACGCCACCAAAACGAGAAAAACCCAGCAAGCGCGCGGCGAATTCGCGGTCCAGTGGTAGGCCGACGCCGTAACTGGCACCAGAACCCAACGGACAAGCATCGGCTAAGCGATAGGCGGCTTCGACCATCATTAGATCGTCAAGCAGTGCCTGCGCATGTGCGGCAAAAAACATTCCCACACTCGACGGCATGCCGCGCTGCAAATGCGTGTAGCCCGGCAACGGATGGAACTCATGCGTGCGAGCACGTTCTAACAACACTGCCGCCGCGCCGCACACATCTCGCGCAACGTGGATCAACGTATGTTTTTGCCACAGCCGAACGGCGGTGAGCACCTGATCATTGCGACTACGTCCGGTATGCAGGCGCTTCGCTGGTTCGCCCAAACGTTGGGTGAGCAGCGCTTCGACTTTGCTGTGCACGTCTTCGTCGCTGGCATCAACGGTCCAACCTCCGGCAAGAAATTCGCCATGGAGTTTTTGCAAACCACCAACCAAGGCCGCGCCATCGGTCGGTGAAATAAGGCCAACGCGGCTGAGCATGCGCGCGTGAGCAATCGATCCCAGCACATCGTACGGCGCGATCACGCGATCATTCAGATAGTCGTCACCGACGGTAAATTCATGCACCAAACTGTTGGTTTCATCGCCGCCTTTTGCCCAAATCGGGGTACTCTGTGCCATCGTGTGCTCCGTGAGGCTGAGACGGTCGGCTCGGTAGCGAGACACGCAAGTAGGGGGTGATTGACCATGTTTGACAACGTCTGACTACAGAGGCGGCTACATACTCCGCCCCCTAGTCGATCCGCGCGACCGTTCTAGCGTGCCAACAATGGCCGCTCGTCTTGGAATCATGCTCTCTGGCTCTGGCACGACCTACGCCAACTTGGTTGAGGCCATCGCGCAGGGACGGCTACCTGCCCAGGTTGCCGTGGTGGTGTCGTCAAAAGCGGATGCTGGTGGCGTTGCGCGCGCTCAAAACTACGGACATCCGCTCATTATCGCGCAGGATAGTGCTGCGGTAACGGCGGCGCTGCTGGATCACCAATGTGACGTGGTGGCCATGTGCGGATGGCTGAAATTTTACGATCCACCGGCGGCTTTGCGTGGCCGGGTCGTCAACATTCACCCGAGTTTATTACCCGCTTTTGGTGGCAAGGGCATGTTCGGCATGCATGTGCATCGTGCGGTCGTAGCAGCAGGCGTCAGCGAAACCGGGTGCACGGCGCACCTCGTCAGCGGCGCTTACGATAGTGGTCCTCATCTGGGACAATGCCGAGTTCCGGTCTTGCTGAACGATACGGCGGAAGTGGTACAACAGCGCGTTCAACAGGCCGAATGCGCTTTATACCCACAGGTTTTGAGCGCGCTGATCGCGGGAATGGCGTCTTCAAAAACGAGATAATTCATCATCGCTGGCGGAATCCGTTTCGTCATGTGAAGCGGCGTTCGTTTGTGCTGTTAGCCATACCCTTGTGCTCTGACTGAGTCCTATCAAGGTGTCGCGCCATGCCAGAATTGACCCTCGACGCCGAAGCCCTCAAAGCCTACTTGCCGCATCGGGGGGTGAACCTGATGCCTGACACGGTGACGCTCAATGCAGAGCGAACCAAGGCGCAGTCACGGACGAAAATTCCACTCGGCGATGCGCGTGGGCGGGAGATCTTTGGCCGCAGCGAAGTGGGGGGCCAGATTTGTTGGTATGAGCCATTTCTGGGCGAATTGATGGCCCTTACCGGCGTACCGCTGTTGCATGAACGACTCAGCCCGCTTGGGCAGGTTGCGGTGTTCAGCATGATCAGCCGGATTACTTTTCATCGCCCTGTTCCGCTTCATGGCGAAGTGATTGGGCACGCAGAAATCACCCGCGATCGTAGCGGTTTCACGGTCTTTTCGACCCACGCCGAAATCGATGGTCAAAAAATTCTAGATGCCGAAGTGATGTCTGGCGCCGCAACGCTTGAACAAGTGGCGAGCTCGCCGATTCGCCCATTGGTGTCAGCGCAAGGCGGACACGCTTTTGATGGTGGACCATTTGCCTGGAAATCCGCGCCGCTGCGCTTTGTCGATCGCATTGTCGAAAGCGACGCTGCCACCGGTCGTTTAGTCGCGGCATATCATTACCCGCAAAATCATCCGTTCGTCGCTGGGCATTTCCCTGGCGCGGCGTTGATGATGGGCGTGACGCAATGGGCGATGGTCGCCGATGCCGCTTGGTTGGCGCGAAATCATTTTGCGCTGCCTGGTGGAGTCGTGGCGAACGGCGTGGTTCGTCGCCAAGATGGCAGCGAAATCATCGATGTGCGCGATCTGGTGTTGGGCTCGTTCGATGGTCTGCCACGTATCGTCAGCACCAAACGTTTAGCCTTTCGTGAGCCGATGCGCCCAGGCGACGGGGTGCTGATCGACGTCACGGTTAAACCCGTCTAACGCGTATTCATATGCGCCCGCACTTGGCCATTACTAAACTCGATCTAGGCTGAGCGTTCGATGGAAACGCCTCCAGGACAAGATGCCGATGAAGTGCTGGTGGCGAAATGCCAACAGGGCGACTTTTCGGCGTTTGAAATCATCTACGAACGCTACCGCCGCCCGATCTTGGCGTACATCTATCAGATCACTCGCAACTACGACGAATCCGCCTGCATCGGCCAGGATGTTTTCATGCGGGTGTTCGAACACGTCGGACGCTTTGATATAACCCGACGGTTCTCGACGTGGCTTTACACCATCGCCCGCAACGCCTCGATCGACTATCTGCAATCGCGCAGTCGCAAGGTGATGATTGGCTTCACCGACCTTGACCGCGATGACGAATCTGGATCCATCGCGGCGAACGCAGCGGCTCCCGGAAGCAGCGTCGAAACCAAATTGGCGAAAGCCGAATCGAACAAGCTGTTGGCCAGCGCCTTGGCAGAACTCCCGCAAATTTACCGTGAAATCATCGAACTGGTGATCTTCCAAGAATTATCCTACGAAGACGCCAGCGCCATCCTTGGCGGGATGAGTCTCGGCACCTTACGTTCCCGGATGTTTCATGCTCTGCGTCGCCTTCGTCAAATTTTAAATGCTTCTGGTGGCGAAGATGGCGAAAATTTGATTTGAGACGTGTACGTCTGAGTACCAACAGAGAAGCCATCTGGAAACACGCAATTGAACATGAGTGCGCAGAGGCGCAGAGGGGGAAGTAAACGTGGATTCGATGAAAAGATTATGGCGTTTTGCTTTCATCATCTAACCAGATGAGCCCTCTGCGCTTCTGTGCTCTCTGTTTAAATCTGCCTTTCAGGACCACGTCTCGTCTAGCGGTAATCTCACCTGCGGAAATCTCACATGACCGACCTGTCGACTGCCCAACCAACTGATATCATCAAACACGCGTTGCAAACGTATGGCCGTGACGTGGCCATCAGTTTTAGCGGCGCTGAAGACGTTCTGCTGATCGAACACGCGGCGCAAACCGGTTTGCCATTTCGGGTTTTCAGCCTCGACACCGGACGCCTGCATGCTGAGACCTACCGTTTCTTCCAAGCCGTCGAAGAACGTTATCGCCTCCATATCGAATACACGTTCCCCGATGCGTCAGCCGTCGAACGCTTGGTGCGAACCAAGGGCATGTTCAGTTTCTATCAGGACGGCCACAAAGAATGCTGTGACATTCGCAAAGTCGATCCGCTGCGTCGACAGCTGTCTGGCTTGAAAGCGTGGATCACTGGTCAACGCCGCGATCAAAGTCCCACCCGTGGCGCGGTGCCGGTATCGCAAGTCGATCCCGTGTTCAAAGGATTGAGCGGCGGCGAGCTGATGAAGTTCAACCCGCTAGCAAACGTCAGCTCGAATGACGTGTGGTTCGCTATTCGTGCCCTCAACGTGCCGTTCAATCCACTGCACGAACGCGGCTTCGTTTCCATCGGCTGTGAGCCCTGCACGAAAGCGATTTTGCCCAGCCAACACGAACGCGAAGGCCGCTGGTGGTGGGAAGAGGCGACCAAAAAAGAATGTGGACTGCACAAGGGCAATCTGAGCTGATCGATCACGGTTAGTTTACGGCGCAGCGGAAAACATGCGAGAGAACCACCGTAAAAAGCGGTCGATCAGCACATAAATCGCAGGCACGACGATCAAGCTGAGCAAGGTCGACACCAGGACGCCGCCGATCACGGCAATGGCCATCGGCGCGCGAATTTCACCACCAGGGCCAAGATTGAGTGCCAGTGGTATGGCGGCCAACATGGTTGCACCAGAGGTCATCAATATCGGACGCAGGCGGATTGGGCCAGCGAGTGTCATGGCCTCGGCTGCGCTTCGGTTCACGTCACGTTCGCGTAATTGGTTGGCGTAGTCGACCAGAATAATGGAATTCTTTTTCGCGATACCCATCAGCAATAAAAGTCCGATGGCGCTGAACATATTGAACGATTGCCCGCCGAGCCACAGCGCGATGGCGGCGCCGGAGAGCGATAAAGGTAATATCGACAACACCGTGATCGGATGCAGGAAGGAATTAAATTGGGCGCCCAAGACCATGTAGGCCGCAATCAAACCCATGGCCAGTGCAAATAACAGACTTGCCATGCTATCCTTGTAACTGGCGCTGACGCCGGTCATCACAATGCGAAAATCTTTTGGTAATTCTTTGCCGAGTTGCTCGACGAAGGCGAGGGCTTCTTGTTGGGAATGTCCTTCAGCCACGTTGGCATAGATACCCACCGCGCGTTGCCGATTGGAGCGCCGAATATCTTGCATGGCTGGACGTTCTTCGGTGGTGACGAGCGAGGACAACGGCACCAAATCGCCGCTGCGAGTACGCAGGCGAATATTCTGCAGATCTTCCGGACGTGAGCGTTGTTCCGACAGCAAACGTACGCGAATATCCATGCGCCGATCACCAGTAGAGAATTTTCCGGCTAGGACTCCGCCAACCAAGGTATTGAGCGACATCGCTACATCTTGCATCGAAACACCAAGATCGGCGCACCGAGCGCGATCTGGCGTGATGCGAAGTTCGGGCATTGCCAAATCGGTATCGCTATCGAGATCGGTGACGATTCCACTGCTTTGTAAGCGTTGTTTAAGCTCGTGACTGTGCTTGAGCAGGCCATCCCAATTCGGACCACGAACGGAGAACTCAACCGGAAACCCACGTTGCGCCGTGAAGGTTTGTTGTGATGGATCTTGGATCATGGCGCGTACGCCAGGAATGGTGCGCAGTTCGCGTCGCAGTTGTTCTTGGATGGCGTTTTGATCAAGCTTGCGTTCTGAGCGTGGAAGCAACGTCACAAAAATGAAAGCAGCATTGACACCGTTATCGCGGAAGCTGCCGACGTAGGAAAATACACGTTCAACTTCAGGGCGAGCCTGAATGATCGCTTCCGCCTTTTTTGCTAGGGCATCCGTTTCGGCCATGGATGAACCGACGGCGGTTTGGAGTCGAATTTGTAGACGCGCTTGATCTTGAGCCGGGATCATTTCCCCTGGAATCAGGCGGAAGATACCCAGGGAAACAACGAAGATGGCAACGGCCGCGCCAAGAATTTTCCATGGATGCTGTACGCCAGTAGTCAGCACCCGAGCATAGGTGCGTTCCATCCAAGCGAATGATGCGTCGGCTAAATGACCAAGTGATCCGCGACGTGGTTCATGGCTAACAGTCAGAAACTGCGCGCAGCGTGCAGGAGCTAAGGTGATTGCCTCCAGATAGGAGAGCATCACCGCAACGCACAAGGCGATACCAAACTGCAGAAAGAATTGCCCAACGATTCCGCCCATAAATAAAACCGGAGAAAAAATGGCGACGACGGCAATCGATGAAGCCAAGGCGGCGAATGAAATTTCACGGGTGCCGTTTTTGGCCGCACGCATTCGGTCTTCACCGAGCTTGTGGTGTCGAGTGATATTCTCCAAGACCATGATCGCATCGTCGACCACCAAGCCTACGGCCAAACCAAGACCGAGCAGAGTGAACGTATTCAAGGTGAAGCCAAGAAAGTAGAGTACGGCAACCGTTCCCAGGAGCGACATGGGAATGGCAAGGATCACATTGATCGTGCTCGACCAGGAACCGAGAAAAAACCAGCACATCAATGCCGTAAGGAATATGGATAATAAAATCTCAAACTGCATTTCGTGTACCGACTCACTAATGAAGGTAGTCGCATCAAAGCTAATGCTGAAGTCCATTCCCGCCGGTAGCGTCAGACGAATTTCGTCCATCGCTTTGCGTACTTCGGCAGCGACGGCGATCGCATTCGCTCCGCGTTGTTTCTTGATGCCAAAACCTTGGGCGGTGTATCCGTTGACACGCGACGTCCGGCGAACGTCTTCGAATCCATCTTCCACCAAGGCGACTTGCTCCAGCCGGATGGGTGTGCCGCCGCGCTCAGCGACCGTTAATTTTCGCATGGTGGCAAGGTCCATCGCCTCACCCATCACGCGGACGTTGGTTTCGCGACCACCACTGATTAATTGGCCGGCAGGTAATTCGACATGTTGACGGCGCAGCGCGTCGGTGACTTCAGCAACGGTGAGACCTTGGGCATCGAGCTGGTGTGCATCCAACCATACGCGCACGTTGCGCTCAAGTGATCCGCCCATCATCACCTCGCCCAATCCAGGAATTAACTGCAGACGTTCCTTGATGCGGTAGCGGGCATAATCGCTGAGTTCTTGCCGTGAAAATGGGCCATATAAGCCCAGCCACATAATCGGAAAATCTTCCGGATTCGATTTGGTGACCGTCGGGGGATTGATGTCTTTAGGCAGTCGACGCTGGGCGTTTGACACCTTCGCTGCGGTATCTTGCAGCGCGAGATCGATATTTCGTTTGATATCGAATTCGAGACTAATCGATGCGCCACCTTGACGTGCGGTGGAGCGAATCGCTTTCACCCCATCAACCTGGGCTAAGGCTTCTTCTAATATTTCAACGACGTCATTCTCGACCACGACGGGCGCAGCGCCTTCCCATTCGATGGCAACGGAGACGACGGGAATATCGACGTCAGGAAGTTGGCTGATGCCGATTTTCCAGAATGAGAGCAGTCCAAGTAAGACCACGGCACCCATCAACATCCACGCCATTACCGGGCGGCGAATACAGGCGTCAGTCAACCTCATCGTGCATTGCTCGCGGCTGGCGTGACGGCTTTCGGACCTTGGTTGCTGTCTGTCGTCGCGGGAGCCAGAGTCGTTGCTGCGTTTTCTGACGTGTCGCTTTCTTGAACCTGTAACAGCGAGCCGTCTTCTAACGCTTCAGATCCGCGAATAATCAGACGTTGGCCGTGATCTAATCCACTACGCACAGCAACGCGCCCGTCTGGCGTGCGCATTCCGAGGGTAAGCACTCGACGCACGGCAACCGTTTGCTCACCGCGTTGTTCGGCGACAAAAACCACAAAGCCAAGGTCGCTCGGCCGCACGGCAGTGAGGGGGATGACGGGAAATTTTTCCGTACTGCCAACCGGAATGGTGACCTGAGCAAATGCACCTGGGCGAAGTCCATCGCGTGCGCCATCGGCAACTCGCGCGGTGACATCGACCAGTCGCGACTGTGGATCAGCCGATCCCGCAACTAACAAGATCGAAGCGGCGAACGGACCGCCGTCAATGGTGGTGAAATTCAGTGGCAGCCCATTTTTGAGCGGCGTTGCATCATTTTCTGGAACGCGAAAGCGTAACAGTAACGGATCACGGCGCACCACCGTACCAAGACGTGTGCCGGGTTGAACATATTGCCCAGTGGCAACCTCGCGGGTTTGCAGCACTCCGGCGATGGGCGAGCGCACTAAGGCATCACGCAAGTTGAGTTCACTAATTGCCAAGGCGGCCTTGGCTTGTTCGAAGTCAGCGTGTGCCGTCGCAGTTTTAGCACGGGCATTTTGCAAATCTTCGTCACGGACTAATCCGGGATTATCACGGTTGACGGCTTCACGGCGAGATAATGAGCCATCGGCATCCGTCACCGCCGCTTCGGCACGAGTGAGAATCGCTTTCGCAGAGGTCACCGCTAATCGGTAACGCTCTGGCTCGATCTCAACCAATACCCGATTGGCATCTGTGGTTTCACCTTCTTGAAATGCGACGCGTTCGACCGCGCCGGCAACGCGAGCGGTGATCGCCACGGTTTCAAACGCGGCGACCGAACCGACCGCTGCGATAGAAAATTGCACGTCACGGTCGGCAACCACTTCAACCTGAACAGGAAAACGCAGATCGCTTTTCTTGGGCTTCCCCGAACTTTTCCCGCTCTCTCCGCAACCGACCATGGTGAGGGAAATAAGGAATGTTGAGGTGATCAGCGAAAGAAAGCCAAGTGAACCGTAAGAATTAGCGAAATGAGCGGGCGGTCTGGTCATGAATTCACCTTGGACAATGCATGATCGATGCTCACGGCTTGGCGTCTGCGGCGATTGCCTTTTGGCCAGCGGGCCAACGGCCAACGGCTTGTTCCAATGACAGACTTGCTTGCTGTTGATTAAAGCGACTGCGGGCAAGTTCAATTTCGGCTTCGTAAGCAGCAACATTGGAGTCTGCTTGTTCGAGCGCGGTGGACAATCCTTGTTGAAAGCGAATGCCGGTTTCTTCAGCGTTTTGTTGCGCGACCGTGCGGCGTACCTGGGCTTGCTCAACCGCCGCAACCGCCGTCGCGAGATCCGACAGCGCGTTTGATAATTCCAATCCCAACCGCCGCCGACTGCCTTCGGCGAGCAAAGAATATTCGCGTGCTACTGATGACAGACGTTCTTGGCGTCCATAACGAGCGCCACCATCGTAGAGTTCCCAGCTAGCGACTACTGAGGCGCGCCAGTCGGTCGTATCGCCACGGAACGAACGTACGCGATCGTCCGTGTAATCGGCCTCACCGCGCAGATAAAATTTGGGCAGTGTATCGGTCATGGGTTGGTCGGCAGCAAATCGAGCGGCCTCGGCCCGTGCTTGCGCAGCCAGCAAATCGCCGCGTAATCGCAGAGCTTCGGTTAATAGATCGCTAAAAGCAGGAACTTTTTCGGCACTGGTTGGTGGCGGGCTGAGTACCGGCCACGCGCGGTCGGCTTGTAATTGATCGGGCTGAGCACCCAACAGATAAAAGAGCGCATAACGAGATTTCAGCGACGCATTGCGTGAACGAATGAGTTCCGTGCGCGCGGTGGCCGACTCTAATTCACTGCGTGTCACCGTACTGCGATCCACTAATCCAGCCTGTGCCCGAACGCGCGCTTGGCGGAGTGCCTCATCGGCGACCTCTAAACGCTTGCTTGCTGCCTGTTCGAGCGAGCTTGCAGCAAGCACCAAATAAAAGTTATTGGCGGTAGTAAACGCTAAATTGCGGCGAATTTCTCCCGCGTCTAAACGTTCCGCTTCGACCAAACGGGTTGCTTGCCGCAGTCGGGGAATTGAACTGGGATCCAGCAAACGTACGGAAACAGCGGCGCCGGCATTGACGTATTCACCATAATGATCCGACCACGGCGTATAAGATGCCGAAAGCGTGATGGTCGGCAGTAACTCGGCATAGGCCTCACGCCGAGCGCCATCTGCTTGGACCATCCGTTCACGCGCAATGGTCGCGTTCTCATTCACTTGTTGTGCACGCAGCAGTGCTTGATCGAGGGTCAGCGATTCAGCCGCAACCAATGGAAACGTCGCCATACCAACGATCAACCACAACCAACGCATGGAGAGCGACGAGAGTGAGGATAGTTGGATCATGGGAACACCCGCCTCAACGACGAACACGGCGGATGCTCGCCATCATTCCCGCGAGCATGCACAGTGCGACAAGTCCAGCCAAACCAGAACCAAGTCCGCAGCCGCCACCACCGCTGCCAGAACCGACAGCGCCAGGGACGGGTTTGCCGCCATCAAGTCCACCCGGTTCGTTGTTGGTAATGTTCATCGTCGCTGATGCGTTCCCGACGGTATAGATCGCCGGTTTTGGTGTGATGGTGGCGATAACCGTTTCGGTCCCTTCGGATGTGGTGTCGTCGATAGCAGTAATGGTCACCGTGCTCGAAAATTCACCGGCCTTGATGATGACCGTCGATGGTGTTCCGCTAGACGCAGAAGACGTGTAATCGCCAGTTATTGCCGTGCCGCTATAGGTGAGATCCACGGTAATGTCACGATTGAGGGCTGGAGGTAAATAACTTACGGTGAACAAGCCATTACTGCCGCCTTCAGCAGCATCAGCAGCTTTAACAATACCAACGGTGGGTTTATCATCGGCGATGCTCACCGTAGCCGTGCCTGCCGTACTGCTCACCGTGTATCCCTGGCCAGGGCTGAGTGATAATATAACGGTTTCGCTGGGTTCTGGCGTGGTATCGTCTATCGGCGTGACGGTGATGGTTGCGTGATTGAGTCCGGCAGGAATTACCACGTTACCGGTGAGGGTCTGATAATCGCTTCCATTGCTGGCAGTACCCGAAATAGAGTAGCCGACGGTGAGTGCGCTCGACGTAGAAATTGGAGTTCCGGTTGAATTACGTAACGTAACGGTCATCGCAGCAGGGGTCACCGTAGTTGGATCTTCTCGTCCAATGGTTTGCCCACTGACGGTTTCGATAGAGACGACACCAATTTTGTCGTTGATGGTAATTTCTGCCGATGCGTTGGCCGTCGCACCAGAAGTGGTGACCACGCGATAGTCTTTGGTGGCTTGCAGCGTTAGAATAACGGTTTCGGCGGGTTCGACTCCTCCGTACTCCGTAGCAATGACAGTAATCGTACCGGTAACACTTCCGGCGGGAATGCTGACGGTACCGGTCAATGGAACATAATCAGTTGTCGCTGGATCACTCGTCGGTGTCGCCGTTCCACTAATCGTGTAAGCAATATCAACCGTCCGTGGAAACGCGGAAGATAAAACCACACGGAATGAACCGTTAGTTCCGCCTTCAGTCGCGTTGACGCTTTGCGTTGGGTCGAAGGCCACCACGACATCGTCATCAGTAATCGTTATTTGGCCGGAAGTAGGAGATACGGTCTGGTAATCATTGCTCGTCAAAAGATTAATCGTCAATATTTCAGAGGCTTCAGCAATGGTATCGGACACGGGAGTGATGCCGTATTCAAGTCGAGTGCTCGTTCCCGGAACGAGCACTTGAATTTGTCGTGCACCAATGCCGCTAAAAACAGCAGGGAAATGCGTTACAATTTCAGCGTTACCGCTGAGATCTGCGGCCAGTCCACCGGTCGTTCCCCCTGTTCCTGTGAAAGTTAATAAAGTTAGTGTTCCGGAAGATCCACTACCAGCGACCCAGTCACTGACGAGATACTGAGGAGTGGTTTGATTTCCAATGCGAAACACATCACCCACGGCGAATCCACCAGTCCCATTTGCCAAAATAAGGGTTTTAGTATCGGCTGGTTCCCTATTGTTGGCTTGATTGATTTTGAATCCAGTAGCGCCACTAACGGTTAACGACGTCCCATTCACAACGGGAGCGGTCAAAGCAGGGCTGATGGTCAGTAAGCCAGAGGTGGCAGCGAGTCCAGCAACGGTGGAATAAGAACCGCTATTGCCACTGATAGTAATGCTCGCACCAGCAGTGATGTTTGCCGAACCACCGGTAACTTGAATTTGCGTCTCTCCTGCCAGATACGCATAGCGTGGCTGAACCGTGTAACCGCGTCCTTCGCCCATGCCATTCCCACCGATTTTATAGGTGACGGTATAGTCAGTGCCCAATTGGGCTGCGCCGACCGCACTGCCGGCAGATAATTCACTGATGACATAGGTATTGAACGATCGTGCTGGGGTCAGCGTCGTACGAAATACGCCACGGCGATTTACATCGGGATCAAGCGTGGTGCCGGGTCCAGTGGTGTAGTCTTCGTAAGCCAGCGGTTTCGGCGTTAGCAGTGACACGCTGACATCATCGTCAGCAATGGGCACATCGACGGAAGTCGGAGCAGTCGGTGTATAGCCAGTGCCTGTCGTTAACTGAATCACTACGCTTTCTTGACCTTCTGCGGTCGCATCGAAGGCAGGTGTAATAATTAATGATGCGGATTGCTGACCGGCACCAATCGTAATAGAATTCGCGGACAGCGTACTAGTGGAACTGAGAGCATAGTCGGTAGTGAGCGTGGCGGTCCCGCCTACGGCGAAGTTTACGGTCAAGTCTGCCGCGACCGAATCACCAGCCCCGCGCTTTATCAGCACCACTGCAGAAATCGGAGTAACGGCACTTTCGTAGGCGACCTGCTGCGTCGGTGATAACTCCACGCTGACCGTCGCTGCTGTTGCCTGCACCACGGACAGCGCGAACAAGATCAGAGATAAAAGACTACGTATCATGTTCGTCCTCATAACCGGTATCCAATAATCAACGACCCGCCGACGCCGATATGATCGAGCGTTAAAGTACTTTTCCTGCCGCCGCCAAAGTCGACGTCGACCTCGCTGGTGCCGACGGTGAAGTCGACCAAGACTCCGCCGAGCCAGTGACGTTCGGTAATGACGAAGCCAGCGCGAAGGCCACCTTCGAGGTACCAACCGATGCCGCTGTCGTTGGCGTAGGTGCCCCTTGCATCGCGCACTTCGCTGTCGGCACGAGCCATGCCGCCGCCAATGAAGGGCGCGAACAACAGGAATGAACTGATTTCATTATCATCTGGATTTATTCCGAATTCGTAACCGCCGAAAATCGTCGCGCCAAGGGTGGAATAGCGCAGGTGATTACTACTGGTGTTGGAAAAAGTCTGGCCGCCAGCTTCGTAGGTGGCAGGGGTGATGTCACAGGTGCTGACGACGAATTCGGCACCCAATGCCCAGCCGCCAAGTTTACCGCCAGAACAAGCGAGATAACCAATCGCCAGGCGCGGTGCGACATCGTCTTTTTGCTGCTTCCAGTCATAGGTGGTGGAACCACTCGGGCCGGAGGTATTTTCTTTGACGTCGGGTGCCACCGTCACGCCCAACGAAACGTACCAGTCACCCGTATTGGTCACCTCTTCAAATTCAGCGGCATGTAGCGCAGAGGACATGGTGCCACCAGCAAGCAGCGCAACCGACATGGCAGAACGACGAAAAAAGAAAGCCATGGACACTCCTGGTCGCACTCTGTGCGCAATGGTTGGGGCATGGTGGTTCATTTGTGAGCCTGTCCACGGATAAGACCCTGTTTTGGCGGACAGCTTACAGCGGCGGACAGCTTACAGCGGCGGACAGCTTACGGCGGCCGGCAGCTTACTGACGTAGGCGAACCATAAGCGTTCGGATCTTTGCCTCGGTGTCGTGATCGTCGGCTTGAATAATTCGTCGCACCTCAAACCGCATATTCCTCAAACCCGTCTGCCATCAATGGAGCAGTCGGTCCAATCGTCCACGCGTGTCGTAGAGTCGGGTTTCGGCTTGCTGACGATCAAGCTGCAAGCGCTGCATGACCACTGCAATTTTAGCCGAACCACCAGCCTGATCGAGCAAGGTGAAACTGGCCGTGCGATCAAGCCCGGTGAGGGTGGCGATGATTCGTGCTGCGCGGTCGCGTAATTTGGCGTTGGTCGCGCGCACATCGATCATCAGGTTGCCATACACTTTTCCTGCGCGCACCATCAGCGCGGTCGAAATCGTATTGAGCGCCAGTTTGGTGGCGGTGCCAGCCTTCAAGCGCGTGGAGCCAGTGAGAATTTCTGGTCCAGAGGAAAGCACGATCAGATGATCGGCGTCAGTAGGTTTATTCACTGTAACGCAGGTCATGAAAGCGGTGCGCGCACCAGCGGCTTTAGCGAACGAAAGCGCACCCAATGGGTAAGGCGTGCTACCACCTGCAGCGATTCCGATCAGCGCATCGCGCGAAGTTAATCGCAGTGCCGTCAATTCCGCATGCGCGCCGTCGAATTCGTCTTCTTTGCCTTCGCTCGATTTGCGCAGAGCACCATCGCCACCAGCAATGATACCGACCACGCGTCCAGGCTCGACCTGAAACGTTGGCGGCGCTTCAGAAGCATCAAGAACGCCAAGTCGGCCGGAGGTTCCCGCGCCCACGTAAATTAAACGACCACCGGCGACGAATCCCGGTTCGACGTCGGTGATAAATGCCGCCAGCGCTGGAGCAGCAGCGTCGAGCGCGGCGGTCACCACATGATTTTCCGCATTCATCAACGCGACTAAGCCAGCGACATCAAGTTCATGCAAACGCTCACTGCGAGGATTGCGTTGCTCGGTGCTTAGATGGGAACGGTCAGGTGGCAGCATGTGATTGAGAGTGCAAGACGGCGAAGGAAGAGCGTCTTACTTTCCGGCTGCGAGACGCGCTTTTTTCTCCAACTCGGCCTGCAATTCCGGGTTTGGTTTCGCTGGTCCATCGACTTGTTTGGCGGCCCACTTTAAACCAGCAAGCAAATGCTGCTTATACAATGGATTTGCCCAGGTGGATTCATTGTGTCCCAGGTTGGTATAGAACAGACGGCCTTTTTCGTAGTCGCGCACCCACGCCACTGGAACCATATGGGCATCTTTCTTCTCGGTCTTTTCCATATTGATCGACAGCAGCACGCGGACCATGGCGGGGTCATAGTTTTTGTAGTGGTAGATTTCTTCTTTGAAGGCGAATTCGGCTGGCCACATCGCCACCGCTGGATGGGTGGGCTCGTGATTGGTAAAGCTCACCATCAGATTATTCGTCCAAGGATGACCATTGAAGCTGGCATTGATCAGTGATGCGTACGGCTTGAAATTCGCTCCGGTGTCGGTGGCGCTGTGAATGCCAACCATGGCTTTGCCTGATTTCAGCCACTCGTCGAAGGCTTTCCAATTGGCATCGCTGATTTGGAGTTTCTCATCTTTCTTGACCCACTCTTCGGCGGGCAGTTTATGTGGCGCATCTTCGGCACCGCCTTTGATCTCACCGGTGGTATAGAACATCATCACGTCGAGATCTTTGAGCAGCTCAGGCGTGATCATGGTCGCGTCTTTAGAACATTGAACGGTAAAAACGCCGGATTCTTTTCCGATAGCGATGACGGATTCTTCAGCCAATGATAATTTGTCGGCTGATTTACGTTGCACGACCGAGTGCTCAAACGTTCCCGATTGGGTCAGAAAAAAAACTTTGAGTGGTTTGGTGTCGGCGGCATTCGCAGCCCCAATGCCGGAAATCAAAGTGAGGGCAGTGATCAGAAAGCGGATAGGGCTGCGCATGAGGTACTTTCCATGAAAAGGATAAAGGTGGCTGACAGAGGTGCGGAGGTTCCGGCACCGTTCCAAGGTTCAAGAGATACTTGGCAATTGGATAATCGTTGGATGCCTACGGACAAGCTAAACGAAGATCCAACTTCCCGAAATCGGCGCGCGTAAAACACCGGTGATGCGCGGTATGGTGATGGGAATCACGTCTTCGCACAGCGCACCAAGGATAGCCATCGAGGCGGCTTCGCGCAGCGTTGCGGGAATGCCGAGTTCATCGCTGGTGACGACCGGCACGGGCGAGCGTGCTTTGAGTTCTTGCATCAACGCGCGATTGCGCACGCCGCCACCGGCGACCACCAAACGGTCGGTCGGAACGCACTTGGCGATGATCACTTCAGCGATAGCCGCGCAGGCGGTGCGCAGCGCGTCGCTGACTTCTTCGAGCGCATGACGTCCGGCCCAATCACCAAGTTCGTCGCCGGTGCCAAGGCTGCGTCCGGCATCGGCCTGCGTGCCGAGTTGGCGCACCAGATCGGCCATCGCGCCTTCGTTGACTTGACCTTGCAGCGCGACTTGGCCGTCGCGATCGAAGGGCAATTCCAGCAGAGCACGCGCCATGCGATCAAGAATTTGATTACAGGCGCAGATATCGCCACCGTCGAGGTGGCGGTAGTTGTCGTGCGCTGGCAGACGGGTGACGTTGCAGAAACCGCCCAAATTGACGATCGCTCGGCGTTCGCTGCTGTGACGGAATAAAATCCAATCCGCCACCGGAGTAATCGGCGCACCTTGACCGCCAGCAGCAATATCGGCTGCGCGCAGATCATAAACCACGTTGGCGTTGAGTTCCCAGGCGATCGGCGCCGGGGTTAAAAACTGCCACGACAACGGCGGTTGATGAAAAACCGTCTGACCGTGAATCGCGATTAAATCAGGCTTTTGGCGACCGCACGCGCCTTTAATGGCAGTAATATGCAGGCGCGAAAAATCATGGCCAAGCTGAGCGATCTCACCAGCGGTCATGGGCTGTTGTTCAGCCATGGCGCGTAGGCGTGGTCCTAAAGCGCCAAGCGGCAAGGTCGCCTGAGTTTCTATCTGAACGCGCATATCCAAGCCGTGGCCGTCGACCGTTAGGGCCGCGACATCAATCGCATCTAAGCTGGTGCCGGTCATGCAGCCAACCACTTTGCGAATGCCAGGATGGCGACCAGCGACGCGACTCATGCGCGCGAGTTCTGGTTTTATGCGCTCTCCGGCTTTGACGGATACTTTAGGAATATTACCGATGCGTGTTTTAGGCATGTCTTGTCTGGTCCAGATGTCAGGCGTGTTCAAGTTCGTCGATGATGATTTCGTAGTGGCGACAACTGCTGTCGAGGCCACCTGGGCGAGAGCGGAGCAGCCACAGTTCGCGATGTTGCGTCACCACGTCGCGGAATAAATCAGCGCAATTTTTTAGCTCGGCTTTGGATGGCGCTGAATGACGGCGGAGAATTGCCCGGGTTGCTGCGGCCATCGCGACCGAGAGCGTGTGAACAAGTTCACGGCGAAGCAATGGCGTTGAACTATCGGTAATGACCGCGCCACGGCGCTCAAGATCAAGAAATCCGGCAATGATGTGAGCCAGCGATTCCCACTCTGGCGCCTCTGACAACCAGGAATCATTAAACGTTTTGGTGGTGTCGGTGAACAAGGCCGAGGCATTGCGTAGCGGTGTGGCAGCGCCCTCGGCAGTCGGACGTCCGCCAATATCACGTAGCGAAAGATCGGCGTTGCCCAAATCATCAAGCCACAGTCCAACCGCCAATTCACGATCACCAAACGCATGCAAGGCGGATACGCGTGAATCGTAAGTCGCTTCGCCGCTCCATGCACGATGCGCGCCTTCAGCCAAAGCATGCAGCGTTATCGGCCATTGTTGCCGATGTCCCAGATCGCCCCAGGCGGTGATCAGATATCCGCTGGCGCCATGGCTGGCACCGTCACGCGCGGCGGTCAGCATATTTTCGCGTCGTTCGTTGGTGCGGCCAAAGATCGAACGCCAGCAGGATGTCCCTGGGCAGACCCACACGTCGCGCCCGCTGGCACGCAGGTGATCACAGCCTTTGGCGAACGGTGCGTCGGGTTCGTAACCCCAGGCCAAGCCGATGAGGTTTTCAGGTAAGTCGGTAAGTGTTTCGGGATGTTCCAAAGCAATGTCGGCCCAAAACTGCGGGCGTTTGCCAAGTTTTTTCGTGACGCCACAGATTTTGCGCACGAACTCGGCGTAAACAGCCGCACGGCCACGACGCGACACTTCATAGCGCGAACGACCTTGACCAAGATCAAACGTTTCGTCGCAACCAATGTTGACCAACGGGCTGGAAAAATTCGGCAGCAACTGGCCGAGCAGATCTTCCACCAAAGCCAGTGAGCGCGGATCGGATGGACATAAACTGAAACCACCTTTGCGCGTGACCAGTCCGTTGAAGTCCCAGGTTCCGTCAGGAGTGATTTCACCAAGCGACGCATATTTCGAGTGCTTGAACCAATTCGACAAATGACCGAAACAATTTTGATTCGCTGTGAGTTCGATGCCGCGAGCGCGGCAATATTTATCAAGCTGGCGAATTTCTTCGGCGGTCATCGGCGACGCCTCGCGCCAGACTTCATCATGACCGACGTACGCAAACGTGTGCTCAGTATAAAGCTGAAGGTGATTGATCTTCCATGAGGCCAACAGCTCAACGATTTCAAATAAGTGCGCCATCGTCGGCACACGATCGCGACTGATGTCGAGCATGACACCACGCACGGGAAAAACCGGCGCATCGTTGATGACCAAACACGGCAGTTTATCGCCGTACTGTACTTTCAGTTGGGCCAACGTCGCTGCCGCATGCCGTTTGCCAGCAGGGCTGCGCCAAGCCCAGTGAATACCTGTGGCCGTGATCGCGAGGTGATAGGCCTCGGCTCCCGCAAGCTCAATGGCTTGAACGCCGACGTCCTCTGGTTCTCCAGCCGCGACGAATCCGCCTGTCAGCGTCATCCGCGTTGGCGTCGGCAGGAGTAATGGCGGCAAGGTAGTCAGGTCCAACATGGGTCGGCATCCTGGGACAACCAGCGCATGCACAAGATGTCGTTCGATTATTCGCATCTCGCTGATGACACCTTGATGCAGCGACCATCCATGAGCAGGCAACGAATGGAAAAGTATCAACCACTAAGGGCAGCTTTCTCGGTGCTCTCTGTGCTTTCTGTAGTTTAGCACTTTTCCGGCTTCATTCTTTTCCGTCGTCGAAAAATTACCAACCACCGGATTGAACAAGAGGAACGGAGGTAACGGAGGAAGGCAGGAATTCACCATGACGAAGAATTGACGATGAAATCAGCCGATTCCCTCGTGGCTGTCCTCCGTTCCTCCGTTCCTCTTGTTCAATTCTGCCTTTAGTCGCCGTGATCGCTGATCCATTGAGCGTGTTAAGGATCCACCTTAAACGACGAGGAACTGATTTTCTTTGTTCTTTTTTTTCGGTGCTCTGTGTTCTACCGATTGCGGCTTTGTGGCCCTGAGGTTGAACAGTCGTTGCGTCAACGAAAACACCCTGGCGAATTTCGCCAGGGTGTTGTGAGTCGTCAGATGCCGTCGAATCAGGGCAGTGATTTAGGCGTTTGGCCGATGTGCGGGTGGGCTGCGCCCTTGTAGCACTTCAAGCGCTTGAGCTGATTGCGACCTTGGATGGTCTTGGGCAGCATGCGTTTGACCGCGAGGTAAAACACTTCTTCAGGCTTGGATTCGTGCATGACGCCGAGTGGGATTTCTTTGATACCACCGACGAATCCACTGTGGAAGCGGTAGACTTTCTTCACGGCTTTGTTGCCAGTGAAGACCAAGCCTTCGACGTCGGTGATGACGACGTAGTCGCCAGCGTCGGTGCTGGGGGTCCAGTCGGGCTTGTACTTGCCCATCAGGGCAGTCGCGGCTTTTACCGCGAGAGGGCCAAGAACTTTGCCTTTAGCACTGGCGACATACCAGTTACGGACAACGTTTTCATTTTTAACAAAAGTGGTTTGCATGGTGGCCTCGTTGGCCCTTTGGGTCTAGATGGGTGAAAAGCGGACTAAGAGAAAAGGGGGACTGAATTCAGAGGAGCGGCAGGCTAAGGCTCTGCAAAGAGACACAAGACTGCGAGCGCTGGAACCTTACGTTTAGACTTTCTTGAGCACCAAAAGACCGGCTTCGATCTCTTTGACGATCAGGTCGATCTTGTCGTAGTTCTTGTCGGCTGGAGGCAACACCATCGGTGGTTGGCCGTTGTTCAGCTCTTTCATGCGACGAATGATAATGGTCACAAAGTTGTAGTAGCCACCAACTTTGGAGATCGCTTCGGCATATTGGGTGTTGACTAAACTCATAGGGGTTCTCGCACGGGGGGCGTACACATAGCAAGGTGTATCGATTGGTCAAATTGTTTGGTGGCGGGGATTTGACAGTAGGTGGTTATAGAAGCGCTGCTTGAGATCAACATTCTCACGGGAGATGAACTGGCGCGCTAGTCGCCTGCCCAGTAGCTGGAGAATGCGAAGGCGTCGATGGCTGTCGACTTTGGGCGTGCAAGGCAAAGCGCACTCGAATCGCTGCCGCACGCACGTTTGCATCTTCTGCTTCGATGCAGCGATCGAGCACAGGCACGGAATCAAGGTCACCAAAGGCACCAAGGGCTTCGATCGCGGCGATACGAACCACCGGGTCCGCGTCGTCATTTGCAAGCCGGCGAATTTCGGGGATCGCAGCTTTGTGATCGATGGCCTGTAATCCTCGGATGATCACATCGCGGTCTGCTCTCCAGTCTTGGTCCGCCAGCCCAGTATGAAGCACGTGCAAGGCCGCCTGATGGCCACTGGGGATGAGACCCCAAAGCGCCTCACGTCGCACTTCGGCATACGCGTTTCTCAGCAAGTTCTCAAGCTCAGCTTCCAGCGGCGGGCGCTCAACCTCCGGCGCCGATTCCAACTGAAGGGATAGATGCTGTGCAATGAAAGCCTTGAACCGCGGTATTTCCCGCTCCGACTTGGCGATCTGAATTAGCGTGTTGGTGAGCTCGCGGACATTGCTGCGCCGCAGCAGCTCAATGCCTTCGTGCCGCACCGTATCGCTGGCAGCGGTATCCTGGATCATGCGCAGAACCGCCTGGATGTCCTCGATACGTGTGACCGATGGCAGCAGCTCCCATAGGTTGGGCGGAATCGGCGATTTGCCCTGTGCCGCAGCCATAAGCTGGGTCACTTCGGGTGTCAAATTAGCATCTACAGGTGCGCCCAACGGATCAGGGTCGACTGGAAGGGTGATCGCAGAGAAATCACGGCTGGTGCGTTCCGCCACCGCCGTGCGCTGGTGGGCTGGAGCTGTCGCCGTCTTCGCCTTTGACGGAGGGTTTCTAGTGATGAGAAAGGTCCAAAGAAGACCACCACAGACGAGAAGTGAGCATACGAAAAAGGCAATGCGCATGAACAATAACACCCAGAGCAAAGGAGGAGCGAAACGCTCAAAAAGGAGGCAGACAGCGACGGAGTGACAATTGACTTTGTGAACCATATGTCACATATGTCAAGGATACCCAAACCGCCCCAAACCGCCCCAAACCGCCCCGCGTCCAGCCTTCAGGAGGTTCCGTGCTCTCTCTTTTCGCACCCAGCACCCATTTTGCCACTATTACCCTACCTGTTCGGTGTTTGTCAGTTCTGCTCCTGATGACAGTAGGCATGTTGTTCGTCGGCCAACCTGGAAGCGGTTTGGCGGCCACAGACGCACCACCGCAGGGTTTGACCGGAACCTACTATAAGGGTCGATTCTTGGCTGGTGCGCCATTTCTGCAGCGAATCGATTCACAGGTCAACTTCCAGTGGGGTGCCGGTTCCTTCATCCCAACCGGGCCAACTAATGATTTCAGCGTTCGCTGGCAAGGAACGGTCACACTCCCAGCGACTGGAGCGACCACCTTCTTCGCTCTTACTGACGACGGCGTGCGCCTTTGGCTTAACAACACACTGGTAATCAATAATTGGATTGATCGCAGCGCTGCCGACTCAACGGCCATATACACGGGAACTGCCGGGGAGATCGTATCCATCCGACTGGAATATTACGAACGCGGCGGAAACGCATCCGCTGTGCTCTCGTGGAGCAATCCGTCGTTGACAAAGCAGGTCATTCCTGTCAGTGCACTTTCGCCTCTTAACTGGTCACGCAGTCAAAATTTCAACGACGTCACAGACGTCACCCGCGTGCGTGGAATGGTCTCAGCCGCCGGGCACCATCACCACGATGAAGTCTGCCTCTGCGATGATTCCATCGGTCGCACTCAGTGACGTCAGTTTCTATGGCAATATCCCGCTCAAATCTGCCGGTTCGACACCCGTTCGGTTGTTCTCAAGCAGTGGGGTGGTCTCAACGGGCACCATCACGTGGGCGACCACGCGGATCGATGTCGATGGTGAGGTAGTGGTTCGCGTCAATGATTCCCTTCTGCTCCTGATGCCAGTGGCTGGCGTCGCGGACATCACGCTCAACAGTGGCGTTTACTGCTCAAATGTCGCCCTGCTGGCAGGCAAAGGTGTTCCTGTACTATTCGACAAACCTGGACAGTACTTGATTACCACTCGCACTACCGCAGGTGTTGAGGTGGCTCGCTTTAAAGTCAGTGCCGTGTCTGTGAATTTCGATGGACCTGTTGCTTCCGAGGTCGGATTCCGTCGTGAAAAGGGCGTAGAAGTGAAAGGTGGCGTCGCCGGCAACGTAGTGTTCGCCACCGACACTCCGGCTGTTCTCACGTTGTCAGTGAAAGAAACTACTAACTACGGTTCGCGACTCTATCTCACCACGCTTGGTCGTGGCTCACCTGTTGCGCATGCCCGCCTTTTGTCTCCTAGCGGACCTATTCTCTCACAGCAGGCGATCGATGAGTTCGTGCTGGAGACGCCAGCGATCACCGACACGATCATCAATAGCGAAACTGGTTCCGGCAATAATGAACTGATCATGCGGCCGCACATCCCGAAACTGACGGGCTCCTTTACCATGTTCGCTCACAAGTCGACCTTCGCGAATGGCATTAAAGCCTTCACGGTTGACACGACGAACATTGGAACGCGTTGGGATGCTGTGACTGGCGAGTATGTTGGGGTGATCCCCTTCAGCATCGTCAGGCCTGTTGGTGAGACGCGCTACTGCTTCCGCGTCTTATTCGATCAGCACAGCACCTACGGAACTCCGGTTAGCAACAATCACAACATCAATGGGGGAGTTTGCGACTTCACGGTGACCAAGATCAAGATGTGCCTGCAACAATTCTCGAAGATCATGCCTATCCGCGGTCTGGAGCAGAACCGCGCGGTCCATACGCAAGATCACACGTTCACCTTGGTCAATTGCGCAGCGACAGGAGACCCCGCCACAATCAACTGCAAGACCGAGCCCCCCGGCGTCGGGCAAGTTATTTGGGATCCCATCATCTCACTGAATGGAACTGCGGTTGGTAAGTACAATGTCAAGATCGATGGGACTGATTTCGGCCCTAAGCTGTCCGTTGTCGACCTCAAGCCGCGCCTTGTGAATCCGCCCATAAGTCCGACCCCGATCACGTTCCCGCTCGTTTTGCGCGCACGCTGCACAGACTCGGATGGGGCGGATGTCACCGACGAAGTGACCTGGACCTGGACCGGTCCTGGCGTGGGCAATGGACCAGTGTTCACCATCGCAGCGCGGCCACCGACTGGTCGCTACCCGATTGTTGCCACCGCCAAGTGTAAGGATGGACCGCTCACGCGGTCGACTCGTGCATACACACTGGTGGTCTTCGGTGGTGGCGGTGGTGGTGGCGGTGGTGGCGTCATTGGAGGTGGTGACGATGGAGAAGAGGAAAACTGCGATGAGCCCGCTGGACCAAATCGCGGCGAGGTCGAGGCACCCGAGAAGTTTACCATCTGCTTGCCTGAAAACTCATCCTCGACAGAGGCTGAGATCATGGACGTAGTGCATCGTATAATCACGGTCAACACGCCGCGCGAGCGTCCGCTGCGCGGAATGCTGCGCCTGACTCGAAAGTCAGGTGATGCATCCATTATTCGCCTGACTCACAATCAGAAGCCTTACCAACTTGGCACCCAAATTCCCGTTGAAGAACTCGGTCACGTTGGCTGTGGCATCCACGATTGGCATGGTGGCATAGAGCAGTTTTCTGTGTTCGGAGTGAAACCTGGTCGCATGGTCATTGAGGCCGAGGTCGACCCAGTGGCAGATGACGGTGGCGACGGGACCGCCACCAAGAAGGCAACGATCGATATTCTGGTGGGACGATTCCAGCTGAAGCCTGATACGCCCGTGCTCACATGGCCCGAGATCGCCAGTCGAATTCCCGGCAATGTGGGTGATTACGTGCGTGTTCTGGTAACCCCTACGCCGTCCATGACGCTCGCGGAAATCAAAGAGCGCTTTGGCTTCAGGCTCAAGATGTACACAAAACACCATCTGCCTGATGGCTACGAGGACGCCAACTTGGCAAATGCGGACACGGTGTTCCAGACGCAAGGAGGCGGCGTTATGATTACCTACAAGGCGGCGACTCTCATCCGTCTGGGAGTCATCCCAGAGCAAGAAGCCGGTCGCACCGATTACCACGCAACATGTGATAACACGGTGGGGAGTCCCCGCAGCACCCTGGCAGATAGCGAGGCGTTCAATGCCGGTATGATGGCGCGTGGCTCCGAGAACTGGGTAAAGGCGCAAGACAACGGGAGGTACGCCGACGAGATTGCACCTGCAAACAAAGCGTTCCTACGATACGCTGGAAGCGAACTAATTTGGTTCCAGTTGTGTCACGCCAAGTCGGAGTATCGACAGATCAGGCAGCAGGCAAAATGGCTCTACTGGTCTGGCCACGGCCACCACTCGAACGCCACCTTGGCGGCAGTCGACGGTGATA
This sequence comes from Planctomycetota bacterium, assembly GCA_043775355.1. Classification (GTDB taxonomy): domain Bacteria; phylum Planctomycetota; class UBA11346; order UBA11346; family UBA11346; genus BOG-1363. The sequence continues at coordinate 33,655 of JAYVSL010000220.1, forward strand.
TTGGTCCCGCAGAAATGCTTTGGAACTCCAATGTTGATACAGCGATCATCTCGGGCTGTTCAGTGCTCGATATCAAGGACTATCGCGCGATGAATTTTGGCTTACAGAACTGGCTTGAGTGGCACGCCGCCGGAGGAGCATGGTCTCCGGGAGAGCAATGGGAGCGAACGGGGGTTAAATATTTGCTGGGTTATGCATGGAACGCTCCTGCCGACACCCAGGGGGCCCCCGCAATCGTCAACGCTTTTATTGCCAATATGAATGCGGGCATGCCGGTCCCCGAGGCGTGGATGAGCGCCAACGACCTGCCATTAGGAAGCAATGCCTGCGCGCTCGACCTATCTGGGCCGGTAAAGCGGTACCTGTATTTCAATGATCGTTCCGATGGCACGCGTTATGTGGTAACTAAAGCCAAATCCGCAGGAGGATGGTAACATGCGCTTCCTTACGAGCATAACAGTGTCGCTAACTATGCTAGCTATCTGCGGATCTGGGATTCTTGCTGTCGATGCGCCACCGCCCTTTACACCGAAGTTTGAGGTGGACCTCAATAGCGTATCAGAATTGCAGAAAGCCGTCAAAGACGCGGATGGCAAGCCCGTCACTCCCAAGGACGAGGTCAAGCGCATTCTTGCTGCCTACGCCAACATGGATCTTGACGCGCTTTACGATATCATGACTCCAGAATGTCGCACGAAAACATTTCCGACTGCCTCGACTCGAGAGCAGTGCCTCAAATTCGGCGAATCCATGAAGGCAATGAAAGCCCAGGCTGGTTTTACGTTGGTGCAGTTTTCGTCGCTACGAGTTCTGAAGCGTGATTTTCCGGTGGAGGTAGAAATTGATTTGGAGAGCACGAGGAACGGTAATGTGATCAAGGAGACACTGAAGGTATCCGTTGTCATGGTTGACGGCGTGCCTCGAATCGACTCATTCCGTAGCGCAAATGGTCCCGACTGAGAAACCGAAAACGAGCGCGGCCAAATCGCCACTCAGGCGAAATTCGTATCGTATCGCCATTATGCTGGCAGCACTCGTCACAATTGCGAATCTGGCATCATACTGCACGCGCGACGGAGCGCTGTCCGTTTTCCACTATCCCCATTTTGGTTTCGCGATAATAGTTGGAGATACTGGCGGAATCGGCTTCTATCGCGAACCGGTTGATGTCGTGCAGATCAAGTCTCTGCCCTTCCATGGTACGTGCGCAAACCTCTGCGCAGAAGTGATTATGTTCGTCCATTTGCCGCGATTCATCGCGGCGTCGACCAACTGAAGCCGCTTCCTTCCCCATTTTCTAATTTTTTGTCTCTTCCGGAAGGTCCGTGGGTCCATTGATCACCTGGGTGATGTCGCCATCGATCCAGATGATAGGTGAAGAAAGTTTCCCGTTTTAGGGAGGTGTTTTTCATGTTCGTTTTGATCCGGATCTGCAGGTGAGTGCGCTGGGTAAACATCGGTGGCAAAAATAATCCTTAAATAATTGCACCACAATGCCTTTATTCATTATTTTTAGGCTCATGGCGAGGCTGTAAAATCGTTGGTGTAAAAAATGGCGTCGTGAGTTAATGGTGGTTTAAACAGGTCTGCACATGTCATAGATTCGGTAAATGAGCACTTGACACTAAAAATAACAAAAAAATTTTCGATTATGAGCCATCTTCCTCTCGATTCCACGGCGAGCATGCGTTCGTTGTA
>JAYVSL010000221.1:0-7508 GCA_043775355.1 Planctomycetota bacterium
ATCACTGACCTTGCACCACCAACCTCACCCCTTCACATCCAACCCCGGCACGCGGCCAGAATTTCCGGAAAGACGCGGCCAGGGTTTCCGGAAGCCACAAATGGTCATTCCGCAGCGTTTGGAAGAAACACGCGCAGTAGGCTGAGTTATTCGTCTGAACTTTACTGTTGAATTTAATTCATGCGTCAATTAGTTCAATGCGACGTACATGTCGGCCGCCTTCAAACGGTGTCGTCAAATACATCCGAACCATCGCTAATGCGGTTTCTTCATCGGCCATGCGTTGGCCGATCGCCATGCAGTTAGCATCGTTGTGTTGTCGTCCCAGGCGTGCGGTGTCGATGTTGAAGCAATACGCACAACGAACGCCTTTGACGCGGTTCGCGACGATAGCTTCGCCGTTGCCGGAACCACCAAGAACGATCGCGCGTTCGCACTCACCACTGGCAACGGCCTCTGCGGCGGGGCGAATGTAAATGGGATAGTCGCAAGGGGCGTCGGAGTTGGTTCCAAAGTCGCGCACCTGATGTCCAAGCCGCTGCAATTCTGCGATAATCATGGTCTTGTAAGCGAAACCAGCGTGGTCAGAGGCAATGGCAATACGCATGATCGATGTTCCTGGGATGGTATGTTAATGGAGTCGCAGTGTTGCTGTTGATAGTTAAGCGGCAATGACCGAGACGAAATTCAATTTCGGCCCACGACAGAGCAATCGGATGAAATTTTCAGTGAATTTCGTCTTCACCTTAAGTCAGTGTGATCATTCATCAGGACTTCATCTTGGTCGAGGAGAGTGCCGGTACGGAGACCAGCCATGAATAGCATGCAAGCGATCGTTCCGCCCTCGATGGATTCGTCGGGTCCATCACGAGCGTCTCTGTGGCTTTCTGAGGCCATGGATTTGGTCAATCGTGTGGACGCACGGCTTCGCTTAAAGCCAAGCCCAGCAAAGCGTCCGATTGCCCCAGTGTTGCGGTTTGGGCATCGTGTGTTGAGTGATAAGGCCTGTCTTTCGTTGGCCGGCTTCACTGACTTTGTTGATGCGTAGTTCATCTGGCTTGATGTGCAGCGGTTCAACTTTCGGCACTTCATCAAGTCTTCATCTACCGCTGATAATCGATTCACTAAGCATTCCATAGTTCCACGTCCATAGGAGATTCGCATGAACCGTTTCGTCATCTTTGGCTTCGCCGCTGCCCTCGCCGTTATGGTTGGTTGCACCGATGACCGCACTGCCGCCGCTTCCACGGCTTCAGCTACGCGTGCAGCCCCAGCAACGCCTGGATCTTACCAAATTGGTGGAGGCTTCTCGCCGTTCTACGCCGAAGAGGTGCATGAAAATCGTCTCTACGTTTTTGGTTCGAAGAAGACCTGGGAGGATTTCGTAAAGACGAAAGAAATGAATCCGATCAATAGTCGGCGTTTGATTGGAAAAGGACCGATGATTGGCCAAGGCCCTCAGCGCATGACCATGATTGTAGAAACCACCAAGGATGAGCCAGCAAAGGATAAGCGCATTCTGAAGACGGTTTCGGAGCGTCATCACTTGTCGCTGTGATGAGTTTTCTTGGCCATGGCTAGGCCAGGACAAGAAAATGAGAACACCCACCGCAGATTTTTTGCGGTGGGTGTTTTTTCAGTGCTCTTTGCTGTGAAAATATGGAGTAGAATGACGCTTGATGAATGAGGCTGCTGCCAAAGTTGAAGTCACTGAAGGTGTTTGAGCTCCCACAGTTCCTGACCCAGCTCATGGTCGTTGGGGTTGCGAATTCGTGGCGGCGCAAAAGTCACCGTACGTTGCTGATCGTCCATGAGACTGGACGGTGTTTCTCCTGCTGGTTGGTATTTCCCCTCGTAAGCCCGTACCGCGTCGTAGGCCACCAAGGCGTAGCCCCACGATAAGCCACTGAAGCAATGAATGTTGACCGGTGCTTGTTCTTTCCGTCCACCCGGTTGTTCACGAGCACTCAGTTCGCGATCCACGTGGGCGTGAATGCCATCAATGATAGATTGCGCAAGAGCATGGTCGGCACCTTGCATCAACCGGCCTTCCATGGTAATTGGATCACTGCCGCCAATGCGCAATTGGGCAGTTAACGTCGATGATCCTCGTAAGCGTTGAATATTTTCCCAGGCCCGCTGATATCCATGTTCATCTAGCCCAATTGGTAGGTCGGCAGGAGACAACACCAAGTGTATTTCATGTGGCGGGTCAATTATGATTGGTTTTTCTTGGACGGCTTGGCCATGCAAAGGAAGTAATGCAGAGATTTGCTTTTCTTCACTCACAAAACGCGTGGTGAGAATAAAAAATAACAACAGCAACATCACGCAATCAATCATCGGTACGAGATCAAGTTTTCCGTCACTCTGCGCGTCAGTGGGATCTTGCATGGCGTTCTCCTGCGGGGGATCAACGCAAGTTGGATCCGATGGTTCAGGTCGCTTTGCCACCACTCATACGTATGAGACCAGAGACCGCTAGATTGCTCAGGTCACGTTGAATTTCTGGCAATGTGCGCTTCAGAACATGAGCGAGATCATGCACGCTACGACGCCCATCAACTGCCGCTAGCAAGCGCCATTCACGTAGCGTTAACAAGAGGTCATCGGTGGCGCTATCGAAATGAGTACGTGGTTCAGGAATCGACTCAGGCCGTGGAATAATCGGTAGATTTCGGCTCGATTCGTCAAGTCGACGCATTCCTTCGAGAAGGAGTTTTTGGAGTTCCGACTTCACCGACTCGTGTTCAGGAACAGCGTCGTCGATCAAAATAAAACGTCCGCTGTTCCAAGTTAACAGGGAAAGAACTGCCTCATCACCGATCAATGGTGGAAGATAAGCATGAATCGGTCGGCCGGCCGAAAAGTAGATTCCAGCCGATTGTTGTGGCTGAGATCGTTCAACCATCAGATGTACGCGTTTTCGCATGCCGCGTAAGAACTGCATCAGCTCTGGCAACGGATAATCTTCAAGAACCCCACTCATGATACGTTGCGGCCCGCTGCGTCTCATCACGGAGGTTCCACTGTCATTCATTCAGCGTTGACTCCGCCACTCAGTAAACGCAGTGTCTATTTTATGCAGGTCATCGGATTGCTGATCTGCGCGACTTAACGCACTGACATCGCCCAGGCGGGCCGCGTCGAGTTCGCGCACGATGTCGCTGCGCATCAAGTTGGCGCAGCGATAATACAGCGAATTGACATCATTTAAATTTTCACCTTCAGAGCGTGCCGAGATCATGTGAGTGACTACCGTATTCAGAAAGCCATTACGCGTAGTTTTCACCACATCAATGAATCGATGATCGGCGGGACCGAGGCTTTTTGCAGGTGGTGATAAAGTTTCTAAAGTTGCTGTCGAATTCATTGCCAATGAATGAATGGATAAGGCAGCAAGAGCAGTCGATGGCCATAACCGTAGGGTCGCTTGCGGTTGATCGGTGGGATTCGCCCCATTTGGGAATAAGTGCAGGTCAAGATGGACAGTCGAAGAATATATTCGTTGGTTACCAGCCTGCTGTTCGGTGATCGACTCTCCTACCGCGATATAGAGAACGCGTCCGTCAGCACAGATCAGACGTCCACTGCGAAGTCCAGCATCAGTATCGTTTTCGGTGATGGCGATGGATCCGCGTGGTAGCCCATCGAGATTGAACAAGATGCGGTCATGATCGATTGCTAAAAATCCGCTTGGCCCACGGTCATTTTCCTTTGGCATTTGGTGCCACGTACCGGCGAAAGGCACTGCTACTGCCACAGGTTGACGAACGGTTGCACTGCCGCAGCCGCCGATCGTCATGGTCGCAATCAAAATGGGTAACAAACGAAATGTCACAGGTTCATCCTCGCCTTGGTAATCTCGATTATGATGTTCATGGGAATGGTCATCGAATAATAAAACCACTGCGTGCGTAACAAAGGATGGCGTCGACATCAGCACGGCCACCATTTGCCGTGCTGATAGCGGAGGTGAAAGCAGGCAATTGATCGGGGCTGGGACGCAACAACGCCGAGGCAAGTTTGCGTCGCAGGGTGGCGTCGGTTATGGCAACCATGGTTATTTTGAATTGAGCAAAGGCGTCCTCGGTCATCACGGATCGCCCTTCGTTGGTAAGTTGAAGGCGTTCGATCAGAGCGGAAAAGCCAGCATGATCTTCGGGTATGAGCGGCTCAACAGACTTACTCGTTTTACTAATGCTGGTGGTAAGCAGGCGTAATTCTTCAACCCGAGCATTGAGTTCTTCCAAGCTAGCAGATTCATCAAGCGTCAGGCGCGCCATGGAAATGGCTCGCTCACGAAGTAAGTCTAATCGCTGATGATCCAGCGATTTTAAGCTTTCTCTATCCATGCGTGTGGCGGAAATTGCAGGAGATGGTGATGTCGTCGTCTTGCCTGGAGTCGTCACCCCAACCATAGCAGACGGAGATTCGTTTAGTTTCTGAGCTGGGGACGCAGGTATTGGGGCAGCGATGTTGACCAGTTGTGGTGCAGTCGGAATGGCCGTCTTCTTTGGTGCCTGATCAGGTTTTGCTGGCGGAGTTTTTGACGACTGTGCTAGCGGTACATCCGCTGTTCGCTGGCTGTTGCCAGCAAGTAGCTCGGCCAATGGAGCACCGGCTCGGGCACCAACAAAGATGGATCCAGCCGTTAGAGTAGCCAAGCGTTGACTGACTAATCCGTAGATCTGCGGTTCAAAGGGAACGTAACCGACTTGCGGAGCGAAACTGGGAACCATTTTTAAGTAAGCCTCCAAAAACTGACGAACTTCCGTGCGTCCCATCGCCGCTTTATTGACATAAAGAAATAAGGGTCGCGACAATGGTCGATAGGTACCGTTCAGAACAGTCTCAGACGTTGGAAAAATCGCGCCATTTCCTGCATCAATCGCAATCGCTTTGAGGAGGGCTTCATTCTCGCGAAGATAAGACATGCCAAAATAACCGAGTGCTCCGGCGTTCCTTTCGATGCCCTGAACCAAAACATTATCGTCTTCACTTCCCGTATAGTCACTGCGGGAAGAACGCGCAGTGCCAACGACAACTTCCGTGAAATAATCGAAGGTGCCGGAGTCTTTTCCTGGTCCAAATAACACTATTGGAATGTCAGGGAAACTCGGGCGAACTTGCCGCCAACTTTTTATCGCACTATCTGGTTCCCAGATTTTCTTCAGTTCAGCTACGGTCAAAGAGTCGACAAAGGTATTCCGTTTGTTCACCACGACCGATAGCCCATCGATGGCGACGGGAAGCTCAATAACTTCGATTCCGGCCTTAGCTGCCTTCGATAGTTCGTCTGGTCTAATCGGACGACTGGCACCTGAAATCGGCACCTCGCCAGCGACCAGTCGACGAAATCCCGCCGTGCTACCAGAGCATAGGACTTCAATGGTCGCTGAGGAATTTTGTGCGGCATAACGTTCACCAATGGCAACGGTGAGCGGATAAACCGTGCTTGAGCCGTCGATAACGATGGTGGTCGAATTTCCATCTGCGGCATGCAGTGCTGCCAATGAAAAGAGCAAAGAGAGCAAAGAGAGTACAGAGATTTTACGCATGGCGATCCATTGAAGAGAAGGGTAAACGAGTAAGCGCGAGACGAAGCCGGCAGAAAGCGCGCAGAAAGCCAGCAAAAGCCAGCAGGAAAAGCCACAAGTGGGTAATCTAATATCAGCATCATGTGAAAGATGAAGTTTGTATTAAGGATTTGTTGGCACGGCTTCCCTGTGACGCCCTGTGACGCCGAGAGTGAAATAGTGTGACAGAGTAGTAGAGTGAACTTTGGCTCTGTGGCGTCCGTGTGGGTTTTTTCTGTGTCCGAGCGACTCATCAAAGCGGGAAGAGAATCGAACAGGAGGCGCAGAGACGCGGAGGTAAGAGGAGGTAAGAGGATGAAAGGGATCATTCTCTCCGACAAATATCTTCCCCTCCTCCGATCTCCGTGTCTCCGCGCCTCCTGTTCGATTATTTCTTCTTTGGCTTTCCCATGAGATGGAACCCATACGAAACGCGGCAGATCCTGAACTTTCAGTGAGTCGATAGGTCTTTCATGTGAATGCGGTCTGAAACAGGCCAAATCTTCATGTTTATCACCACTATCAACCGAAGTTGATACCACATGAACACCGACCCTACGTCATCTGATCGTCGTCGCTTTGCCTCGCGTCCGCGAGATCATGCGACTCCATCGATTCCTGGTTACCATGTATTAGAACGCATCAGCGATGGGCCGAACAGCTCAACCTATCGGGCGGTTCAATTGTCCATGCAACGAGAAGTGGCGCTGCAGATTTTGCTGCCATGGCTGTCAAAGACACCTGGTTTTACTGAACGATTCATGCAGGAGGCGAGAAGCGCGGGTGCGGTTCATCATCCCCATGTCGTTGCTTGTTATGACGTCGGGCAATCAGGCGGAGTTATTTATCAGGCATTGGAGCTGATGATTGGGCAATCCTTGCCAGGATACTTGGTTGAAAACGCAAGTGCAAACGAAGCGAATAATCACTGCCTGACGCCAGCACACGCCATCAGTTTGGTGGTTGATGCGACCCGCGGACTGGAAGCCGTCCACCGCGCGGGACTCATTCACGGCGACTTACGGATCAGTAATATTTTCGTGACCAATGATGAGGTGGTAAAGATTGCTGGTTTTGGCATGTCGCGCTCAATTGAGGCCATGCGTGAAGGAGAGCGTGATGCTCAAGAAGAAGCGGAGCGAGGAGCGCTGGCACCTGAAAATTTTATTTCCGGTGGGCGAGTTGATATTCGTTCGGATCTTTATGCCTTGGGAGCCACGCTCTATGTGTTGCTGACGGGAGAGCAGCCGTTCACGCGGAAAAATAACCATGATTTATCAGATGTTGTCCGTCACGCTCCGATTCCTGATCCACGAGAAATTATTAAAAATATCAACGTCGATTTGGTTGCGGTCATGACCAAGGCCATGGCCAAAGATCCGGCTGATCGGTATGCGACTCCAGGCCAGCTGCGTGAAGACCTTGAACGAGTCCAATATGATTTCGCTCCTATCCACGCGGTTCCGTTGACGGCTGGAAATGGGTATAAAGGGGTGATCAGTGACGGCAGTATTGAGCCGCCTGCTATGCATTCGCCAGTTGAACCCAGACATTCACCAAACAATACCATTGCAAAAAAATGCAAGCTTCATGGTACTTCCCAGGGCGGAAGAAAGTGGAAATGATTTTCGGCGAGTAATGTTTTTGAGCAGGTTAAAAATAGTGGGAATCGCTGGAGTCGCAGGCGTAGCGGTATCTGCGTATTTTTGGTTCAACCGTTCACACGTCGTCGTCGCTGAATCCGTTGTCTCCTCACCTATTCCCGCTCTTGCTCACGTGCCGAAAGTTCTTGCTCCCGAAACCGTAGTGCCTGTTTGGGCTTCAGCTGGTGGAACGGATGATCATGGACGTTGGCGAGATATTCCTATTCGTGGGGTACCTCTGCGGCTGCGGTTTATGCCGTCCGGTCGATTCGTCATGGGAAGTTTG
>JAYVSL010000222.1:0-25666 GCA_043775355.1 Planctomycetota bacterium
TTGATGAGATCGCCTGGAACCGCCCCGGCGTTTACGTCACGCAAAATAAAGAGGCAAGCGTCGGCAAGATCATCCACATGCAAAAATTCACGCTTAGGCGTGCCGCTGCCCCACAGGGTGACCGGCGTATTTCCCGCCAGCTTGGCTTCATGAAACTTCCGCATCATGGCAGGTAAAACGTGTGACGACGTCAGATCAAAATTATCGCCGGGGCCGTATAAATTGGTTGGCATGCCGCTAATAAAATTAGTGCCGTATTGGCGATTACTATTTTCGACCAGTTTGACCCCGGCAATCTTCGCGATGGCGTAGGGTTCGTTGGTTTGTTCCAGGGCTCCGGTTAACATGCACTCTTCGCGCAGCGGTTGCGCTGCCAGCTTGGGATAAATGCAGCTAGAACCGAGAAAGAGTAACTTGCGCACGCCGTGGCAGCGTGCGGCTTCAATGACGTTGGCTGCCATCATCAGATTTTGAAGAATGAAATCATAACGGTAGGTGTCGTTCGCTAAAATACCGCCGACTTTAGCTGCGGCGAACAACACGTAAGCTGGTTTTTCAGCTTTGAAAAAATCCTCCACCGCTTGCTGGCGGCAGAGGTCGAGTTCGCTGCGCGAGCGCAGGACCAGATTATTAAATCCAGCGGCACGCAAAGCCCGGACTAAACCAGAACCAACCAGTCCGTTGTGCCCAGCAATATAGATTTTATCAGAGGGATTCATGATGCTTCAGCGCTCTCGGCGTAGTCGGGGTTGCATGAACGAAAAAAAATCACTCGTGCCGGTCGGCCACGGTAAAGCCATGATCGCGGGCCAGGGCATCGCGCTTGGCGTCGATCAAGTCTGCGGCGACCATTTCCTTGGCGAGTTGCTGCACGGTGATCACCGGCTTCCAGCCAAGTTTTTTGCGCGCCTTGGTCGGATCGCCGAGCAGCGTTTCGACTTCCGTCGGACGGAAATAGCGCGCGTCAACGGCGACGATGGTTTTGCCAGTCTTAGCGTGAATGCCTATGGTATTTTCGCCCTTGCCCGTCCAACGAATAGGAATGTCGGCGGCCTTGCAGGACAATTCGACAAAGGCTTTCACGGAAATCTGGCGGCCAGTGGCGATGACAAAGTCGTCAGGCTGTTTTTGCTGCAACATCAACCACTGCATCTCGACGTAATCTTTGGCGTGACCCCAATCGCGCAGCGCGTCCATGTTGCCTAAGAACAAGCAGTCTTGCAGGCCAAGCGCGATGCGGGCGATGGCGCGGGTAATTTTGCGCGTCACGAACGTTTCACCACGGCGCGGCGATTCGTGATTGAAAAGAATGCCATTGCAGGCGTACATGCCGTAGGCTTCGCGATAATTCACCACGATCCAATACGCATACAGTTTGGCGCAGGCGTAGGGTGAACGTGGGTAAAACGGCGTGGTTTCGCGCTGCGGCGTCTCTTGCACTAAGCCATACAATTCACTGGTGGAAGCTTGGTAAAAGCGGGTTTTTTTAGTCAGCCCAAGAATGCGGATGGCTTCCAAAAGCCGTAACGTGCCAATGCCATCGACGTCAGCGGTGTATTCAGGTTGGGCGAACGATACCGCCACGTGGCTCATGGCGCCCAGATTATAAATCTCATCCGGTTGGATCTTCTGCACGATGCTGATCAAGTTCGCGGAATCGGAAAGATCACCGTAGTGCAAATGTAACTGGCGACCTTTTTCGTGCGGATCTTGATAGAGATGATCAATGCGGTCGGTGTTGAACGACGAAGCGCGGCGCTTGATGCCGTGGACTTCGTAGCCTTTTTCTAACAGCAGTTCGGCGAGGTACGAACCGTCCTGCCCGGTGATGCCGGTGATGAGTGCTTTTTTACGAACAGCGGTTTTGCTAACAGCGGTTTTGCTAACAGCGGTTTTGCGAACAGCGGGACTAACGACCTTGGCCATGCGAGATCCTGTTGGGTGAGCGGGCGACACCCTAGAAGAGCAGCACGAACGGGCAAGATGCTAGGAATGCCGCATGATGAAACCAATCAGCGGGTCGCCGTTTTACCCCCACATGGGACTTGGCGCGTGCAAAATGTGTTCAAGACACAAGCCATGCGCCGGAGCTTGTTGCATGCCCGCAGGGGAGTCTTCACCGCGTAGCGCCGCCGCCAGTTCAGCACGTGAACAGGTGCCGTGCGCAACCGCGACCATGGCTCCGACTAAGCTGCGGACTAAACGAAAGGTGAAACCACCGCCGCGCACATGGCAGATGAGTCGCGCTCCGTCATGCGACCAAGCAACGCTGTCGATGCGACGTACCAGATCTCCATCTAAATGACGCGTTTCACCGCGTTTACTGAACCCCCGCCAATCTCGTTCTCCGGCAATGCCCTCGGCGGCAGATTGCAACGCATCGAGCGACAGGCGAAACGGCGTGCGCCACGCAAAACGCGCGCAAAAGGGATCGGCCACTGAGCCAGCATCAAGACGATAGCGATAGGTTTTCATCACCGCGTGATGGCAAGCGTCCCAGGTTTCAGGTACTTCGCTGACTTGGCGGCACACGGTATCCGCAGGCAGATGTTGGTTCAGCGCCGCCAATACTATTGCAGGCGACCACGACCGCAGCGTGTCGACGTGCGCAACTTGGCCTTCGGCATGGACGCCGGCATCCGTGCGACTGGTGCCAACCACCGCTGCGTGTGGCTCTCCAAGTCGAGCAAAGGCCTCGTCGAAGACGCCAGCAACCGTGCGTTGGCCAGGTTGTCGCCACCAGCCAGCGAAATCAGTTCCGTCATAAGCAATCAACAGAGCGTAGCGCATAGATCCGGTTCGCGGTGTGATCAGCAACGTGCTGGGCACAGCATGGGCCAGCGATTGCGCTGACCAGTGATCCTTGCAGCTAGGTACTCGCGCAAACGTACGTAGCTTTCGCCGCCGTGCATTCAGGCGCGATCACCTCAGTAACTGCTACGGCACCGTCCTTGTACATCGCTGGCGATGTACACCTCGATGGTGGTCTCAGTGCCTTTCCAGATTTCCTGGAGGTACTGGCTCGTCGTCCCGTTGGCCGCTTGGTATTGCTGGGCGATTTATTTGAATATTGGTTAGAAACACCGCGCATGGCAGCGTTGCATGACCACGTGCTGTCGCGTTTGCGCGCTTTGCGGGCAGCGGGTTGGCAATTGGATTTGGTGTTGGGCAACCGCGAATTCGCTGCTGGTCGCTGGTTGGCGATTTGCAGCGGTTGTGACATGCATTGGCCGTCTCTGGATGTGCGCCTGGGTGATCGTCGTGTGCGCATCGTGCATGGTGATCGTCTGTGCTATGATCCTGGGTACCGGTTTTTTGCGGCAATTATGCGCGCTTTTTTCTGGCGTGGCTGGTACCCGGCGTTCCCTGGGGCGGTGCAAGATTTGGCTGCACGTTTCTTGCGTCGTCGCAGTCAGGCAAAACAGCGCCGTCGTTACGAACGTCCCACGGGAAGTCGTCCACGGGTATTTATCGATCGTCGCAAAGTTCAAGGTTCCGCGCGCGGCTGCGACACGCTGGTCGCTGGTCACATTCATCAGAGTTGGCGTCGTTGCATTGGCGGAGTCGACATGATTTTGGTCGGCGATTGGCCGTCCGGCCACGGACATTGGGTTGAGGGCTATGGTGACGGACGGTTGGAACGGTTGTCATGGCCAGTGCGGTGATGCGGCTGCGTTTGCGAGCCTGTGGCCGAGCCGCTTTCCTGGTTTATTTCCCGCTTTATTTCACGGTATTCATCGCGTTTATGGTGAGTGGCTGCGGAGCGCCGATAGCGACGGTTAGAGATGACCGCATGCGTCGATATGATGATGGTAAACGTGTACATGAAGTCAGCGTGTGCCTAGATCGATTGTATATTGAACGTGGTTCGCCGCAGGGCGAAGTCATCGGGCGTGAGGTCTATCTGTTGCGTATTCCTGTCGTGTCAGTGGCGGCGTTGGAAGACGTTGCTCGTCAGCTGCGTTTAGCTCAGCCCAACATTCGCGACGTCAGCGTTTTTATTCGCGAGGTGAATCCGGCTGAGACAAAACTTGAACGGCTGACGCGTCAGGTGGTGGTGCGTGGTGCAGAGGGGATTGATTTAACCGTGCTGTTAGCACGGCATGACGCCCGTTTGGCCGAGCTGGTCGACTTCAGTCCCAACACCGGCATTGCGATTACGAACAAGGCAACTTTGCTCGCAGGCCTCGATCTGGCGCAGCAGCTACAGGCACTGAAAGAGGTCGTGGTGGCATTTCCTCTGACGGAATAAGGCGTAGTAAAATGCCTCCATGCCAAGGCGTTGGGCGAACCTCGTGGCGCGATGCGCAGACGCTCATAGCGTTACGCCCTGGAACACCCTATGCCATTTAGTCCTCTGCCCGACGTTCTCGCTGCTCTTGCCGCCGGTAAGATGATCATCTTGTTGGATGATGAAGACCGCGAAAATGAGGGCGATTTAGTAATGGCGGCAGAGTTTGCCGACGCCAAATCCATCGCCTTCATGGCGACCAAAGGGTGTGGCTTGATCTGTTTGGCGATGGAAGGCGGCATGCTCGACCGCCTTGGTTTGCCGCTGATGACGCGCGACAATCGTTCGCGCTTGGCGACGGCATTTACCTTGTCAATCGAAGCGCGCGAAGGCGTCACCACCGGCATCAGCGCCGGCGACCGCGCGCGCACCATTCAGATGGCGATTCGCGACGACGTTCGCCCACAAGATATTGTGTCGCCTGGCCACGTGTTTCCGTTGCGCGCGCGTGACGGCGGCGTTCTGGTGCGCGCCGGACATAGCGAGGCCTCGACCGATCTTGCACGTTTAGCTGGACTCAAGTCGGCGGCCGTCATTTGCGAAATCATGAAACCCGATGGCGAGATGGCACGCTTGCCAGATCTGGTCGAATTCGGCAAAGAACATGGACTTTTACTGGGCTCTATCGCTGACGTGATTGCGTGGCGCGAACGTCGTGAGCGCACGATTGAGCTGGTTGCCGAGGCGGTGGTGCCAACTCCGGCGGGTGACTTTCGCGCCTATAGTTATCGTAGTCGTATCAGCGGTGAACATCATTTAGCGTTGGTGTGCGGCAAGCACCTCAAACCAGATGCCGAAGTGACCGAACCCATTTTGGTGCGAGTACAGAAAGAACAAATCCTGGGTGACGTGTTCGGCATTCCGGGATCTTTTCCGCCCAGCTCGGCGCTCCACCAACTCAGCGCTGCGGGCGAAGGCGTATTCTTGCACATGCGCGACACCAATGGCCATGGCTTGGCCGGATCGCTCGTCCGTTTGGGCGGCACTCAACATTTGCTGACCCCCGATCCGGAAGCCGCGATGGATGCCCGCGATTACGGCACCGGAGCGCAAATCCTCCATCATCTGGGGGTTCGTCAGATGCGTTTAATCACCGGCTCTGATCGTCATATCGCGGCGCTCACTGGCCACGGTTTGGAAGTGGTTGAACGCGTGCGTCCGCAGACTTTTACCGGCTGAAGCGCCTTCGCTGACGATTCCATGCCGCTCGCCGGGGATTGCCTGTTTATCGGCGGAATTTTTGGCCCATAATCCCGCCCCTTCAGGATGGTCCCTATGCTGCGCGAGATGTTCCAAGCCAAGATTCACCACGCCACCGTCACGGAATGCCGTTTGGGCTACCAAGGCAGTTTAACCGTCGATATCGAGTTAATCGAACGCGCCGGTATGTTGGTGAACCAGAAAATTCAGGTATTGAACATCAACAATGGGTATCGGCTTGAGACCTACCTGATCCCAGGTGAACGCGGCAAGCGCGAGATTATCATCAACGGCGCCGCTGCGCGTCATGCGCAGGTGGGCGATCAGGTGATTGTCATTGCCTATGCGCTGATGGACGACCAAGAGGTCAAAGCCCACATCCCAAAAGTCATATTACTGGGTGAGGGTAATCGTGTGATCAGCGGCTAACCGCCTGTTCAGAATCAAAGAAAGAATCAAAGAAGGCGACGAATGTGGGTGAATTGGCCTTCAAAAATACAGGGCGGCCCCAGTCGCTTGATGGCGGTGGGTGCAAAACACCACATGTTCGTTGACCACACAGTGTTGCTGAGTCTATTTGTCGTCAGTTGTTGATACCGCGAGATGGCTTAGCGTCCCGCCTCGCTCTAGGAGATGTGCTTATGTCTACTTCTCGTCGTACACGTTCGGTTGGCGCAGCGCCTTCCGCTGGTCGTCCCAAGTCGAGCGCCCAGGCACCGACGGCATTAGAGCCGATTGATCCGAACGCTGATGACCTGGTGGATTCGGAATTCGCCGAGTCTTCGACTGATGCCGGTGCCTCTGAGACTCAGCCCAGTAGTGCATCGAGTCGGCGCAATGCGGCTGGCGGGCGGAATTCTCGCAAGATGCGCGCGCAATCATCGGCCATGAATATCCCATCGGCGAAGAAAAGTTCGCGCGTCTTAACTCCACAAGAGCAATCGGCCCGAGGCAAAGCGATAAAGTCATTTCTCTTACTGGTCGTTTGTCTGGCGCTCTTCATCGGCGCTGTGGGTGCCGGTTGGTATGTTTTCCTGCGCGACAATCCCATGGTGCGCGAAGCGCAAGCCATTCTGTCCGCAGGCGAGGACAAATTTAAATTGATCGAAACCACGATCAAAAACCGTCAACCACGCCTTGCGCGTGATGCTTTCACCGAAGGCCTCAAACTGTTGGCGGTGCCATTACTCGCGAATGCGAAGGAACCGATCGATGAACAAGATCCTCATTTAGCCAGTAAGCGTCAGGCTTACAAAGCGGTAGAACTGAGTAAAAAAATCCATGCTACTGAAATTCGTATTGAAAAAATTGAACGCGATATCAAAGCTGAAATCAATCATGGCCAAGTGATGGCAGCGTTCAGCAAAATCAGCGGATTGTCGGAAGCTGAATTGGTCGAACTGGAAAAGAACGCGGGCTTATTTTTAAAGAATCCAGTTGAGCCACCTGCTGGCGGTCGTGATGAATATGTTGCTGAATACCTGGGAATGGTCCAGGAAGTGCAATCGCAGATGAATAAGATTGAACAAGAGCAGACCATTCGTTTAGCCGCCATCAGCTCCGACCAAGTGAAGATTGCTCACGCTGAGGTAAAAGCCTTGGTAAAAGCCGAGCAATTTAAAGACGCCCTCGACAAGGTCGCCAGTTATAAAGACAAGTTTCAGAAAGGTGAATTCACCCAGCTTGACACTTTCGTTAATGACTCGGTGAAACAAACGTGGGCTAGTGCTAAATCGTACGCTGAAAATCGCTTCATTGACTATCAGTCACCTGGTTTGCCTAAGGCAGTCGGTGATCAAGCCCTGCGCGATGCGCGAGTTCGCTTGCAGCAGGTGGTAGATCGTTTCGGCATTGATGAATACGTATCGCAGGCAAAGGCAATGTTGGAAAAATACCCCACGCCGTGAGTTTGCTTTCAGGCTCAGATTGATGAACGTAAAAAACAAGAGCGGCGCGAAATTTCGCGCCGCTCTTGTTTTTTATGTGGCTTGTTCGGACATCAGAAACCGCTGCACGAAAGAATTAGGCCTCGGTATTCTCGACTGCTGACTGTCCCTGCTTCTTCTTGAGCTGTCCGCACGCAGCATCAATGTCAGCACCCCGTTGGCCACGCACCGTACAATGGCCGCCAGCATCGGTGACCCCGGCGACAAAGGCATCAATTTGCTCTTCAGACGGGCGTTGATGCGGAGTATCGCTGACGGGATTGAAGGGGATTAAATTGATATGTGCGCCATAACGACTGGCCAACAGCGCCAGACGATGAGCATGCTCTGGAGTCATGTTGGCATCTGCCAACAGCACGTATTCCAAGGTCATGCGGCGATTCACCACCGTGCTATAAGCGTCCATCGCAGACATCAGATCATTGAGCGGCCAACGTCGATTGAGTGGCACGATGCGGTCGCGAGTCTCGTCATCAGCCGCATGGATCGACAGCGCCAAGGTGACTTGTGGTTCGTCCTGTGCGAGTTGACGAATTCGGGCTGGTACGCCAGAGGTGGAAATCGTGAAGCGTCGTCGCCCCATTCCGAGACCTTCGGTTTCAGCCAATACGCGCACGGCTTTGATCACGTTGGCGTAATTAAACAGCGGCTCGCCCGAGCCCATAAAAACGACATTGGTGACCGGGCGACGGCGATGATGATGGACGATCTGATAGACGATTTCGCCTGCGGTCAAATCGCGTTCAACGCCGTTTTGTCCTGACGCGCAAAAGGTGCAGCCGACGGCGCAACCCACTTGCGACGACACACAGATCGTGTGGCGATCAGCCGTTGGGATCGACACACATTCGACCAGTTTGCCGTCGGCCAAACGCAGCAACGATTTGATCGTCCCATCGCGACTTCGCTGACGCGTATGTTCTTTGGCGGGAAAGAGTGAAAAATCCTTCGCTAAACGCTCAGCCAAGTCGCGCGGCAGTCCTTTAATATCAGCGAAGTCTTTGACCTCGTTGTGATAAAGCCCGGCAAACAATTGACTGGCGCGAAACGCCGGCAGACCAATAGCGGTCGCCCACGTGCGCAGTTCATCCAAGGTGTGACCGTAGAAATCCATTGGCGGCGCAGCCTAGGTCGGCATTTGGCGATGCACGCACAGGATCCCGCAACCTATGCGGCGACTTTCTGAGGAGCCTATTTGTTGAAAACGGATCACCACTTCAAGGATGTTGCGGAAGCATGCGTTTACTGAGCTCACATTGAACGGACGTGGTGATGCATTATGGCTGAATTCCCCCAGCGCCCACCAGCAAAGTCACCAGAAGACCTAGCGCGCGAACATGCTGAGCGCATCGAACAAGATGTGATTCGCGCACGTCGCTGGCGGATTCGTCGGCAGTGGTATTGGCTGGTGACGGTGTCTGCAGGAGTCGTGATCCCAGGAGTGAGCCTAGCAGCCGCTGGGGCATTGAGTCAAGGGAGCCTGCAGTCATGGCTGACCATATCGGGTTGGTGGCCACTGACTCTGACGGTTTTGGGTGGTGGCTTGGCAGCGGCCGTGGTGTTCGTTCGTAGCTGGGGCGTTGCGCGAGGAATAATGGTGTTTGGCGGATTATTTGTGTTGGTATTGACGGTCAATCGGACGGAATTTGGTTATGGCAAGCTTATTGCAGCGTTGCCCGGACTGGTAGCGCTCTTCGTCGTTGCAGGCGCGATGGTTGGTTATTTAACGTCGATGGAAGACGGCGATTAATGGAATATCGAGCGTCAGAATCAGGCGCAATTTTCACGGCTTTGGAGTCGAGCTCGGGAGAGAAGATTTACTTCGCAGCCATCGTCGTCGTATAGCACCATCAGTCATGCTGGGGAATAACGTCGCCAGACCGAACGCCCACCGCGCTAATGGATACGGCCATACTTCCGGGCGTGGACGCATAATCGCTTTCACCATGTGCTCTGCGACGGTCGTCGCGCTTTGCACCGGCTCGTTGGAATCGCGGCTAAATTTTCGCCCGCCAATGGTTGCTGCAGCTTCGATAAATTCAGTGTCAGTACCAATCGGATGCACGCTGGTCACTGCAATTCTTTGCTCAGCAAGTTCCAAACGCAGCGCTTCAGCAATCGATAATTGAGCCGCTTTCGTTGCCGCATACGCACCGACTTCTGGGCCTGAACGACGTGCTAAACACGATGACACGATCATCATTTGACCACGCCAACCGTGCCGCTCGTTTTGTGTGCTCATGGCAGGAAGCGCCGCGCGAATGCAGTTGGTCGTACCATAGACATTGGTCGCGAAGAGAGCGTGCCATTCCGCTGGGGTCATTTCAGCGACCGTGCGCATGATGCCGTAACCTGCATTGCACACCAACGTATCGATCCTGCCAAAGCGCGTCTGTGCTGCGTTGATGAACGCCGTGCAATCATCTGCCTGCGACACATCCGTTCGCACCATCAGATGATTGCCGCCCAGTTCACGATTCAGCTCGGTCAACATTTCGACCCGTCGAGCGGCAAGCGCGAGGCGTGCACCACGACGGTGAAGTTCAACGGCGAGCGCACGACCAATGCCTGCGCTGGCGCCGGTGATAGCCACGGTCATGTCTTTGAGTTCACGCATGGCGGTGTTGTCGTGTTGGTGACGGGCGTGGCCAGTGAGTTCTTTTCCAATGGAGATTTCGGTGCAATGACGCGGTTCGCTCGACGTGCCCATTCCCCCGCATGTATTCGTCGCTAATCTGTCGACCATGTCGGTCCCTGATCTCTCGCCACATGCCCTCGCCAGTTTGCTTGCCATTGCGGAACACGGGAGCCTGAGCGCCGCTGCGCGTGCGCGCAGTTTGACGCAACCATCCATTAGTCGACAAATTCAAGAACTTGAGCGTCAATTAAAAGTGGTGTTGGTTGAGCGCACTTCGCAGGGCGCGCGTTTGACACCAGCAGGTGAAATCCTTGCCGAAGGCGCTCACGAATTACTTGTCGGTTTGGCAGCATTACCAGAACGCGTGCGCTCACGCCAAGGTGAAGTCGCCGGCGTCGTGCGTCTTGGCACCGTTGATTCCATCGGTATCTACACGCTGCCGCCAATTCTTGCAGGGTTTGTGCAAGCAAATCCGCGAGTCGAGGTCAAGGTCGTCTGCCAATCAAGTCCTCACCTTATGGCCATGTTACTGGCTGACGAACTCGACGTCGCGGTTGGCACCACTGAACATCCGAAACTCACCAGTGAACGATTATTTCAAAATCCATTAGTGGTGGTTTATCCGCCGAATCTGCCAACCAAAGAAGTGCCCACATCAATGGCTGATTTAGCTAAGCGTCGTGTGGTGACCTTCGCCAAAGGCCTGACGGTGCGCACCTTGATTGATCAAGCTTTTGCCAAAGCCGGCTTGCCGTTCACGCCGGTTTTGGAATTGGCCAATGTTGAGGTCATCAAAGCCATGGTTCGCGCCGGCCTCGGTTTCGGCATCATTCCCGATGGTTGCGTGCAAGGCATGGAATTGGGATCGAGTCACATTCGCGATCTCAAAGTAGTCCGCACCATTCGTCTGATGTATCGCCCGCAGCATCCATCATTGGCGACTGAAAAAATGGTCGAATGGCTCAGGAAAATGCGCTCAACCTCATAACGTGTGGTTGAGTTTGCAGTGGTCATCAGGTTGATGCGGACGAGCAATCTCAGCGACGATTCCACGCTCATACGATCTATGTTTCGCTCACCCGGTCGAAGGACCGTTCAGACTCACTCTTAGTTTAATAGTGTCTGTATTGACAGGTGTCAGCACCGCCCCATAGTCCGCCGCCATGAGCCGCGCACTACCTCCCCAACAGTCGAAGATCCTCCACTACTTCGCCGACGCGCAGAACGAGGGGCGACAGCCCAGTCGAGCCGAGGTGGCCATCCACTTCGGTTACGCCTTCCCCTCAGCGGTCAGCAAGCATGTCGATGCGCTGGTGCGCAAAGCCTTGCTGCACGCCGACCGCGAAAAAAAGCGCAACGTCAGTTTGACGGAAGCCGGATGGGAGGCGATCGGTCGCACTCCTGCCAGTAAAGGAGTGCCCATCATCGGCGCTATTGCTGCCGGCGTGCCCATCATGGCCAGCGAGCAACATGCGGGATATCTCAGCGACATCACCCCATCACCCGGCCGTTTCGCCCTGAAGGTGCGCGGTGACTCGATGATCGACGACGGAATTCTTGACGGAGACTACGCCGTTATTCAGCACGGTGGGCAAGTCGTCGACAATCAAGTTGCGGCGGTCGTGGTCGATGGCGAAGCCACGCTGAAACGCGTGCGTTTCTACGACGACCGTATTGAGCTCATTCCAGCCAACCCGAAATATCGACCACTCGTCGTGCACAAGGCACTCTCCGCTAGTGTCGAGATCGTCGGACCACTCTCGTTCGTCTATCGCACGATCGCCTAGTTTTCACCATCACATCATTCACATCATTCACATCATCACCTCGTACCAGGACCAACCCCATGAACTCTCCAGCACTCAAAACCGACCTCAAAGCGGAAAAAATCGACAAAGGCGAGCGCACTGAAAAAGCCGAAAAAAGCGGCGATGCGAAAGCCTTCTCGATGAATTCATCAACTGACCCAGCGAAAAAGAAGGCGCTCGAAGCGGCTCTTGACCAGATCGATAAAGCGTATGGCAAAGGCTCGATCATGCGCCTTGGCCAATTTGAAAAAATTGAAGTCGGCTCGATTTCTACTGGCTGCCTCAGCCTCGACCTCGCGATCGGCATCGGTGGCGTTCCCCGTGGTCGTATTGTTGAAATTTACGGACCAGAATCCTCCGGTAAAACGACGCTTGCGCTCAGCATCGCTGCCCAGGCACAAAAGGAAGGTGGCGTGGTCGCCTTCATCGACGCAGAACATGCGCTCGATCCGACGTGGGCAGAAAAAATTGGCGTCAATCTCAATGACTTACTGGTCAGCCAACCAAACTACGGTGAACAAGCCCTCGACATTTGTGATTTGCTGGTGCGTTCCAACTCGGTCGACGTGGTGGTGGTCGACTCCGTCGCCGCATTGACGCCGAAAGTCGAACTCGACGGCGAAATGGAAGACAACCAAGTCGGCGTCCAAGCACGTATGATGTCGAAAGCGATGCGTAAACTCACCGGTGCTATCAGCCAATCCAAAGCCACGGTGGTCTTTATCAATCAAATCCGTGAAAAAATCGGTGTGGTCTATGGTAGCCCAGAAACTCAGCCCGGTGGTCGTGCCTTGAAATTTGCCGCTTCATTGCGCCTGGATATTCGTCGCGTGACCTCCATCACCGAAGGCGAAAAGACCATCGGTAACCGCGTGCGCGTCAAAGTGGTGAAAAACAAGGTTGCGGCGCCGTTCACCAAAGCCGAATTCGACATCATGTTTAATGAAGGCATCAGCTACACCGGCGATTTGCTCGACCTCTCGGTCCTGGCCAAAGTTACGCAAAAATCTGGTGCGTGGTTTACCTACGGCCAAGTCAAACTCGGCCAAGGCCGCGAAAACTCCAAGCAGTTCCTCAAAGATAATCCCAAAATCACCAGCGAGATCGCGGCCAAGGTTAAAGCCACGAATCTCAACCTGCTCGATAGCACGCCTGCTGCAAGCGACGGCGAATAACCGCGACGAAGTCAAAAGTCGCCACCATTTGGCGACAATGTTGGTAGTAAAAGCATCCCCGCGTTATCGACGCGGGGATGCTTTTTTTGGTTCAGCGGTGTTTCGTGTGGATTCAATCTCAGCCAAAGAAGAAAGCATCGAACAGGAGACGCAGAGACGCGGAGATCGGAGGAGGTGAAGAAGCTTGCTAGAGAGAATGAGTCTTTTCCTCCTCTCACCTCAGCGTCTCCGCGCCTCCCGTTCGATGTTCATAACGTACTGTGACACTAAGGTGCGAAATCTCTAGACAGCAGAAAAATTTCGCGCCTTAGTGTCACGGGGTGTGGGGGCGAAAGCCCCTGCAACAACAGCGAACAGCCCGGTCGAGACGATCATGAACCTTTGGTTCCGGCTCGACCGGGCTGTGTTTAGGATAATGACAAAGCGCTCGCCGCTCGTCCATTACGGAGGAGCCGCAGCGTTGCGGTTCCTCCGGTTGCACCGCTCTATCGGACATCCACCATCCTGCCCACTCACGTTTTCTGCATCATCCATTGGATCTCCCATGCCCGCATTACACGCCGTCCTTGCCCAGCCTTACGGTTCACATCCGCGTCAACAGATAGACGTGGTGGTGCCAGATCGATTGGTCGCGCGTGGATTGGTCGCGTTGTTTCATGGTGGTTGGTGGTCGCAGGGACGTCCGCATGATTTGCGGCCGTTGGCGTTGCATTTGGCTGAGCTGGGTTTTGCATCCGCGACCATCGGCCATCGCCTGTTTGGTGACGGAGCCCGCAACGGTCAGGACTTACTCGATGACGTCAAAGTCGCCATCAGCAAGGCGCTCGATGAATGCGCCATCGCAGGCGGAAGTGACAGCACGGTTGTTCTTCTGGGAAGCGGCTCGGGTAGTCTGACCGCGTTGACGGCAGCATCTCAGCTAACGACGGATACGCGTATTCGTGTGCGTGGTGTTGTTGCCTGTGGCGTGACTCCGACCCTCGAACATTGGGAGGGCTGCCCATCAGTTGTGGCCAAGGCGCTCGAACAATTCGCCAGTGGTCATCGACACTTGTTGAGTCCGATGGAACTGCTCGCCACCAGTTTACCACCGCTGTTATTGCTGCATGGCGATAGCGATACTGATGTGCCAGCCAAGTTGGCGCAGAAATTACATGCGCGCGCGATTGAGGCCGATGAAGTCAGCACCTTGGCAGTATTGACCGGCGTTGGACATCGGTTTATCGAGCAACCACTTGAGCGCGGAGCCAAAGCTGCGCTTGAACGCATCGTGCCATTCTTGCTTGAAAACGCCCAGGAACCGGAGCACGAAAACTTATTTCAGGGACATTGTGCGACTTAAAGCGTAAGTGAACAGCTTTGAACGATTATCTCATCTGAAGTAAATTTTTCCATCTAGTGATTTTTTTCCGCGACGAACATCACGTTATCCCGGGATTATGACGCATGTCTGACTATTGGGTTCACGACCTCAGTCCGTTTTTGATCGGCCCGTTCAGCATCGGCCACAGTCCGTTTCAAATTGGTCCGTTCAGCATCGGACCATTTCATGATATCGGTATTCGTTGGTATGGCCTCGCGTACCTTGCTGGCTTACTCATCGGCTACCGCATTGCTTGTCGCTGGGTTGATCAGGGTCGTGTTCCGTTGAATCGCGCTGAGCTGCAAGACTTCGTGCTTTATTCCGGCTTGGGTATGATCGTGGGCGGGCGAGTGGGCTATTGTTTACTCTATGGTTTTTCTGATCTGATGGCAAATCCGCTGTATTTGTTCAAGGTCTGGGACGGCGGCATGGCCAGCCATGGTGGTATGATTGGCATGGTTATCGGCATGGGTTGGTTCTGTCGTAAATATAAGCGATCATTTCTTGTGCTCAGCGACATCGTGGCTGCGACCGGAACCTTGGGTGTCGGCTTGGGGCGTATCGCCAACTTCATCAATGGCGAATTATGGGGTCGAACAACGACGGTTCCCTGGGCGGTTATTTTTCCCGCATCAGGAGAAAAGCCTCCTGTGGGAGTACCTCCGAATGAATTACATGCATGGTATCTGAATCATATTTTACCACGCCACCCGAGTCAGCTTTATGCGGCTTTGCTTGAAGGATTTCTTATTTTTCTTATTCTCTTGCCGATTCATGCAAAACATCGGCGCCCTGGGCTGACGACTGCATTGTTTCTCATCCTGTATGGGCTCGGACGTTTTGGTGGCGAATTTTTCCGCGAACCAGATTTCGGTCAGCCGGTGTTCTGGGGCTGGATGACGAAAGGACAATTGTACACCATGCCGATGCTGGTAATTGGAGCGGCCATGATTGTCTGGATTACGCGCCGACCAGCGAGTCCGCAGCTCTATTTGTCACCGAAAGCGACGGAAATCTCTACGCCACCTTCGGCGTCAGAGACTTCGCATCACGCGCGGTAGGCCGCTCTCAGCCACGCATACAAAGCATCGCCTGGGCAGATGCTTTGGTTTAAATCGCGGTGGCCATAAATTCGTTTGGCACCGACATGATAACGATCGCGCGTATCTTCGATGAATGCTTTGAGGGCCGTAAGTTGACGCGTCGACGGCAGAGATTTATGCCAATTGCCAATAGTTGAAATGCCAATGTTGTTTTCATTTTCCGATAAGACGTGCGCGCCTTGCAGCGAATTCGGACGTCCTTCATAGACACGGCCATCTTTGCCAACTAGGTAATGATAACCGATGGCGCACCACTTCTTGCCATTGCGATGATAGTTTTCGATCCGCTTCACCACTTCAACGTCAGGTAAGCCAACAAGTCCACCGTGTTCGTCGGTGTGATGAATCGTAATGCGAGTAACTTTCCCTATGGGTCGGCTATTGCCTGCCGGAGGTTTATTCGTCCAACGTGAACGCTTTACCAGCACGTAGCCTGTACCCGGCAATTCCGGCAGATCGGGTTCACGAATGTCACCCGGCTCTGTCACGGGCGGCGGCACGATGTCGTTATCCGGTTCGCTTATGTGGGCGAGCGGGTCGGGTCCGACGGCGAACGCTCCAGGTATCCATAATTTGGAATGCGAAATCAAGATATTTGAGGAGAGTTGATTTGTTTCGACCAGCGTTTGAACCGTCGTGTTCGAACGGCGAGCGATCGATGAAAGGGTGTCGCCATCGACGACTTCATACCAAATGCCACCGGCACGCGGATTGGTTGGAGCAGTTGACGTGCGGCCAGCTTGCGGCTGACGGCCACAACCAGCGGCTAATAATAATCCGGCGGAACCGGACAGAATGAGTTTGCGTCGAGTCCATGTATTCGTCATGGTCGGCGAAGGTGGTAAACTATTAACCAGACGCAACTATATATTGACATCAGCTCTCCAGGAAAAGGCGCATAGCTTCATAAAAGGGAGTAAATTTCAGTGATCAGCGAGGCATGAATATGATGATGAATCACATCGAAACGCGGCGGTCAGCGGATATTCAATTCATTATCTTTACATGAGCCTATGTATTTAATCTCAATAGTTGCCAAGAGTGTGATCAAAAAGTTCTTGAATACTTTTTATGGTTTATCAGTATCCCACGATCACGTATGAATACATGTTTTGCGCTCACGTTCTGCTCACGTTCTGCTCACGTTCTTTGGCATCGCTTTTATATCGCTTATGCAACTCGTATAAAACCTACTGCCTTATAACTACTGATAACCCCTAACTCCTAACTCACTTGATCTTGCCAATTACAACCGCTCTCACTTTTCTCTCACTTTCTCTCAGTGTTAACTTTAGATGTTAACGTCGTCCCGTTTTTTCACCATTCGGTGAAGAACACCAACCCAAGGAGCCTTCCATGGCATCACTGTCTTCCCTCGTCGCCGCCAAGATCAAGTCCGCCAACCTCAGCGCCGCTGCTGCCGCTAACGCCCTCGATGTCAGCGCGCCATCCCTGCGTTCGGTTTTGGCTGGCAAAGCAGTTCCAAACAGCCGTAGCATCGGCAAATACGCCAAATTCCTGGGCATAAGTGAGGAAGCGGTTCTCGCCTCAGCCGGTACCCGTGGTGGTAAAGCCCCGAAAGCTAAAGCGATGAAAGCCGTTGTGGTTGGCGCTAAGCGCCGTGGCCGTCCTCCAGGCGCCGGTAACAAAGCCAAAGCTGGTGCTCCAGCCAAAGCAGAGAAAAAAGCCAAGGGCAAGCCTGGCCGTCCTAAGCTCCCAGGCGTGGCCAAGGCCACTCTGCGTTTGTTGACCGCTTCGGTCGAATCGATCCAGAAGCGCGCTGTCAGCATGCTCAAGGTTATTGCTAAGATTCAATAATTCGACGCGGTTCATTTTATTGAACCCGTATTGAATCCGCAACGCGGCCATTTCTATCGGATGATATCTCACGATATCTGATGAAAGCGGTGTGCCGCGTTGTTTTTTGGTCGGCGCATCCACGATGCCCACCCCGTGCTTACTACCCAAATTTCCAGTTATCCTTACGGCCTTTCAACCCGTGATCCGCTTGACGTGCTTGAGCGTGGTGGATTTGCCTTTCGCCTATCACCCCATCGCCGCAAACACACACCCGCCGAAACCGCCGCTTTGCTCGGCGATGTTGACGTGTTGTTGGCCGGTACCGAACCACTGCCAGCAGAGGTCATCGCTGCCGGTTTGCCGCGCCTGAAACATATCGCTCGCGTGGGCGTGGGCCTGGATGGTTTAGATGTCGGCTTCTGTATGCGAAATGGCGTGGCAGTAACTTACACTCCCGATGCACCTGCTCGCAGTGTGGTCGAACAAGTATTTGGTTTACTTATTAGCTTAAGTCGTCGCTTTGTTGAATCGCACGAAGGTTTACGCCTGGGGAAATGGCAACGTTTCACCGGCATCCTGTGGCAAGGTAAAACCCTCGGAATTCTTGGTTGTGGTCGCATTGGCCGTCAGGTGGCCGTCATTGCTCGTGCTTTCGGTATGAACGTGATTGCTCATGACATTGTTGAGGATCACGCCTGGGCGCGTCAGCACCAAGTGCGTTATGTATCGCTCGATGAATTATTGGAAACCAGTCTTGCCGTCACCGTTCATCTTCCTTACACCCGCCGCACTGAAAATATTCTTTCAGCAGAGCGCCTGAAACAGATGCGCAAAGGTGCCTACTTGCTCAATACCTGTCGTGGCGAAGTGCTCGACGAACACATGCTGCATGAACTTTTGGTCAGTGGGCATTTGGCAGGCGCCGCCCTCGACGTTTTCCATCAAGAACCGTACACCGGTCCACTGGCGAAATTGCCAAATGTCTTTCTGTGCTGTCATCAAGGCAGCTGTAGCCACGACGGTCGCTATCAAATGGAAGTGCAATCAGCGGAAAATACCGTGGCTTTCGCGCGCGGCGAAGCGATTCAACCCGATCGTATTGTGTGGTTGCCTGGAATGAGCGCGCCAACGGTTGAAGTCTGGAGTTAGAAAAGAATATCAGTCGCGTTTATTCTAAAAACCGTAGTTGGAAAAGGGCTTACGGTACCCAATCATTTCCCAGCTTTTGTAACAGCGCCGTGAGCGCCTTCGGTGCGAGGGTGTTTCCGGCAGCGCTGGCGCGGCGGTAATAATCGAGGGCCGCTGTGGTATCACTGCGCATACCCCAGCCGTTTTCCAGTGCGCGGCCAAGATTATAGAGCCCGTTGTGGTGGTCCTTCGCGGCGGCTTTGCGAAACCATGCGACGGCAGCAGGGACATCTTTTTCGACGCCGTTGCCTTCGAGTAACCACGCTCCGTAATCATTTTCTCCGTCAACGAAGCCACCTTCGGCGGCGATTTTCATCATCTCGGCGGCAGCGCTTTGATCTTTATCCACCCCATCGCCAGATGAGAGCAGATACGCTAATTGATAGGCGCTTTCAGGGTGATTTTGCTCTGCGGCTTTATTGAACCACACCGCAGCGGTGGCGGGATTTTTGCTGACTCCACGGGAATACAGATAACAGAGGCCGAGTTCGTATTGGGCACTTGCTTCACCAAGGGTAGCCGCTTTACGTAGCCAGATAAGCGCGCTGTCTTGGTTTTTTTCGACGCCATCGCCATTTTTATAGCAGAGTCCCAACAGATACGCTGAACGCGGATGGTTTTGTTTGGCCGAACGAGTCCAGCAGGCAGCCGCCTGAGACAGATCTTTTTCGACACCCCGTCCCTGGAGATAAGCCAGGCCAAGATAAAATTCTGCGCGTGCGTAATGCGCTTTGGCGGCGCGTTGAAAATAGTCGAACGAAGCTTTCTCATCAACGGTGGTGCCGAAACCATTACGCAGACACAAACCGGCCGCCCAAGTACCTTGCGGCAAATCGGCTTCATCCGCCGCACTGTACCAAGTGAATGCTGTGGCTGGATTTTTCTCGACGCCAATGCCGAATTCG
Source organism: Planctomycetota bacterium (assembly GCA_043775355.1). Lineage (GTDB taxonomy): Bacteria > Planctomycetota > UBA11346 > UBA11346 > UBA11346 > BOG-1363. The sequence goes on from JAYVSL010000222.1 coordinate 19,418, forward strand.
TAGCACTGGCCAAGACGAAAGGCTGCCAGACTAAATCCGGCGTTAGCTGATTGGCGATACCATTCGATTGCTATGGTCAGGTTTTTTTCTGTTCCGCGACCAACTTCGTAGCAAGCAGCTAGGTTGTACATCGCGCGTGAATGCTGCTTTTTTGCCGCCGTTTCATACCAATGGAAAGCCAAGGCAGGATCACACGTGACACCGTCACCGTCTTCATAAGCGTAGCCCAAATTGCATTGCGCTTCGCCAAAACCATTCTTGGCAGCAATACGTAAAAATTCGACGGCCGCCGGTGCATCGACGTTGACACCTAATCCTTCACTCAAGCAGCGCGCGTAATTGGTTCGCCCCCAATCGCTGTCGCGTGCTGCGGCCAGATGATACCAAGTGGCGGCAGTGGTCAGATTTTCCTCCACCCCCCAACCGAACTCATAACAACGCCCCAGTTCATTCGTCGCTTGCGCGTGACCAGCGTCGACGGCTTTATGCAGCCATGCTAAACCAGCGGGCAAATCCTGTTCGATATCTTGGCCATCGCGAAGTCGGGTACCAAGATAATACATTGCCGCAGCGTTACCGTTTTCAGCAGCAAGACGATAATTTGCCGTAGCGGCAAGTGGATCTTTGGCCACACCACGTCCCTGAATTTGACAGACACCGAGCATCAATTGGCCATCTGAATATTTTTGAGCCGCAGATGCGGCGAACCAGTAAGCCGCTTGGACGTTGTCTTGGGGAACGCCGTCACCATTCCAATACGCTAAACCACGACGATATTGCCCAAGAGCATCTCCTGCTTTTCCCGCGCGCAAAAACCATGCGGCACTCGTGGCAAGATCGACGGTGACGCCGTGACCGTCATAATAGGCGAAGCCCAGGTTGGTCATCGCTGCGGCATGTCCGCGCTCGGCGGCTTGGCGATAGAGCAATAAACCTGCTTTGGTATCAGTCGGCATTCCTTTGCCATTCATGGCGCAAATGCCTAAAGCATAGATGGCAGGAAGATCATCCTGCTTGACCGCTTTACGAAACCATTCGACTGCTAAATTCATATCCAGTTGAATGCCTTCGCCGTAATAATAGGCACAGGCGAGCTGATATTGGGCGGCGACAAAACCATGTTTTGCTGAGCGTTCAAGCCAGTAAACGGCCTGAGCTGGATTCTTTTCGACTCCATCGCCATCGATATATGCGTAGCCAAGTACATACTGCGCACGCGGGTGCTCAGCATTTGCTGCTCGTTCGAGCCATGGAATGGCGCTAGTTTTATCAGTGGTAACGCCGTCACCATCAAGCAGAGCAAGCCCCAGACGGAAACAGCCCTCGCTGTCACCCTGCTCGGCGGCTTTACGATACCATGCGGCGGCTTGCACCGGATCACGATCAATACCGCTGCCTTTGGCATAACGCGCGGCTAACTCGGTTTGCGCGCTGATCTCACCAGCGTCAGCGGCCGGTCGCAGTTCAGCAACCGAGCGCACACCGCAACCGCCCAACAGCAAGGCCACGGTCATGACGAGCGAACGGCGTATAATCAGGTGGAACTCTGGCATCGGCGTCTTCTCCGTGACAAGTGCTGGGCAAGGTTTTAGAACGCTCCCCCATGATCAGCAAACAGGTATTCGTCACTGGCTCTGCTGGCACCATCGGACGGATCATCGTCCGCGCTTTGATCGCCCGAGGTCATCGTGTGCGTGGATTCGATCGCGTCGCAAATCCGGAGTTAGCCGATCAACGTTTGGCGACCATCACCGATCTCGCGGCATTACATGAGGCGATGGCGGGATGTCAGGTGGTGATTCACCTAGCAGGAACTCCGGAAGAGGCAGATTTTGTGACTCAGTTGGTGCCCAATAATGTGATAGGCCCGTATCATGTGCTCGAAGCGGCACGAGCAGCAAAAGTTGAACGCGTCATCATCGCTAGCTCCATTCGCGTTGGTAAAATGAACGATTGGGATGCGCAGGTGGTTCGCGTGTCGGATGGTCTGGCACCGCATGATTTATATTCATTCACTAAAGCCGCCAACGAAGTCATGGGCGAAATGTACGCGCGTTTATATGGTATGACGGTGGTGTGTGCCCGCCTGGGTTGGGTAGTACGCAATCCCGACGAAGTGAAAACGGTACGCGAAAAAAAATGGCACAGCGGCATTCTGTTGTCCCACGACGACGTCGCCCGTTTCTTGGTGGGAAGCAGCGAAAACGAATTACATTTTCCCACCGCAACACGTTTCAGCGCGATGTTCGTCGCCAGCAAACCCATGGAAACCGCCGCCGTCGACGTGACCGAAGCCCGCGACGTTACCGGATTTGAACCGCAAGATGTATGGCCAAACGGATCGCCGTGGGTGAACTTAAAAACCGCGATGGATAGAACACAGAGCCCCAGAGAACCAGAGCAGAGAAAGACTTAGAGACTATCTGGAAAGGCAGTTTTAACAGGAGGGCGCAGAGGCGCAGAGGCGCAATCGGGCGGGAGGTGAAAAGAGAAAAACCCATACGTGCCAATGAATTCGCGGGTCTCTTCCCTCTGCGCACTGTTGTTCAATTCTGCGTTTCCAGACAACTTCTTAGATTCTTTTTTAACGATCACCCAAAAGTATTTCGCCGTTTTGACGTAACGTATGGTCTCTTCCTCTGGTGCTCTGGTTCTCAGCTCTTTGCCGTAAACGCCGCCGCATAAATCATGATTTGCTTCACCATCGCAGTCAGACCATTGGCGCGATTGGGAGAAAGATTGACGTTCAGGCCCAGTTCCTCAATAAAATCAGGCGGCGCGGCAAGGATCTCGCTGGCCGAATGACCGGAATAGACTTTAACCAGCAACGCCACCAGCCCACGCACTAGCACTGCGTCGCTGTCGGCGAGGAAAATGACTTTGCCATCACGTTGTTCTGCGTGCAGCCACACGCTGGATGAACAGCCGCGTACTTTGTTGTCGTCGGTTTTCTGTTCTTCCGGCAGCGGGCTTAGCTCTTTCGCCAGCGCGATGATGCGCTTGTAGCGGCTTTCCCAATCCGGCAGTTCCTGAAACTCTTCGACCAGCCGCGCCATGTCCTGCAAAATACTCATGCGCGGGATGCTGGCCGCCGTCGCCGTTTCGCCAAGCCCACTTTTTTTGGACACAAAGAGCGCAGACGCAAACCAGCCAAGGCGAGTTTCTCCGCCCGCGTCAGGCGTTTGATCGCCAATTCCCGCTTCAGCGCCGCGCTGCGATCGCTGACTTCTTCGCTCCACACCAGACGTACGGGTTTGCGTGAACGCGTATAACGCGCGCCTTTTCCCGCGTTATGTGTGGCGAGACGGCGCGCCAAATCATCCGTCCAGCCGCAATACAAGGAATCATCACGGCAGCGCAGGAGATAGACGAAGGCGGGCATGGGGATTGAGTGTTACGGAAGTTTGGTAGCGCGGAAGCGTGCACGTCGCAGGGGACATCAGGCGAAAAAACGGTGACTACGGTTTGGCGTAGAGCGGGAAAACGAGATCTTTTTTTTCATTGCCGCCTTGGTCGATGCCATCATCTCCGACGGAATACGCGGCGATGATCCGACCGTCACGAGTGATCGGACGGAGCAAAGCACCAGTCGCATCGAAGGTATCGACGGGCCAGGGCTGTCCTTGAAGCTCAGCGGCGAGCAGTCGGCCATGCAGGACGGTTTTATGTTCCCTGAGGATGGTCCAGGAATTTGCCATGAAGAACCCACGAATAACCGTAGGCGGATTTGGGCACATCTCCGGACTTCCAGACCGCTCAATCTGCGCGAGTCTTCCGCCATGAATGACCCGCGCACGACTGACCTTGCCCGCTTAGCGTCTGAGTTGGATCACCATGATCAGCTCTACTATGCAAAAGCCGCACCTGAGCTGAGCGATGCGGAATATGATGACTTAAAAGATCGTTACGAACGTTTGGCGGATGAGCTGGATATTCCGCTCGATCAGCGTCATCAGCAAAAACCGGGCAGTGATCACAGCGATGGCTTTCAAACGGTGCGTCATGATCAGCCGATGCTGTCGTTGGAAAAAGCCAACACCGAAGCTGGGGCTTTTGTGGTGGAAGGTGAGGACGTGCCGGTGGCGCAATTACCGATTGAGCGGGAACGGCTGAAACGGACTTCGTGGGGAAAATTGGAAGCATGGGAACGTGCGCGGCGCAAGGATTTGGATCTTGCTGATGCAACGTTGTTGCCGTTGGTGTTGGAACCGAAAATCGACGGCATGTCGGTCAGTTTAATTTATGACGGCGGCCGACTGGTCCGTGCGGCGACGCGCGGCGATGGCGTTGAAGGCGATGTGATCACCGCGCAGGTGGAGGCATCTGGCGCGGTGCCGGTGACGGTGGCCGAGCGTGGACGTTTTGAAGTGCGCGGTGAATTGTATTTGCCACGCGCGGCGTTCGATGCGGTGAATTGTGAATTAATCGCGGCAGGCGACAAAGCGTTGGTCAATCCGCGCAATGGCTGTGCCGGGATGATGAAGCGAAAAGATGCCGAAGAGGTGCGCGGCAAAGGCGTGCGCAGTTTTCTCTATTTTGTGCCGCCGGGTTTGCATCGCATGTCATTACCGGCGTCGCAGTTTGAACGCTTGGCCTGGCTGACCTCGCTGGGATTTGAGGTGCATCCGGGATCGGTGCGCGTGGCGGGCATGGCGGCGGCGTACGCAGCGTGCCTGCATTACACCACCGTTCGTCCGACACTGGATCACGATATTGATGGCATGGTGCTGAAGCTCGACGACACCGCGAGTTATGCTCGACTGGGCGAAACCGAACATCATCCGCGCTGGGGCATTGCTTATAAATTCCCACCCGAGCGCCGCGCGACGTTGCTCAAGGCGGTGACGGTTCAGGTCGGTAAAACGGGTCGTTTGACTCCAGTTGCCGAATTGGAACCAGTGTTTGTCGCTGGCTCGACGGTGGCGCGCGCATCGTTGCATAATTTCGCCGAAGTCGCCGCCAAAGATATTCGGATTGGCGATACGGTGATCATTCAAAAGGCAGGCGAAATTATTCCCCAGGTGGTGGCGGTCGACTTGACGAAACGCCAACCTGGAACAAAAGCATTGCCGTGGCCGAGCATATGTCCGACCTGTGCCACCGTTGTCGTGGAAGAACGTCGCCCCGATCCCAGCGGGAAAGAAAACGTCAGTCATTACTGCCCTAACCTTGCGTGTCCCGATCAGGTGCGCGAACGTCTGCGCCACTTCGGTTCGCGCGATGCGATGGACATTCGCGGTCTTGGCACGGCGGTCGTCAACGTGGTGGTCGATCACTTAGGAGTTACTCGTCCTGATCATCTCTATGCTTTAAGTGCTGAACGTTTGGCTCCGCTGCAAATGGAAGATGATATTAAGGGAACCCAGCGCACGCTCGGGCGAAAGAATGCAGATAATCTGATGGCATCATTGACCGCGTCGAAGGCGCAAGGTTTAGCCAGAGTGTTGGCGGGTTTAGCAATCAACGGCCTGGGAAATAAACTCAGCGAAGATTTTGCTGGTCGCTTTGGTGACTGGACAACGGTGCTGACTTTTGCTCGTGATTATCTGGCTGGCGAACGCAAGGCGGTTCTGACGGTGCGTAAGAAATTACGCCCAGGTGAAAAAGCCGAGCTCGAATCGTTAGGCGTCGTGCCGATGCCCGGAGTCGATGAAACCACGGCAGAAACGGTGTTTCGTCAACTGGTTGCGCCAGCGGTGGTGGCCGCGCTGGCAGGGCTTGCTGAAGCGGGCGTGTCGTTGACCGCCAAGCAAATCGTGAAAGCCGCCGTTGCCGGAGTTGCCGGAAAAACCTTCGTGCTGACCGGCACCTTACCAACGCTCGGACGCAGCGAAGCCGAAGCATTGATCAAAGCAGCCGGCGGAAAAGCCGGTAGCTCGGTATCAAAGAAAACCGACTACCTCGTCGCCGGAGAAGAAGCCGGGTCGAAACTCGACAAAGCGAAAGAATTAGGCGTCACAGTGATCGATGAAGCCGAGCTCAAGAGGATGCTCGGATGATAAAAGAACTCGGACTTTGGCGGTCCGCGATCTAAAATGGGAGTTTAGGTTTTGCGGAAAACAGTCGGGAGCATTTCAGATATTCGTCACGCAGAGTCATTCACGTTTCAGTCGTCCCTCCAGGACTCATCACGCGGTTTGATGTTCTACCCAGGAAGCGCGCACGTTGATCCTGAAAAAAGGCCTCAATCGCATTCAATACCAATGGGCGGGGACGTTGATCGATGCGACCTCGCTTGAGCTCCGTGCG
>JAYVSL010000223.1:0-8583 GCA_043775355.1 Planctomycetota bacterium
CGACGCCTGGCTAGCGACCATGCTCGGCTGGCGGATGTTTGCCTTCACCAGCGCTCTTGGTCACGCGAAAGTCTGTGCTGATGAAGCGGCTAAACGAGGTCTTCAGTGGATTCGTAATCGTTGTCCACTGTTTGTAGAAAAGAGCACCGATAAAATCGATGCGGCGTGATCTGCCATTCAAAGGATGACGTGACTTATTGACTCCAGTTGCTGCCGAAGCCATCGCGGTGAAGGGTCGTAAGGGATAGAAGACGGTTCTTCCGTGGCACGGGCAGCTTGCCCGTGGTTGGTCGTGCGAACACTGGCAGGCTGCCCTGCCACCAGGGGCAGCGAAAATGTTCGTCAAAAACAGAGGCGTAGTGCCCGGTTCCGTTTACTTGATTTTGCAGGCGATTTCTATGCATTTTTCCCGCTCGCGTCCGAGTTGATGGCCGGTCACGCTACACGTTCATAATGATTGAGTAGGCCACCGACGAGAGGGATGCGAACGACGTTTCCCGTACTTCCCCGACGATGTGCTTGGCTCCGCGTGAATCTTAAAAGCAGGAAAGCCCTTTTACCACACATGGAATGGAAGGTAAGTGCAACAGCGCCTGCGCGCTAATTCCCGTCAGGACTAAATATCGCCTCAATAAACGCGTCCGGATCAAACGGCTGGAGATCTTCGATTTGTTCGCCAACGCCAATGAAACGAACCGGCAATTTGAGTTCGCGGCGAATGGTAATGGTGACGCCGCCTTTGGCGGTGCCATCGAGTTTGGTTAACACTAAACCGGTGACGCCCATGGCGGCGCCGAAAACTTTGGCTTGTTGGATGGCGTTTTGACCGGCGGTGGCATCGAGCACCAGCAGCGTTTCGTGCGGGGCAGTTGGTAAACGCTTCTGAATGACGCGTCGAATTTTTTCTAATTCGCGCATCAAGTGTTCTTTGTTGTGCAGGCGACCAGCAGTATCGATCAGCACTAAATCAGCTTTGCGTGCTTCCGCAGCAGCGACGGCATCAAAGGCCACCGCAGCAGCGTCGCCGCCGTCGTGAGTTTTGATAATATCAACGCCCGCGCGTTCAGCCCAGATCGACAACTGTTCGATCGCCGCAGCGCGATAGGTATCGCCAGCGGCGATCAGCACGTTTTTGCCCTGATCTTTGTAGCGTTTGGCGAGCTTAGCGATGGTGGTGGTTTTGCCGGCGCCGTTGACGCCAATAATTAACACGATGGTAGGACCGCTGGTTGCCCAGGCGAGTTCTTGTTCAACCGGTGCTTGCAGTTCAGCGCGTAAGCTGCGCTTGAGCAGATCCAACAGCTCTTCACCAGGAGCCAGCTCGCCGGCTTTATATTTTAACTTTAACTCAGCGATAATCTCTTCGGTCTTGGTGACGCCAATGTCGGCTTGCAGCAGCGTGTCTTCCAATTGATTGAGGAAGGCTTGATCAATCGTGCGGCCTTTACCGATCAAACGACGCAGGGCTCCACCAACCACCGAACGGGTTTTGGCGAGTCCTTCTTTGATCTTGGTAAAAAAACGGCCGAGGGCTTTAAACATTTCTATGTCCGATGTCCGATGTCCGATGTCCGATGTCGAGAGGCAGACGCCCGACGAAGTGAAAATTCTTGATCAAGGCGGACATCGGAGTTGAGGGTCACTCTTCTTGGGCGGTCACTCTTCTTGGGCGATCGCCTTGGTTGGGTCGACCAGCGTGGCCAATTCTTTTTCGTAGGCGATGGTGCGCGCTAAGGGCCACAGGTGATCGAGGCCATACAGCGCACGTTTGTCTTCTTCGAAAGCGTGCACGATGACGTCGATGCAATCGACCAACATCCAACCGCTTTCACCTTCGACGGGCATCCGCGGGACCTTCTGCTGTTTGCAGAAGCGATAGATCTCTTCGACGATGGCGTGGACCTGGCGGTCACTGCGACCGCTGACGATGACGACGAAGTCAGCGAGGCCATTGCCTTTTGGCAGTTGGAGTAAACGCAGATCTTCACCACCCTTATCAAGGGCGATGCGTACGGCGTGCAGGGCAAGTTCTCGGCTAGTAAACGACGTCATGGGCCTCCCAGGCGGGGCGGCGCATGCTAGGACGGATCGCAACTGGGCAAGCTACGTTCACGCGTTTTCGCACGTTCGACTTCAACAGAAAGAAATAGTCGGCAAGAAACATGGCGGGCCGGAATGAACCGCTGTTAGGCGTTGACGGAACACCGACGAGCAGAACAAGCCATCGCCCAAACAGCATCTGGCACGGTAAAAACCGCATTGCATGCTGTGACGACCATGCCTGAGACGACACTGAAACCCCTGTTACGAGCCCGCGCAATCCAACGTCGGGTGCGCGAATTAGGCGACGAAATCACCCGCGATCATGGTGGACAGCCCGTCATCGTGCTCGCGTTGCTGGACGGCGCTTACTGTTTTGTCGCCGATTTGGTGCGCTGCATCGCTTTGCCGGACCTGCGACTTCATTTCGTGCGAGCATCCAGCTACGGCAATCGCACCACCAGCAGCGGCAAGGTCGAGGTCGAGCCGCTCCCAGATTTTCGCGGACAGACGGTGTTGTTAGTGGACGACATTCTTGATACCGGTCGAACGCTCCAGGCCGTCCGCAAAGGTTTAGAAGGCGCGACCGTGCGCACGTGCGTGTTGCTCGATAAGCCGACTCGTCGCGTGCCAGATGGACTGCAATGCGCTGACTACATTGGCTTCACTATTCCCGATACGTTTGTGGTCGGGTATGGTTTAGACCATGGCGGCAAACACCGCCATTTACCGGATCTTTGCACGCTCACAGAGAGTTAATCTCTGCGAGTAAAATAAGCCGCGGTCGCCAGCTCCCCTCTTGTCTGATGGCAGGGTCGCCGGAATCTCCGCCCTCCCCGATAGCGCCAGCAACACGGCGCTGTCTTTTTGAAGGAATCCGCCATGGCTAAGCTCTCAATCGATCAGCTCCAATTGAAGGGCAAGCGCGTGTTGATGCGCGTCGATTTCAATGTGCCGCAGGACAAAAAAACTGGCGCGATTACCAATACGCAGCGCATCGCTGCGGCGCTGCCAACGATTAAGTATGCGCTCGATCAAGGCGCGTCGGTGGTGTTGATGAGCCATCTTGGCCGTCCTGATGGCAAAAAGGTTGATAAATTCAGCCTGAAACCGATCGCTGCCAAAGTGCAGGAGCTGTTGGGCCGTCCGGTAACATTTCTCGATGATTGCGTTGGCCCAGCGGTGGAATCCGCCTGTGCCGCGCTGAAGCCTGGCGAAGTGGTGTTGCTCGAAAATCTGCGCTTTCACATTGAAGAAGAAGGCAAGATCAAGAATGAGGACGGCACGTCGGTGAAGGCCGATCCAGCTAAAGTGGAAGCTTTCCGTACATCGTTAACCAAGCTTGGCGACGTGTACGTCAACGATGCTTTCGGCACCGCACATCGCGCCCATTCGTCGATGGTCGGTTGCAAGTTACCGCAACGCGCGGCTGGTTTTCTGCTGAAGAAAGAACTCGATGCGTTCGCGCACGTGCTCGACAACCCGAAGCGTCCAGTGTTGGCGATTCTTGGTGGAGCAAAGGTCGCCGACAAAATTCAGCTGATCAACAATCTGCTCGACCGCGTGAATGAAATGATCATCGGCGGCGGCATGGCGTACACGTTCAAAAAGATTTGCTTCGGCATGGAAATCGGCAACAGCCTGTTCGACAAAGAAGGCGCGAAGATCGTTGCTGATCTGCTGAAGAAGGCCGAAGCGAAAGGCGTGAAAATTCATTTGCCGGTCGACTTCGTCACCGGTGATAAATTTGGTGCTGACTGCAACGTCGGCGCAGCGACGGACAAAACCGGCATTCCTGCTGGCTGGGAAGGTTTCGACTGCGGCCCTGAAACGGTCAAGCAAAACGCTGCGGTTATTGCCCGCGCAAAAACCATCGTCTGGAATGGCCCGCTCGGCGTGTTTGAGATCGATAAGTTCGCCGTCGGCACCAAAGCCGCGATGGACGCCGTGGTCAAAGTCACCCAGGCCGGCGCGATCACCGTCATCGGCGGCGGCGACACCGCCACCGCAGCGGCGAAGTGGGGCACTGACAGCAAAGTCACCCATTGTTCCACCGGCGGCGGCGCCTCGCTTGAGCTGCTTGAAGGCAAGGAACTGCCAGGAATTACGGCATTATCAGAGGCTTAATCTGGCAGCAGGCTCCCCCGTCGAAGATGAGCGTATTAACAGTAACCATCGTCGCCCTTGTGGTGGCGATGGCTTCTTTTTCTCTGAGAGACTGTGGCTCTGCGGCGTTTCGCGTGGGTCTTTTCTTAGTCTTTGGGACTGATCAAAGCCGAAGAAAATCGAACAGGAGGCGCGGAGACGCGGAGATGAGAGGAGGAAAAGACGCATTTTCTCTGGCAAGTTTCTTCCTCTACTCCGTTCTCCGCGTCTTCGCGCCTCCTATTCCATATTTTCTTCTTTCGTTTTCCAATCAACTTGAACCCACACGAATCGCCGCAGAGCCTGATTTCTTTGCTTGCGCATAGACCTGACCATTGAGCGTTGCTCAACGTGCTGCATTCTGCGACGCAGTCGCAAGCACGGAGGATTTTATGACCAATGATGCTCGTCAGCAAACCGCGCAGTCGCAAACCGCGCAGTATCGTAAACGTACATCCATTGATTGGGAGGCGGGCGCACGTTTCTTTGAATATACCTCGGCAGCGAATCCGCAAATTTCTCCGATGCCATTTGTGGTTTTCCCTTCAGCGCTTCATCGTACCGGTGACACGCGGGTCATCCCTTTCGATTTGTCGAAACAACTGGGGACTCGCTGGCCAGCGACCAGCCCAAACTTGATGGCGAATTTTTTGCATATTAACGCCCTGGAAACACTCGACACGCAAGCGTCGGCAACCGCACAATTATTTTATGTCATTCGTGGCAGTGGGAAAAGCACGGCCAGCTTTGGTGCCATTGACTGGGAACAAGGTGATCTGTTCGTGCTGCCGCTCGGCGCAGAGGTCGATCATAAAGCCACCACCGACGCAGCGCTGTATTGGATTCATGATGAACCGCTGCTGAGTTATCTGGGAGTGCAGCCCGGCGTACCACGGTTTAAACCCACGCTGTATCGTCGCGAACGCATGTTCGCCGAGCTGGAGCAAGTACGTCAGCAACCGGGCGCTGCCGAGCGTAATCGTATGGGCGTTCTTTTCGGTAATGAGGCAACTTCCGCAACCATGACCATCACGCCCGTTCTATGGTCGTTGCTGAACGTCCTGCCAGCACGCGCCATACAGAAGCCACATCGTCACAACTCGGTCGCACTCGATCTGTGCATTTCAGCAGAATACGGCGCGTACACCTTGATGGGACCCGATCTCAACGCCGACGGCACGGTAAAAAATCCCGTTCGAGCTGATTGGGAATCCGGCGCTGTGTTTACCACACCACCCGGATGGTGGCATTCGCATCACAACGACAGCGGTAGCGACGCCCTGGTTTTACCGATTCAAGATGCCGGGTTACATACCTGGATGCGCACGCTCGACATCAAGTTTGTGCTCTAGAAATCAGCGACGTTCTCCATCCCACCACACGCCAGCCTGATGTCGCAGAGCATCTAGGCATCGTGCTTGTCCTCGGCTGTCGTCCCAGGTCATCATCGGTGCTTGTCGATTGCCAATATGCGCAGCGACCGTCAGCGCTTCGCGAGCGTAGGTATTGATTCCATCGTCCGCGACGGTGATCGCTTCGACGCCGCTGTCGCGATGGACGATAAACGCGGATTCGCCAGGAGTTGAACGCCACGGTTCGGTGATTTCTATTTTTCCCCGTGAACCAAAAACGGTCGCGGAAACGTGGCGCCCCACGGCGCAGCTGGTGTACATGGTGCCAAGGACTCCACCCGGAAATTGCAGGGTCGCATTGGCGGTCAGGTCAACGCCGTCAGCATTCAGCGTGGCCAAACACGTGGTGGACGTGGGTTCAGCGCGCGCGATCCAACGCAACCAACTGAGTGGATAACAGCCGACATCCATCAGCGCGCCGCCGCCTTGAGCACGCGACAGCAAGCGTTCTTTCTCTCCGGCGTTAAAACAAAATGCAGCGTGCAGCAAACGAAGTTCGCCGATGGTGCCGCTGGCAATCAATTCATGTAAGCGCGCCCAGCGAGGATGACAGCGGTAGAGAAAGCCCTCCATGAAAAATGTTCCGGCGCGTTCAACGGCATGTAAAATTCCGTCGAGTTCCACCGCCGTCATCGCTGCCGGTTTTTCGCACAACACATGTTTTCCGGCTTGAGCGGCGCGAATACTCCACTCGGCGTGCTGGTGATTCAGCAAGGCGATGTAAACCACGTCGACCAGCGGATCATCGATCAACGCTTGATACGAAGCGTGCGCACGACAGTCAGGAATCGTGGCTGAAAAAATTTGCACGCGGTCGAGCGAGCGACTGCCCACCGCTACGACCGGACAGCGATCCGCAATCGTCTGAAGTCCCTCAGTAAATTTTCGCGCAATGCCACCCGTTCCTAAAATTCCCCAGCGCAATGGTTTCACGGCTGCACCTCTGCAATCGCTGGTTTTACCATGGTCGTCGCGTGTTCAGCGCGGCCCGATAGCGCCACGCCCAGACCCATCATGATCAACGCCATGCCGACATATTCCTGCCATCGCGGTGCTTCTTTGAGGACCACCAGTGAAAAAATTAAAAACACCACTAACGCAATCGCCTCTTGAATTATTTTTAGCTGCGGAGCGCTAAACGACCCGCCCAAACTGACGTGGCCCATGCGATTGGCCGGCACCGCCAAGCTGTATTCTGGCAAAGCGATCAGCCATGAAATAAGAATGAAGCCCACCAACGGCATGGTCGCCGGCGCTTTCAAATGCCAGTACCACGCCACGGTCATAAACACGTTAGAGGCCAACAATAACCAAATGGTATTCATGCGGAGGAATGCTGACGATTCTTTCGCGGGCGGAAGACCCGATACGGCTCAGAGCTGGGCGAAGCTCTTTTCCGCTTTGACGTGTTGGCAATAGCTCACGACGCATCAGCAAAAAGCGGTTTACTGCCAGCAAGCTGCGCCAGCGGCACCGCCTCCACCCGCTCTGCCAACGGGAAGCGTTTGCTGCCTGGGTACACCACCGCCACGCGCGACAATTTTAGATCGTCCATGGCGATGCGAATTGACGGCGTCACGCCAGGAGCATCCGAACGCTTGCACTCCACGCCCAGCAATTGATCGCCGCGACGCAGCAGTAGGTCGATCTCGGCGCCCTGGTGCGTGGCCCAGAAAAACGCTTCGTCGTGCGGTTCGTGCGCCAGCACTTGTTCGATAACAAAACCTTCCCATGACGCCCCAAGTTTGGGATGGTGCAGCAGTTCCTTGGCCGAGCCGATGCCCAGCAGGTGGTGCAGCAGACCACTGTCGCGCACGTAGATCTTGGGCGCTTTAACCTGACGCTTTTTCAGATTCGCGTGCCATGGCTGTAACTGGCGCACCATGAAAGCATCGCTGAGCAAATCCAAGTAACGCCGCGTGGTAGATTCGCTCACACCCAGTGCACGTGCGGGATCGGCGGCGTTCCAGATTTGGCCGTGGTAGTGCGCCAACATGGTCCAGAAACGTTGCAGTGCCGCCGCCGGTACGCGCACGCCCCACTGCGGCAAATCACGTTCGGTCAGCGTCTGAATAAAATGTTTGCGCCACGCCACGCTATCGGCTTCGCGCGTGGCAAGGTACGACAGCGGGAAACCACCGCGCCGCCATAAGGTCGCCTCGGCGCTCGCGCCCACTTCGCCCAGACTGAAACCGCTGAGGTCAATGCGCTCCAAACGTCCGGCGAGACTTTCCGAACTCTGGCGCAGCAGATCGCCAGAAGCGCTACCCAGAAGCAGGAATTTCGCTGGCGTCCCACGACGATCTGCCAACACCCGCAGCACCGGAAAAAGATCCGGGCGGCGCTGCACCTCGTCGATTACCACCAAGCCCGTCAGCGGTGCCAGCGCGGTCATCGGTTCGTTCAACCGAGCGAGGCCCGCCGGATCCTCCAGGTCGAAGTAGTTTTCTGAGGCCTCGTCCACCAGCTCACGCGCCAGGGTGGTCTTGCCGCACTGACGTGGCCCAGCCAAGATCACCACCCGGCTGCGAGCCAGCGCGGTGGTCACCTGTTTCAAGAAGGTGCGACGGAGGATCATGCGGCAAAGTAGTACCATGAAAATCCGTCATGTGAAGAAGGATTTTCATGGTATCACCGCCCTGGGGGTGAAGGTCTTCCATGGCAGAATGCAAGACACCGTGAAGGCAGCAGCGAGCACCGTGTGCGTTCGGTTGCTCTTCAAAAGAGGACTCGCACCTCTGGTCAGGCGGTTCCCCCCGCCACTTTTCGTGCCACCAACTGCGCAATCGTCGCCGCTGCAAAACCAGCGCCAAAACCATTATCGATGTTCACCACCATGACGCCTGGGGAACAGCTAGCGAGCATGGTATTCAGCGCGGTGTGGCCGCCGGTGGCGACGCCGTAGCCGATCGATGTTGGACAGGCGATCAGTGGAATGTCGATCAGGCCGCCAACGACGGAGGGCAGCGCGCCGTCCATACCGGCG
>JAYVSL010000224.1:0-4798 GCA_043775355.1 Planctomycetota bacterium
CATTCGTACGGTGGGCTGATCCGTAAAATGATCATCAAGTGAGCGGAGCAACGCGTGCGCTTCGCGCAGAGTAGCGTCGACATGATGAGCGCGAGCCAGCAGTGAAACGACAGTGAATTGCGCATCAAGGCGCTCCAGCGGATCTTTGCGTAGCGCAAGGCTGGTGCGCTCGGCGGCCATCGCGGCGGCCCATTGTCCCGTGCGACGGTAAAGGCCTGACAACTCACTCCAATTGGCGTTGTCGTTGTCGCCAGCGGCAATCATCCCCTGCATCGTGGCGATGGCATGTGCATGCGTATAAAAATACCAATCGCGTTGCACGGCGATCATCTTCTGCGCGTATTCCTGGTCATACATGATGCGACTGCCGAGTCGCCAATGAGAACGGGTATTTTCTCCCGCAAAACGCAGCAACAGCGAAACCGTGGCTCCGCTGTTGGTGTCATTCGGGTCGAAATGTTTGAATAATTGAGCGAGCGTTTTCTCCAGCGTGTCCGCAGAAAATTCAAGAGGTTGACCGGTATGCAGAACGCGTGTTTTCCACAGATCGCCTTCATGGATAGACCACGCGCAAGCCGCATGACCCGGCAAGCTAAAGATGTGCGGTAAGCGTCCCTGACGAGTGAGCAGATGATGGTAAACCTCAGACAAATCGTCGCAGTCGCCGCGCATTTGTCCGTCACAAACCGTTTTGACCGTCTGTTCGACGGTTTGATGAATGTCACCAGAAAAGCCATGCACGCCGATCAATTCGGGGCGTTGTGGATCAGGGCTATCATGCACATAACTAAATAAATATTGCCCGATGAGGTCAAGGTATTTGGCATCAGGCAAGCAGCGCGCGGCGTCAGCAAGAAAACGTTCCTGATCATCATGGTTGCCCGCTACTGCGGGGCGTAGCATTCCATGCATGGTGCAGAGAGCGGTAAGCGCACCATTGGGGTCACTCAGCACCAGATGTGGCGGTCGCCATTCTTCAATAGTTTGGACGCCGACCCCGTCACCGTTATCCGGCAGCACGGTGCGCCAGCGGGCGACATCCGCCGAAAAACCGCTCTGCGCATCCCACCACGCCAAACGCTCGCGTCCCCACCAAACTTCGGCACGCGTTGGCAAAGTGGATGTCAGCGGATCAACCTCTGCAGGAAAATACTGCACCAGCATTCGGGTTGTCGGCGCACTGGTTGGCGCACTGGTTGGCGCATCATAGGGAGATTGCGCGTGATTCTGTAGCCGCGAGTTACCAGTGGGCGTTGTCAGCACAAAAACGCGATTTTTCAGCGCGTTGACCCATTCAACCAGAGCCATGCCGTCGCCACGAAAGGTCTGGCCTTTTTGTAGAGTCATCGCCTGCACCAGTGCGTGACGTAAATTTGCATAGGCGACGTTCGTAGTGAAATCATTCGCCAACCAGTCGTTGCGAAGCAAGTGACGGACAAGTTCAGGACTGAAATCATCATCCTTGGCGGACGCAGATTGGTCGAGCTGAGCAAGAATTTTCCGTAGAGCACTTTGCGCTAAGGGACTGAGCGAACTCGTGCTCAATGACTCCGCCAGAGCGTGAGCCGCTTCTTTCAGCGCCACACGCTGGGCAGGTAACTGATCGAGGCTCGTTTTTTCGCTAACGAGAATCCCATTACCAAGCACGAGTTCATTGCTGCCGCGTAAATGAATGCCGGTCAGCAGGCCACGTTCTAAACGCAGATGACTCAGCGGAATTTCTGCCGCAGTTGCGCGTTTTATGAGCTTGGGCAATTCGTTGGCAGCTTCGCCATCGTCATGCTCGACCAGGGCGCGCGCCACGGCGATGCGTTGGCCATCGAATTTCACCATGACATGACGCTGGCTATCCGTCCCAACGATTTGGAGATCGTGCCAACTGGTGATTTCGCCGTGCGTCGAAATTCCTGCACTGGCAGGAATCTGGCTCAGATCCGGTGCTTCCGCAGTCATCGCGGTCATCGCGGTCATCAGCGGCATGAGCAAGAAACCGATGTAAATCAGGCGCATGGTCAAAGATCTATCAGCACTCGTTCGGCAGTCGATTGGCGACAGTTGGCCGTGAACGGTGCGGCTACCGAGTACCTGCTACGGACTACAGGTCATACGACAAATATGCGAGTTCGCGCCTCTTCGCGGAGCAGTCCTTGCTCACTGAACGGAGGGGGCCATTCTGCGCCACTGGGAGAAAGCCGATGTTCAACCGGATCGCTAATATCTTTAAAGGCTTTTTGAGCCTCTTCGTCTCTGGCATTGAGCGGCGCAATCCTGAAGCGCTGCTGGAAGTCGAGAAGGAGAATCTGCGCAAACAAATTGCGCAATATAATCAAGGTCTGGCATCGCACGCTGGCCTGTGCGAGCGCTTGATGGGGCAGGTGAAAAAACTCGAAACTGAGGAGCGCGATCTACGGGCCAAGACCACCGCGCATTTGCGCGCTGGCAGTCGCGATGCTGCCGCGCAGTACGCCATGCGCTTGCAGACGGTGACCCGTGAGCTTGAAGAAAATCGCACGCAGCTTCAGCAGGCGGAAGAAACCTATAAGAATTTGATGAAATCCCGCGACATCGCCATCAGCGCGGCAAAAGCCAAGATGGAATCGCTCAAGGGCGCGATCGAAGATATGAAGATGAAAAAAGCCATGGCCGAAATGACAGAAATGGCGAGCGGCATGATCACGGAAATTGGCGGCGCTGGCGATACCTTGAATCGCTTGCATGACATGGTCGAAGACGAGCGCAACAAAGCTGCTGGTCGTGCGCGTATTGCTCGCGATTCGCTCGATATGAGCCAGGTGAATATTAAGGAAGCGGAACAAAAAGCCTTAGCCGACATGGCGCTGGCCGACTTTGCCGCGAAAGAAGGCATCGCCTTCGATGCTATCGCCCCAGCGGCAGCGCCAACGACAGCGGCTGGCCAAGCCGCACCGAAAAGCATGGGACCGCAGGCCGGATAAATTCCTGCGCGTTCAGCGCCGTTCCCACTTTTGCATTCTGCACGCCGAACCGTGGCACTATTCCTTATGACCATCGCCTTGCCTGCCTGGGCCAATGACCTGATCACCGCTTATGAAAGTGGTGCTACGGCACAATTTATTCTCGCAGGCAATGTCCATGATCGCATGGTTTTGCCGGTGGGCGACGGCGAAATGGGCACGCTCAGCGACTTCCTTATCAAAGTGATGCTGCCGCGTTTTGACGTGGTGTTCAGTTATGACCTTGGCAACGGCCTGCGCGTTGAACGCGGTGGTGAGATCATCGCGAAATGGCCACGTCTGAAGGAGTCGCCGCAATTACCGCGCGCCCCGCGTGAGGCGGTCGAAACCATCACGCATTATTTGCGTTATGTTTCTAACTTGGAACGTCTCGGCCAAGGCCGCGTGCAGGTCGGCGTGTTGATGAATTCAGCGGATCTGATCGTGCCAGCGGCGTCCTATGGCGCGCCAGATCCCAGCGCCATCGCCAGCCTGATCCGCGACTGGGCGAGTGATGGCGCGATCGCGAATCACGCGGCCGCGACGTTTTTAACTGCGGATAATTTAACCGATCTGCATCCCTTAGTGGCAGCGAATCCTCGTGCGACGGCAGTGCGGATTCCGCTGCCAACGGCGGGTGAATTGACGATGGCGCTGACCGTGCTCGCGCCGCGTTTTCCCAAAGCGTTGAGCGCGTTTACCGGCGCCTTGGACAAGCCCGCTGGTTTGCTGGTCGGCACCACGCTCAGCGCGGTCGAAGCGCTGCTGAAAACGCGTGAGTATCAGAATCAGCCGCTCGCCGAAAAAGATTTAATGACCATCAAAAAAAGTATGGTCGAACGCGAATGTGCCGGGTTAATCGAGTTCATCGATTCCACCCGCACGCTTGACGATTACGAAGCCGGCGACGCGATTAAAAATTGGCTGCGCCAGGATATTATTTTATGGCGGCAAGGTGATCTGCAGGCGATGCCGATGGGATATTTGCTCTGTGGCCCGGTCGGCACCGGAAAAACATTCTTAGTCGAATGCTTAGCCGGTGAAGCCGGAGTGCCGGTGGTGAAGCTGAAGAATTTTCGCGATAAATGGGTTGGCTCCACCGAAGGGAATCTCGAAAAGATCTTTCGTCTGATCCACGCCCTCGGTCGCTGCTTTGTTTTCATCGATGAAGCCGACCAAGCATTAGGCAAGCGCGACCAAGGCGGCAACGATGCCGGCGGCATTGGCGGTCGCATCTACGCCATGATGGCCGAAGAGATGTCGAACGGTAAAAATCGCGGCAAGATCGTCTGGATTCTCGCCAGCAGCCGTCCTGATTTAATCGAGATCGACCTCAAACGCCCAGGCCGCATCGACGTCCGTATTCCTATTTTCCCCACCACCACTCCTGAGCAGGGTTTGCGTCTGCTGCGTGCGCTCAGCAAACGCCGTGGACTAATCCTCAGCGACGAAGAAGCCGCGACGATTATCTCATTGGTACCGGATTTATTAACTCCTGGCGCCGCCGAAGCCATCGCGGTGAAGGGCTATCGTCTATCGCGCACCGCCAATCGTACCGCAGTCGAAGCGCTGCGTGATTGTTTAACCGGCTATCAAAGCCCAGTGCCCAAATTAACGATGGAATTCCAAATCGGCCTAGCGGTTGCTGAGGCATCGGATCCTGAGTTTGTGCCAGCAGGTTTGCGTCGGTAAGGCTTCCGTTTAGTGGCGTTCGAAGAAAGGGCGTCACAAACGAATCGACTCGACACACCGAAATCGGCAATGGTCTTCTGAAAAGTCGCACGTATACAACCAGCCATACGCTGTTCACGCTCAGCGTTCGTAAA
>JAYVSL010000225.1:0-15344 GCA_043775355.1 Planctomycetota bacterium
ATCTTCGCTGTCCTTAGCACCAGCAAGAATGGCGCGTAGATCAACGATGGTGGGCTTTCCGCCCTTGCGGATAAGTTGCACTTCGTTCTGGCGCGCGAAGCGTTCGAATCCGCCAGCCAAACTGATGGCGCGCGAAATGGTTAATGCTTCTTGACCGGGCATGCTCAAAGCACCTGGTTTTACCACTTGTCCGAGTATATAGACGCGGCCTTGTCGTGGGACGACCACAATGTCACCGGGTTGCAGGACGGCGTCGTCGAGTTTTCCCTCTTCACCGCCGCCGGTTTGGACGATGAGTTTGCGGCCTGGATGCAATGGATCGTCGCGCAGTACATGAGTGGCGGCGCGATCGGCGTCTTCAACGTAGCCGCGCGCTGCGCCGATGGCTTGCAACGCCGTCAATTTTCTGGTTGGCGGTAATGCGACAGGACCAGGAACGGCGACACTGCCCATCACATACGCTTCACGTGGGCCGTAGTCGGTCACGGTAATCGTGACCGCCGCACGATGCAGATAATCGGCTTCCAGACGACGCTGAATATCAGCGCTGAGATCTTCGATGGTGCGCCCGACCAATCCTTTGAGGTCGCCAATCAGCGGATAGGTGACGACGCCACCAGCAGGAACGCGTAGCCAACGGAAAAGATCGGGGTTGTCGTAGACTTCGATGCGCAACATATCGCCGACAAAAAGTCGGTAGGTGGGATCATTCGTGGCGACTGGGGCGACTGGGGCGGCGGGAGCGACAGGAGCGACGGCAGCAGTCGCCGGATCAGTTTTGACTTCAGTCGGCGTGCTCGTGGGAGAAGTTGCGGGAACTTTCGGTGTCGCCTCGCCACCCCATCCACAGCTGGCAATAAGTATGAACGCGGCAGTGATGATGTGTGACCACAGGTTCATACCGTCCCCGCATCTTTGGTTGGTTCGATGACGGGTACGGTTTCATAGCGGTAACTTGGCGCGGAGACATGGTCGCCGTTGACGACCATTCCGAGAACGCGCTCGGCGAGTGGACGAATGCGCGTCATCGCATCGGTCAGTGAGTTTTCATCAGTGACTCTTTCGCGCACGACGAACAGTAAGTTATCAGCATAATAACCAAGTAATAAGGCATCGGGCGCGCTGGCCACTGGCGGAGTATCGATGATGACGAAATCGTAATGCTCGCGGCAGACCGCGATCCATTCCGGTAGACAATGGCTATGCAGCAGCTCGGTTGGATTGGTTGGCGAAGTGCCAGCGGCCAGAAAGTCGAGGTTGGGCATCTCCGTTGAGGCAGGCGCCACATCGTTGGCTCCGCTGAGCAGCTCAGTAAAACCTGGCGCGCCAGGTGCTCCGATGAAGTCGTGCAGCGATGGTTGTCGTAAATCGCCATCGACCAACAGCACGCGCGATCCCGCAGCCGCTAAACTCGCCGCTAACAAAGTGGCGATAGTACTCTTTCCTTCCCCTGGGGAAGCCGAACAGACGGCTAAAATGCGGCATTCAGGAGCACTACCTAGAGCCAGTCGCAGCGCCGTTCGCAAATGTCGCACGGCATCGGCGAGCGTGCCGCTGGTCAAGGTTTGTTCGTTCACCAAGGCGGGCATACGCCGCACGTGGGGAATCGTGCCGAGCACCGGCAGGCCCGTCAGTCGGCTTGCTGCACCCGCGCCCGTCAGTCGGCGATCAATCAAATCGACCGTGACACAAGCACCAACGAAGACCACCAAACCTAAGACCAAGGCGAGGACAAAAAACGGTCCTTTGCGTGCAGTCGCCGGTTCGCTGCGAACTTTGGGCGCCATGGTCAGCGCGAGGTCAGGAACCTCCAGACGGGTGGTGATGGTTTCTTCGCCCAGGCGTGCGGCGACTTGGTCAGCAATTTTTTCTTTGGTCGCGCGATCTTGCTCCAAGGTGCGTAACTCCAGCAACGATTCACGGTACGCGGCCAGCGTGCCCTTGGCCGTTTCGATTTCGGTGCTCATTCCGGCAAGCTGTGCAGTCAAGTCACGCTCACGCGCGCGAATGCCATCCGTGGCACTATTAATCGACTCAGTTAATTGCTGACGTTTGGTCGCTAAATGACTGCGCAATTCAATCATGCGCGGATGAAGATTTTTGTACTTTTCCGACAACATGCGTTCTTCGCCCTCGAATTTGAGAATCATAGCTCGCACGATCATCACCAAATCGCTTTGCCCGATTTCTGGGATCTCCACCAAAATGGCTTGTCGGCGTAGCGGATCGATTTCTTTATTCGCGGCATCCAAGCGCACCACCAAACTGCGCTGACTTTCCAGGCGTTGTTCTAAATCCACCTGACGTCGGGCGAGATCTTCTAAGCGTTGAGTATGAACGTTTCGATCGGGGTCAGCGCTCAAAATGCCGCGTTTACCGCGAAAAGCCGCCTCATTTGCCCGCATGGTGGTCAGCGATTCATTCGCTTCTTTCACTTGTTCGTTGAGAAAGCGCAGCGCCTGATCGCCGCGTGTTTGAGACAAGCGCGCTTGTTTGGCGAGATAAACATCCAGCAAAATCTTCAGCGCCGATTCGGCGACCTGAGGATCTTCGTCGCGTAAGGCGATCTCAATGACATAGGTCGAACGCACGGTTCGCGCCGTCACCCGACTTTGCAGCACCTCGACCGGCTCATTGCTGTTGGCGTAACTCGGATTGCTCAGCAACCCAGCCAGCGGAACGGTTTGCTCCAACACATCGCGTGCGAGCAGCATCTCGCGATAGGTATTAATCAAGTTATCCTGAATCACCCCAGAATCACGATCGACCTTAAATTCAACCGGCTTGCGCTCGCGATTAATGGTCACCGTGGCCGTCGCCTCGTAGAGCGAAACGGAGCGGAAGGCGAGGAACATCACCGCAGCAAAGGCGACCGCACCAATCAACGCTCCTGCGATCCAGCGTCGGCGGATCGCGGAGAGGATTTCGGGCAAGGCGAAGGGTGAAATTGGTGATTGAGTCATTGCCACATGCCTGTTGGCCCCTGTCATCATCCAAAGGTAAGCTCCAAGGATATGACGTGCAAGTGAGTGAAGGCAAATGCGGTCAATTGCGGTAAAAGGTGTTGTCACGCCGCCATGATTTCGGGGCTTGCAACTAGGTGGGGCGTGCGCCTAGGCTCACGACTGTGACCAAGAACCTACGTGATCTAGAAAAGAGCTGGGCTGCTGGCGATGCGCATGTCGCTGATCGTCACGGCACGCGCTATCGCCGGGTGATCGCTTGGTGGATATTTACCGCGCTGTTGATCCTGACATGGTTTGCCGAGTGGTGTGGCGGAGGCGCGGCGTTGGGCGGAGCACTGCAAAAGTTGTATGGAGTCGATCCCTTGGTTGCGCCGTTGTGGTTGCGCGCTGACGCGCATTTGCACGCCACGGTTGCTTTGACGACGACGTTATGGGCAGCATGGGCGGGAAGAATTTTTACGCCAATCGGGTCGTGGCTTGGTCCTCCCGTTGCTGTTTTAGTTGTCATCGCTGATGAATTGGTCCAGCTTGGGCAAGCGGATCGCTCGTTTGAGTGGGGGGATGAAATCGCTGGGGCAGTGGGAATAGTGGTTGCCATCATCATATTGCTCATGATGCATGTCAGCCGTCTGCGGTTACGATGAGATTGCCAACTCTCGTGCATCGAATGGTGATTGCCGCACCGCGAAGTCCGGTAACGCATGTCTTGGGCAGTGTTCTCCAACTGAGCGCGCAAATGGCGCAGGTCATGCTTATCGCGCATATGTTTGGTGCGAGCGTCGTTGGCATTTATGGCTATAGTTTAGCACTTATTACCCCCGTGGTGTTATTGGCTAATTGGCATGTCCGTCATGCGTTGGTGATGGATGGATCTCGACGCTTTGCTTGGAGTGCCTACGCACGTCTACGCGGGTTTTCTTTCCTGGCGGCGGTACCGATTTTGGTCGGTGGCTTGCTGCTCCCGGGTCTCACAGGTTTTGCTTCGTTATATTTGTGTTTAGCTTTTCAGCGTTTGATCGAAATGTGGTTCGACTTGCACTACAGTGTTTATCAACGCTCTGGAGAGATCGGACGCATCGGCATTGGCGTCGGAACGCGCGGTTTCCTGGGTGTTGTGGCATTCATGGGAGTTTTATTTGGGACGCGAAACATTGCCTTTGCCGTGTTAATCCAGACTGCGGTTTCGTGGGGTTGGTGGATGATATGTGAGCGCCCGGATCTGCTTCTTGCGCGACTTCCAGACAAAACAAGTCCGATAGCGGAAGTTTCTCCGTGGTCGTTGCTTAAACATCTTTGGCCGCTTGGAATTTCATTGGCACTCACGTCACTGTTAGCAGTTTTCCCCCGTGTTGCTTTGGCTGAACAGCACGGCCTAAATGAAACCGGACGTTTCATTCTCCTTGGTTATCTTTTCATTCCCGCAACTTTAGTGCAAAGTACTCTTCAACAAATGGTGGCACCGCAGCTAGCGGATGCCGTGACTTCGGGTGATCGGTTGGGTTTGCTCAAGGCACTATCGCGCCTGACTATCAGTCAGATAAGTATAGTGATTGTCGTGGCAGTTGCGGTAGCAGTGAATCAGCGATGGATAGGTTTCGATTGGCTTGCGCCGGGCTTTTCTATAGCGACTACGGATCTCGTGTGGTTTACGCTCGGTCAATGTGCTGGGGTCGTTTCGAATTCTGCCGGATTAATCCTGGATGCAGGAGAGCGTTATCGTGTGAAATTACTTTTCTGCTCAGCATTGGCGGTGGCAAGTTTACCAATCACATGGTGGATGGCAGTGTATGGCATCGCTGGTGTCGGTGTCGCCGCTGTTGTCGTTGGCATTATTGGCGGAATGGTTGCCATTACGTGGTTTGGTCGTCGGCCATTTTCAATGCAGGAGCCCTCGAATGTCCATTGATGAATCATCTTGCTCAACGCAGGAGCCAAGAAATAAATGTCGGGTATTACAGGTTCTTGGGCGGATGGCGCGTGGGGGAGCTGAATTACGAATCTTAGAGGTCATGCGTCAGCTTATGCCCGAGGGGATCGTTTCGGATGTCCTCGTATTGAGCGGTCAGGCAGGTGAATTGGATTCGGAGGTCGAACGATGTGGCGGCACGGTCATTCCACTGGTGCGAAAATGGGGCTGGCAGCGACGTTTGCGTAAGATCTTACATACAGGTCGTTACTCAGCCGTGCATTCGCATGTCCACTTCTTCTCTGGTTGGATATTAAAAGCAGCCTGTCAGGAGGGCGTTCCGGTACGAGTTGCCCAGTTCCACAATATTGACGACGGCAATGGCCAAGGGATTTTTCGCCAAGTCTATCGTTGGCGGGCAAAAAAATTATTGAGCCGCTATGCGACATCGTTGTTAGGCGTCAGTCATAGCGCACTGAGTGCTAACTGGCCTCAGCATCAGAGCGACTCGCGTTGCCAAGTAATTTACAACGGCGTAGATTTTGCTCCGTTTCTTCGGTCTCGTTCAACAAATGAAATGCGCAAAGAACTATTTGGGGCAAACCAGACTAATTTAAAAATGGTGATTCATGTTGGAAATCTGACACCAGCGAAGAATCACGCGATGATCCTTCAGATTTTCTTTCTCTTGGCTAAGCAACGAGAAGATGTGCACTTATTTCTCGTCGGTGGTGGCGAAATGGAGCGCGAGGCGGATCTTCGTCTCCAAATTACAGCCAGTCCATATGCGTCGAGGATTCACGTCCTTGGTATTCGTCGAGATGTCCCCGCATTACTGTTGGCGGCAGACGCATTTATTTTCCCCTCATGGTACGAGGGACTTCCCGGCGCTTTGGTGGAAGCGTGTGCTGCAGGATTGCCTTGTGTTACCAGTGATATCGGACCATGTCGTGAGGTTGCCGAGTGCATTCCGCTCGTTCATTGTCTGTCACTCAATCAGACGCCAGAAATTTGGGCGAACGAACTGTCAGCTCGACTCGACTCAAATCAGCGACTGACGACGAAAGAGGCTTGCCGTCTCATGACCAATGCGGGATTCGATGTGGCAGGCTCAAGCGCACGCTACGCGGCATTGTGGCAAGGGAGGCGGGACTAAATGGATGAGCGTTGGCACTTATTATGTGGACGACCTGGATGGCTGATGGCCACCGGGGCGTCGTTGTTCGTTCTGTGTGCGTCCTTTCCGGTGCTCACGCAGACCGGATGGTTGTCGATGCACCTGATTTCTGCTATTTGGTGCGTCGTGGTTTGGGCGGTGGGTTATAGTGCTATCGTC
Source organism: Planctomycetota bacterium (assembly GCA_043775355.1). Classification (GTDB taxonomy): domain Bacteria; phylum Planctomycetota; class UBA11346; order UBA11346; family UBA11346; genus BOG-1363. The sequence continues at coordinate 6,209 of JAYVSL010000225.1, forward strand.
CTTAGCGACGTTCGCGGTTTGTGGTCACCAGCAGCGATCTATTTTGTTATTTTTGCTTTCTTTCATTACGGCTTAGCCGTGATGGTGGTGCTTGGTGGTAGCCCCGATGATCTTTCTTGGTTTTTAGACCCGGAAGTTCCGGAAGCATTCGCACTCGTCGGCCTTGGAGGTATTGGTTTAGCCTTCGGCAGCATTGCTCCAGTGATGATTCGTGCGGTACTGGCCTATCGTCGAGGAACAGACAATCATAACACGAATAGGCCACCGTCTGTTCGGACTTCTCCGCATGAAATTATTTTCACCCAGATGACGTCAACGATCAGCTCGACCATTACGGTCGTTTGCATTCTTGGGTGGACCCTCATGACATTAATGGCAACTGGAGGGAGCCTTTTCGGGCTGAGTTATGGTGATTTTCTGAATGCTACGGAGGGATATCCACGCGCATGGTTGACCTTTGGAATTGCCATTGGATTGACGTTAGCTGCGATGGATTTGGGACAGCGTGCATCTCGCATTGCTATGGGAGCGTTCATCGTTTGGGCCTTAATAGCCTTGCCCATCGGCATTCGTGGTGACGTGATGTTTCCTGCAGCCGGAGCATTCGCTGCTCAAGCCTGGAAACTGTACCGTATTCCCGTGCGTTACTTTATTGGAGGTGCAATCGCGATGCTCTGTGTGGCAAGTCTTTTGCGCGAGGTACGGGCCGAAGGAATTTCCAAAGTTGATTGGCGATGGGAAGTCGTCAGCCCGGCAAATGCTCTGAAAGAACTTGGGCAATCCTTGCGCCCGACCTACGAAACCATTCGTTGGCTTCAAGATGGCGATCAACGCCTTGGAGGGGCAAGTTTTTGGTCACCTTTAGAGCGTGGATTTTTTCGCTTATTTCCCCTACAACAGCGCGTCGATATTGATGAAGACCTCCAATTAAGCGTGCTGACGATTCAGCGTGTTGGCCCAATTGGATTTTCACCCGTGGCAGAGGCTCATTATAACTTTGGTACCGTGGGAGTTCCGTTGGTGATGGGATTTATTGGGTTCGTGGTGGGACTTCTCGGCATGTGGGGTAGGTCACCTCTTGGTCTTGCCCTGATGCTTTCGACTTTGATTCCCATATTGATTTTTGTCCGCAACAGTTTCACCCCGGTTCCCGGTCAGATGGTCATTGGCTGGAGCTTGGTGCTCCTGATGTGGGGTCTGTCAGCAGTGATAGCGAAACGTCTGTATGCGCGGGGATTTCACGACGCAGCGGTGCCGACATCTAGTCCAAACAACGTCGATGAAAGTGCTCGCTGAAAAAAATTAATTAAAATCTTCCGACGCGTGCAATATTTGCCAGGAATCGATCGAGCACGCTGGGATTACTGCCCAAGAACATCACTTTGACGCCTTGGCTGATCTGGATGGCGTTCAGCGAGGCGGGGGTTTCGCCTTCTAATCCGATGCGGACGATGGTGTGGAAACGGTGTTTGCTGACGCTGACAAAATCATCAGCCCAATCGTTTTCGCCCGTGGTACTGGATTCAATGGCGCTGCTGGGGTCAATCTTCGCGATGACACGACCGTGCACTTCGCGTCGATTGGTTATCAGATACGCGGTGATATCAGACCCTAGGGTGATATCGTTGGCGCGGCTGTCAGGAACTTCGCATTCGATGATAGCGGTATTGGGCCAAGCGATCGAGGCGATGCGTTCGCCGCTGTGCAATATTTTCCCTTCACTGGCAAATAGCTTTTGAATTTTCCCGTCTTTGGTCGCCGTCACCGTGGCGGCGCGCAGACCTGCAAGGCGCGCTTCTTCGGTGGTTTTTCGTTCGTTGGTTTCTTGCGTGATTTTGCTGAGTCGCGGGATTTCGCTCTGGCTCATGGCTAAGCGTTTGGTGGTTTCATCCAGGATGGAAAAACGTTCCCATTCGCTGTCGCGTTCACCAGCGGCGACGGCGGTGCTGGATTTCTCAAGATCTGAAACAGCTTTGTCGGCGGCGGCGAGTTGCAGTTTGGCGCGCTCGTAAGCGACGGCGGTCTCGATCAAATCGGCGGTGGGCACACCAGCGAGACGCAAGCCACGCAATCGCGCATCGCTGTTATCCGCTAAGTTTTTAGCCAACGATTGTGCAGCCTTGGCCGAGTCGAGCGCGGTCGTGAGAGCCAAAACCCGCGTAGCACGCCATTGGGAAAGCGCATCAAGCAGACGAGTTTTTTCGCTTTGATCGGCATCGTGACGTTGCTGCAGATCCGTGAATAAGCGTTGGTTATTTTGCACTTCGGTTTCGAGAGCGCGTATTTGACTGTGGTCGAGTCGATCGTTTTGGATGTTGGCGAGCACTTGTCCGACGGTGATAGAAGCGCCAGGAAGTGCTTTGAAATCGATGATCTGACCGTCAATCGGCGTTCGAATGATCGACACTTTACAATTCACTACGGCGTTGTCGGAGAGCGGAAACATACTCGGCAATACGACAGCCCACATCCCAGCGCAGGCAATCAGCCCACTCGTAACGATTCCGGTTACGACGAGTTTGCGCGAAATCATATGCTTACGAACCGACTTGGCAGTCATCAGCGCTGGATGACTATTGTTGCCAACCGAGGGTGCGCCCAGGCGCGAGGTGAAGACCGGAACATTGCCGTAATTTGCGGTTTTGCTGATGACTCGCGGACGACCGAAGGCCGACACCAATCCGCCTTCGCCAGACGCCGCAGCGAGTGGACGTACTTTTGCACCAACAGCGCCAACAGACTGACGGCTGCCGGAAAGATCGACTGGATGAAATTCACGCGTGACGACGGCAGGCCGATCGCCGGACGAAAACTTTTTGGTTCCGGCGGGTTGGGGATCCATTGGCAGAGCGGATGGCGGTAGCCCGAGCGCTTCGGCGGCGGCTCGTTGGGCATTTTTCAAGCGTTCGATTTGGCCGGTGAGTTCATGCAGATTGGTCGCGGAATGCTGACGTTCGGCGACGGCAGCGTCACGTTCGCGGCGTAGACGTTTGATCTGGCGCTTGGCGCGGATCAAACGTCTACGCAGCATTTTGAGTTCGGCTTCTTGATCCGGGCGTGATTTCAGCTCGGCAAGTTCTGCCGCTAAGCGGTCGCGTTCGCTGGAAACCTGCACCATGCGAGCGCGGGCCTCGTGGAACATTTGCTGACGTTGATCGGCTTCATTTTGCAACGAGCTGAGTTGGTTTTCCAACGTGCGGATGCGCTGTTGTTCCTGACCAAGATTTTCAAGCGCATTGCTGGTGTGAGCCTGCAGATTGAATTGAGCTTTGGTGTCGGCTAATTCTTGACGGACGTGGTCAAGTTCAGTCAGGGCTTGGTCACGTTTGCTCAGGGCCGTTTTCACCACCTCGTCAAGATTGGTAGCAGCCCCCACACCCAACCGCGCATTGTCGAGTTCGGCGCGTAAGCGGTTGAGTTGAAGTTGAAGCTGGTCGCGTTCCCCCGTGCGCAGATCCAGGTGCGTTTGTAAATCCTGCGCGCGGTCGCGGGCGCTGGCGGATTGCTGCAAGGTCTCGACCAAGCTGCGGGTCAAGACACTTACTTTTTCTTGCTCGCTGGCTAATTGCTGCGTGGCTTTGGCAAGACCGATGATTTGCTGATCGCGATCTGCCGGCACTGAGACTTGCAGACGGGCAAGTTCGCCAGCGAGGCGTTCTTGTTCAGCAACTGATTCATCCAGTAATTTACGCAGAGCACCGCCATCGGCATCACGCGCGGCGCTGGAAGTCAGTTGGCGTTCCAGGCTGGCAACGCGTTCTTGTGATTCGCTGAGACGGTCGCGAGCAGATTTGAGCGCGGTGCGATGTTCCACCGCAGCAGATTCGAGCTCATTGCGCAGACGCTCGAATTCACGTCGGACGCGGTCACGTTCAGCAATGATTTGGGCGTGGCGCTCGGTGATGGCGGCGACCTCAGCATGCGCTTGCGTCAGTTGCTGTTCCAGTTCGACCAAGCGGTTCGAGGTCGGATCCAGCGGCAACGGAGGAGCAGAAACAGCACGCAGGGCTTCCAGTTCGGTGAGTGCCAAATCGCGTTCGCGCGTGATCTCAGCAAGTTTGGCGTATAGATTTTGTTGTTCGGTACTTTCCAGAGCGCCATGGTTGGCGTTGCCCGCGACGCGCGCGGTGCTGGGTTCCAGGCCGTCAGAACTTTTGCGTGGCGATATGAGGCGTGCTTCGAGTTCCCCGATTTGGTTTTGCAGATCGCGTACGCGGCGTTCGGCTTCGATGGCTGCCTGAGTGGATTTCGCAATCGCAGCGGTGTGGCGCGTGTGTTCGGCCAAATGTTCTTTTTGTAGCCCATCCAGTTTTTGCTGGAGCTCGTTACGCTCACCAGCAATTTCGCTAATGCGAACTTCTAACGCATTTCGTGCCTCAGCGAGCTGCTCAGCTTGACGCCGTTCAGCGCTCAGTTGACGTTCCAGCAGGGCGCTGTCGCGTTCAAGTTTTGAAATTCGCTCAGAAGGATGGTCGACGTCGTCCGTGAGTTTGTGGATGGTGTCGGTGTGTTTGCGTTGGTGCAATTCTGTATGCAATGATTCGCGTTCAGCGTCAAGACGGGCGTAGGCTTGATGCAATTCTTCAAGGCGATGTCTTGCGGCGCTCAGCGATCCGCGCGCTTCGCCAAGTTCACTGCTGAGTTGGTCACTGCGGCCACGCAGTTCGAGCGCTTCTTGTCGACTGACTTCTAAATCGCGGGCTAAGCGTTCGGCGATGGATTCCTGATCTTTTAAACGAGTGGTAGTGATTTCATAGGTTGCGCGAAGTTGGGTTACTTTCGCGGCAAGAGCTTCAGCCAGCGAGGCGTCTTGACCAGTTTCTGACGATTGTGCTTTTGCTAAATCGGCTTCGGCGTTTTTCAGACTGGCAGATAATTCGTTGGAGCGCACTTCCAACATGGTCTTCATTTCGACCATGCGCTGCATTTCGTGTTGAATGGCTTTGCCACGTGCTTCCACCGATCCGGTGGTGTCTGTCATTTCGCCGCGAACCGCCGCCAAATTGCGTTCCATCTGTTCGACGCGCCCTTGCGCGGTCTGCAGTTGAACCTTGAGGTCCTCCATGAACTCGTGTTGGACTTCTTTCGTCACTTCCATTGAGGTGACGGTGTTGCGCAGGCGGCGTTCACGCTCATTGGCGCGCTCGCTGGCTTTCTCGGCAGCAAGGCGACTTTGTTCGTGCTGCACGCGCAAGTGGTCGCGTTCGGTGGTGAGCTGAGCGACTTGTGCAAGCGCCTGGGCGAGGCCCTCGCGCGCGAGGACGAGCTCTGCACGCAGTGGCGCGCTGTCGCCGCCGGCATTGGTTGCGAGGTTGCGCAGGTGCGCGACCATGCGAATCAACACGTCTTCGGCTATATAAGCCAACGTCGACGCGTCGGCGGTGCGAAGTTCTTCGCCCAGGTGCACGACCTGGCGCACCAATTCGGGATCGTTACTTCCGGTGATGTCAGCTTTATTGGCTAAGCGCTGAATTTCAGCGGCAAGATTGCGAACTTCAGCGATCGTTTGATTGGTCGCGAGGCGTTCTTCTCTGCGCGCTGACTCAGCTTTTTCTACTTTCTTCCGCGCCTCTTCAAGAACCTTGTTGTGCTGTTCTTGCAATTCACCGTAGGTCTGTTGCAGCACGTCCATGTCGCGTTTGGTGCTGGCGACTTCGTTACGAACCGCAGAGATCAAAATTTTACGCGTGATAACACTGTCGGCTTCATCATCGAGTCCGGCAAGATCAAGCAGAACACTGCTACCATGGTCATCTGCGTTTACCTGAACTTTAGCACGATCAGCGAGCAAAGTCAGTACCGCACGAGCAGAGGACACGCCTTCATCGGGTTGTACGGCAAGATCAATTTTTTCTAACTCCGTCAACAGTTGCCAGAGTTGCAGTAATTGGTGACGGTCGGCCAAATAGTCACCAACCGAATCAATTTCGTTGATGACGCGCGACAGCGTGTTGATGTCACTACGACGGCGATCAAGTTCGTCGCTTAAATTTTGATGTGCCCCTTGCAAATCAGCCAAGAGTTTTTGGGGCTCGCCAGCGTGTTCAGTCAGCCCCAGATAGGCGATGTAAAAAGCTTTCAGATCTGGCAGGACGTTATCGAAAGACTTTGAATTTCCCGGAGCCATGTCGAACACATCATCGAACAACGACGGCTTGTTTTGGGTAATGCTGTCGGCTGGAATTACTTTCGGAATTTCTATCGGTGGATGCGCGGAGAGCAGTTCCTCGACCATGTAATGCCGTTCTTGCGCTGCGGCATAAGCGATAGCGTCGGTAGCGATCGTACCTTGAGCGACGAGCTCACGGATTTGGCTAACCCGATAAGGCCCTGCCCAATCGCCGTTGAGGTAGATAGAAAAGAGCGTGGCTTGGTCAGTAGCGGCGTTGGGGGTCATGGCACTTCTGATCAAAAAAAGGGGGCGAACAAAATCGAGTAGACAGGAAAGTAGACAGGAAAGTAGATAGGAAAAAAGCGGCACTCAGCACAAGCAGAATCCTCGGCAGAGTCCGTGCTTGCTCGCTGATTTCAAGAGCAAGACCGAGATTCTTACTACGCTCTGCACCTCTGCGACCTCTCGTTTAATGCTGCGTTTCCAGTCAGCAGCTTACTTCGTTGCAGGCGGAGCAGTCACCGCGGGGGTGGTGAGTGGCGTCGGCCCCGTCCATTGGTTGAGCAAGAGCTGGTGATTTGCTAGTGCCGCCCACGGCCCATTGGCGGGAGTATTGGCCGTTACCGAGAGCGGATCGAGACGCAAAAGGAACGCCGTCAGCGACTGCCGTACGGCGGCGTCTGGGTCATTGGCGGCGCGCTCGATGAGATCGTTAATCGCTACGGGTGCGTTCCATTGCAGCGTCGTTGCTAAGGCGGTGGCGGCGGTGGTGGCGGCGGCGCGTTCTCCATGAACGACGAGATACATAAGGTCACCTACTAATTCGGTATTGGCGTAGCCGTCAAGTTTTCCGATAGCGAGTACGAGAGCTTGTTTTCCAAGTGGGTCCGCGACGGCGGTGCGATATTCTTCGACTAATTTCATGATCGTTGCGGTCAGCAGTTCGCTGACCTTACCGCGTGGGATTTGTCGAATGGCGTGGTTGCGCTCGGCGTCAGTTACACGGAGCAAGGCCCAATCAAGTGCCAGGCGGGTTTCAGGTGAATCAAGACCACGGTTTTCAATTAAGAATTCTAAGGCTTGCTGACGCACACTGGTGGAACCGGAACCCAGAAGTGGCGGGGTACTGCTGCGGGGATCAGCTAAGCGAAAGGCCCATAGCTGTGCCGTGTTGGGTTCGATGAGCGATAATGTGACGAGCGCAGAAATGACCAAGCTGGGTTCTTTTTCTACGGTCAAGTATTGGCACAAATATTCTGCGATAATGGGTTCGCGGTATGCGCGTAATGAACGCAGGATTGCCTGACGAACTTCAATGGTGTCTTGTTGCCAACGCCAGGTGGCGACCGGTTCGTTGCGTCGGGTCCACGGCTCGCCGAGGTAAAGCAAACGACTGAGCAGTAAACTTAGCCGTAGTGAAGTGTGACGCGTTTCAAGAAATGCGATTTGGCGGGTGACCCACGCCGGTTTGGTATTGAATAACGCCTGCCAACGGCCGGTAGAAGAGCGATCAAGCGGCACGGCTTCGGGGTGATTAATAATCTCAAGATCAACCGTGGCTGCCGAAGTACGAGTGATGCCGGTGAATAACAACGCGAGCAAAAGAACGCATGGCGTGCAGCGCATCGCGATGCGGTATTTATGCCGCGCACAACGGTATTTTGGTGATGGTACGTTGGCCTTCATCGGTCGGCGCATATGGTTCACGGCTTCACCTCGACCCACGCCGCGCGCTGTTGAGGAAATTGTTGACTGAGTGAACGAATAACCGCGGGATCACGGTCATAATAGGGGCCAACCAAGACGATCACATTATCGCCCTGAGCAGCAAGGTAAGAGCGGAATCCTTGGCCGTTGAGGTAGTCGATGAAGCGTTGTGCATCGGCGCGATGATCCGCTGGCCCACTGGCTAATTGCACGGCCCACAGTCGTCGTGGCGCTGGCGGCGGACGTGGGTGTGGACCATGACGCATGTCGCTAATAAGGGCTTCTTGAAGCGCGCGTAAACGTGAATCTTGCACTGACGCTGCGGTCAGTCGTTGGGCGATAGACTGTAAGCGTTCTTTGCGTCCTGCGGCAAGTGCGCTTTGGGCGTCGATGCCAGCCAGCGCCAGGTCGCGCACTTGTCCTGGATCGTCGACCATACGACCGCTCGATACGAGGGTCAGTAAAAGACGAACTTTATAACGGTGGCGACCATCGGGTCGCTCATAGCCAGCAAGACAACGGATGGTCGCTTCATCGATTAATCCCTTGCTGGTGTTAAACCGATATTGGCTGACCAGATCGCGAATCTGCGCGTATTGCTGATCGTCGCCAATCCATTCAACGCTGGTTGGTAATTTAAGCTGAAATTCCGGATTCGATCCGGAACGAGTACGCCGTACTTTGCCTTGCACATTTCGTTTACCCGCTGGCAGTAAGCCATAATTTAAATCAACGCTCCAAGCTTGTTCGCTGCCGGGCGGCAGAGGGAGTAAATTAAAATCAAAAAAACCAATGGCGCGACTGGTGTCGGTCGGCCGCGCCGCTGCATCAAGTTCATGCACCGCGCCATTGCCGGCAAAGGTCATTAACGATAGCTGGTCACGACCATCGACTTTGGCTAACAGGACCATGGTGTTGTCCTGCCCAACACAGATCAGTTGCAAAGCGCTCTCTTGAATCAGTGGGGGCAAATCGACGTCTTTATGCTCGGGATTTTCAATGATCTCGCTGATTTCCGTGCGTAGCTGGTAGGTGATCGCTTGTCCTGGATCGAATTGCAAACGGCTTGGCCGTAGCGCGAGAACGAATGCCGTGACACCGAGTGCTGCCACCAGCATGGCGGCGACAACGGCCGCAGTAGCGGCGTGATTTTTGATGCGTGCAATAAAGGCCATGTGAAGGGGGCATGCTGGTGATGTGGCGGAGGGGGCAAGAGATGTCCGTGCGTTTGCGGGTCAGGAAGTCAGTGCGACCTGTGCTGGGACAGAGCCAGCTCGTAGCTCGTAGCTCGTAGCTCGTAGCTCGTAGCTCGTAGCT
>JAYVSL010000226.1:0-42750 GCA_043775355.1 Planctomycetota bacterium
GGGATGGGATCCCGCGCAAGCTACCGATGAGCTGATCAACGGCGGCTTTGGCTATCATGCTTCGCTGTTCCCAGGAATCGACGAGTGGCTGCGCTCTGGGGCAAATAAAGGACATACGCATATTACCACAACCCTGACTTATCTGCTGCCCAGCGTTGTCCTGCGGCCTTGCACCAGTGTTGACGTGCTTCCGGTCCGCCGATGACGCTGCCGCTCATTGATCCACTCTGCGTCATGGCGGTTGCCCATGAGGATGGTTCGATGCCGATGCGCTGCACGAGTGCGAATGCCTGGGAGACGGCAGCGCGGCCGTGACGGTTGGCGACCGTGGCCGTCGCGCGGACAAGCGACACGTAATCGGCTTCGCTCACACTCCAGTCGTCCAGGTCACCACTCCAACGATCCGCCGGCGCACAATGTGGCATCGCTATCAGACGTTTGCCCAGATCGCTGTCGGCGGCGTCGCCATCAGAGCGGACACCCTGCGTGCGGGCGTGACGATGATGGATGCTGGTGAACAGAGACTCGGTCGGATCTTTGACCAAGCGCGCGCGGAAGGGATTCAAGTCGACATAAACCATGCAGGCCAGGGTCGCCGCCGTATCCAACAGCACCACGCTGGTGAAGCGGCTCTCCCAGAAATGGCCGGTACAGTCGTCCTCGGCATTCGCGCGACGGGCGATCTCCTGTTTGACCAGACGCAGCAACCAGCTCGGTGAACACAGACGTGCGCGCTGCTGCGATACCCAGCGGGAATTGCCCACGTAGCGCTCCAAAACCGCCGGAGTCACCCGCAGTGGTTCCAGGCCTGGGCCGCTGCGCACCGGCAAGATCGCCAGAGCATGGCGCGCCACCTCCGCTTCGCTCCAACCCGCCACCACATCCGGCCGCAAACGGATCACCAGATGCAGGTGATTGCCCATCACCGCATAGGCCAACAAATCAATGCCCATGTGCGACAGCCAATTCGCCAGACCACGACACAACCACACCTTCCGTTCGCCAAGATCCAGCAGCCGCTCACGACGGACGCAGCGCGTGATCAGGTGGTAGGTACCGGATTTGGTGGGATCGATGAGGTCTTTACGTGCGCGGGTCATGCGGGCAGCGTCACCAAGCGAGGCGAGGTGTCAAGATATGCGTATGTCCTTTATTTCCCCGTACGATCTGTGTTGAGGCCAATGCACCGCTACGCTCCTTGACTCACCGGAACAAGATCTGGCGAAAACAACACAGATTTCACTTGGATTGTCATTTGGCTGGACATCTTGGCGGCTCACCCAAGGCGCAATCCAGCGCCGCTTGAGGCGCGATCGCGCCAGATGCGAGGATTCTGTGGAACTCTACGTCGGTAACCTGCCATGGTCGGTCAACGACGAAGGCTTGACCAGTATGTTCGCGGCGCACGGCGCTGTTGGACGAGCCAAAGTTGTGATGGATCGCGAGACCGGTCGCAGTCGCGGCTTCGGTTTCGTCACCATGACCAATGATGCCGAAGGCAAAACTGCCATCGACTCACTTAACGGAAAAGACCTTGAAGGTCGTGCTCTGCGCGTGCGCGAAGCTGAACCTCGCCAGCCTGGCGGCGCAGGTGGCGGAGGCGGCGGAGGCGGAGGCGGTGGATACGGCGGCGGTGGTCGCCCTCCCCGTCGTGAAGGCGGTGGTGGCGGTGGATACGGCGGCGGTGAAGGCGGCGGCGGCGGCAGCCGTTACTGATTCACTGCTCTGATTACCGATCAGAGCATCGAACTCGTCGACGAAACGCGGCGCCTGGAAATCCAGGCGCCGCGTTGTCGTTTCATCATTTCCGGCGAACGCTGGAATCGGATCGAATCAAGCGCGGCACGCACGAATCGCCGCAGCAGCAGCACTAAATACGCCAGGTATTTGCGCTTCGCTCAAGCAACTGAAGGCGACCCGCAATTCGGTTTGTCCCAGCGCGATCGCTCCAACGCCGTGCACTTCCAATAATTTTTGACGGACGACTTCGGCTTGCACGCCCTTCACTTTTAAACACATAAAGTAACCGCTATTGAAGGGATAAACGTCCCAGCAATCTGCGTATTCCGCCTTGCGACACTCCACTGAAGTGATCGCCGCGCGGTTCTTCAACACCGCAACTTTTTCTGCCTGTTGTTTGCGGAAATCCGGCGCCTGCAGCGCTTTCAACACAATCGATTGCCCAGGCATCGACACATTGCTGATGACGGCGCGAATCATGCCGCCGGTCTTCTGCTCCAGCGCATCGTAGAGCGCTTTGGTGCCGCCCTTGACGCCGTAGGTGATGAAACCGACACGTAATCCCCAGACGAATTCTTCTTTGGTCGCACCATCGATTTTCACCGCCAACAAATTCGGACTCGCCTGCGCTAAGCGGCCGAAGAGCGATTCTTTCTCACAAGCATCATCGAAAAACATGCCGTAGTAGGCGTCATCACAAACGACCACGAGTTTGCTGCCCGCATCGGCAGCGGCGATCAGCGCATTGACGATGGCTCCGGCTTCGGCCTTGGTTGGTGAATAGCCTGACGGGTTGTTCGGGAAATTCAGCGCGACCACCAACTTGCGGCCCTTACGAGCAAAGAGCGCCTGAGTAAATGCCTGCAAGTTGAAGCCGGTCAGCTTGTGATCGAAAAATGCGTAGGTGCTGATGCGTGCGCCTAGGCGCGTTTCCCACGACAAATTATAGTTTTCCCACATCAAGTCCGACGACAGCGCTTCGTCACCAGCGTCCAAGAACATATCGCCGACCAAGGCCAAACCGTGCGTCAACGCGTTGGTTACGATCGGCACACTGGTCAACGCCTGACCGAGCGATGGCGTTTCTTCGCGCTGCTTCTTGGCCCAGGCCTGACGCAAATCGAGTTTGCCAAACGATGGCGCGTAATCGTAAATCTCTGCTGGAGTCAGCCCCTGATAATACTGGCCAACCACTTGCAGATGCATCGGCGCGCCGTTTTCCGTCGCGATGCCAATCGTCGCGTTTGCGGTCTTGGCCTTCAGTTTGGCCTCAGCGCCTTGAGCCAGAATGCCTTTGGCGGGAAAGAAAAAACGTTTGCCGCGTTCGGACAATAGCTCAAATACGGTGGCATTTTCAGCTTTTATGGTGGCGTTTGCAGCCTCGGCCAAGGGGTTGAGGACGATTTGCGGCTGAGTGGTCATGATGGGAAACTCCAAAAGCTGCGTTTCCGGCGCAGCGTGCGGGGGCGACTTATGGCTGGAAGGTTCTCAAGGCAACTGAAGACTCGCCCACCATGCGTACACCAACGATTTTGTTCATGCTCATCCTCCTGCTGAGCGGATGCGATGGCCCGCGCACCACCCTGGTACAGAGAGACATCGCCCTCAAAGACGATCGCGTCATGCGTTTGGAGGTCGTGAAGGTCTACAACAACCAGAACCTCGACTACACCACGGAATTCAACGTCTCTCACGTCATCGACCTCAACGTGCTCGACGGCCCACCAGAACTCGTTGGTAAGCCGCTCACCCTGCCATTCGACATTTTCTATGTCGCCAAGCCGCCACCCAATGTCGGCGAAACCGTGGTAACCGCGCCCGCCGATTGGGTCCGCCGTAACCCGTACGGTAAAGCGCGTGGCTTTGGTCAGTAAAATTCAAATCACCTCAGCGTGGGCGTGTTCCCGTGAAACTGCCTCTGATAAGCTGCCCAGAAAAGCAGAATTGAACAAGAGTGCGCAACGGTGCAGAGCAAAGAGAGCCGCGAAATCGTCGGCGCATATGGGTATTGCTCTTTTCACCTGCAACCCGATGGCCTCTGCGCCCTCCTGTTAAAATTGCCTTTCCAGGCAGCTTCTACGGCAATTCGAGCAATAGCACTGCCGCCGCACCATACGAATCTGCGTTAGCTGCGCTTTCGTCCCAATGGAAAACTTCAAAGTTAAGTCGAACCTGTTTACGCGGTCGAGTCAGCACCGCGAGCGCAATTTCCAGGATTTCATTGTTCGGCAAATCCATTCCACGATCAACGTGGTCGACCATCGCCGTGACAGATATCTTGTCGGTAAGCGCATAATTGGCCATGACCAACCACATGAATGCATCGCCAAATTCTGGGCCAGCGACCGAAAGATGGCTGTGGAAATGGTATTGGACTTCACCGGCAAAAAACCATCCCTGATCGCGGAATGACGTAACGTCAAGATTGAAATCCAATGCTGCGCCATTGGAAGAAGTAAGGCCATCTTCCGTCATCGAATTCGGATCAAACACCGCGCCCAATTCAGCTTGGCCAAGCCAGGTCGGTGACCACGTCAGATTTGCTCCATAGGCTTTATCCGTGCCTTTGGCACCAGGGCCATCTCCCAACACATCGTCGACCACGAAAAATGACAGCGCCAATGGATCTTCCGGCGCCTTGAGCGTTAAACCCAATCCATCAGAAACAAACGGATGGTTTCCCAATTGACCATGGTCGCGCACATTCCATGACCACACCGCTGAATGGTTCACACGAAATTGATTCGGTGTATGAAAACCTTCCCAACCAATCCACGTCGTAGCGAATCGACCAGCTCGCAGCGTCGCCGCATCGTTAAATTTCCAATCGATAAAGGCCTGTTCTAGGATAACGTTGTTACCATCGTCAAATTGCGGCTTATTCGAAGCAAAGACATCCAGACGAAGACTGAATTCCTCAACTTGGTAAGCAACTTTCAGAAGAGCATCTGAAGAAAATACAATGGTATCTGCATCTGCTGCATTCACGGTACCAACATTGGAATTATTCGGATTACGTCGGTCATGGTGTTCTGCGCGAACGAACGCTTCACCCCATCCACCGATTTGTAAGCCTGAGTCCGGAGGGCCTACCTCCACTGCACATAACGAAACGACGTTGCCGAAAACGAAAGGACAGCATGTGAGAATAAAACGGGATGAGCGCATCGCGGAAACATCCCGGCACCGACTCACAACGCAAGACAAGACCGCACAGCCTACGGCACGTGATCTCATGATCGCGCCAAATGCCATCCTCTCACGGCGTAATAAAACGCCCCGTATTCACGGTGATGCGTAGACCATTGACTGGTTTCGCCCGGTCGACCGATACCGCAATGGTGTGACGACCAGCGCTGACCATGCGACTGGTTTCTTGCGGATCCAGGCGCACGCCATCGAGCCATAGACCCTGCTGCCCCTCAACGGAGATGGTCAATTGTCCCGCGACGGAAACATCAACCTGTGCCATGGCGTAGAGCGTGGCCGTGCCTTCCAATGCCGAGATTGGAGCACGCCATGCTCGCGTCACCACGTGTCCGTCGACATTGGCGTACACTGGTTGCAGTTTCGATAAGTCCTGCGCCGCGCCTTCAGGCAATGCCGTCGACAAGCGCAAGATGCGCGCAACTTTTCCGTCACTGGCGTCGAACGGACCAGGCTTGCCTAGCTGAGCAAGGAACGCGAACAAGTGCGCTTGGTCCTCAGCAGGAAGCAGGTCGACCAAGCCTTGGGGCATCAAACTGCCTGGAACAATATCGCGTCCAACAATGGTATCCTTGGTCAATACTTGTTCGCTTCCAGGCATACGAACGGTGACTTCGCGATCGGTTTCATTGGCGGCAATTCCCGTAACGGTGCCGCCATCCTTCAAACGAAAGGTCACGGAGTGGTAACCTTCTTTCACTTTCGCCGAGGGCTGGAGCACGCTTTCAATGACGTAGTCGAGCGGCGCGCTGGCGCCAAGCGTTGACATATCTGGCCCAAGTTTGCCGCCAGCGCCGCCAATGGAGTGACAGGCAACACAACCGGATGCAAAATACCGCGCTTGGCCTTTTTCCGCGACGCCACTTTTTTGCGTCAAGGCCATCCAGCCAGCAATGTCCGTGGGTTTATTCATACCACCGGCATCAACGATTTCAGGTTTGGTTCCTGTTTTTGATTGGGCCGCTTTGAAGAGCGCCGCCAGGGCTTTGCCACGCCCACCAAGTTCCTGCGCGGTGGACAAACCGGCAGCGATCGCAGGTGCAGGCAAATCAGCTGGCAGGCCGTCTTTGACCATGCTTTCTAGAATGCCCTTACCGCCCCACAGCACGCGCCACAAAGCGCCTGCTTCATCGGCGTTGGGCGCTGCGAACAGCAACGGCGTTGCCGCCGCCAGCGCTTTAGCGCCATCAACCCTGGCCATGATCGAAAGAATTTCTGCACGTGCAGCGGTCGTGCTGGCCTTCGTCAGCAAGGTCGACAGTTGGCCCATCGCTGGCTCACCGCCAATAGCTTGCAGCGCAGCGAGTGCTTCTCTGCGTGTTGCATCGTCAGCGACGTTCACGGCAATTTGAGCGGCCAGATCTGCACGTTTCCATAAACCAGCCAGGCGCGTCGCCTGCAGGCGGACTTCTTTGTCTGAATTTTGCAGAAATGTTTCGAGCGACGGCCGTTCATTGGAGAGCACCACTCCGCGTGCGGCGGCATCAGCAGTCCAGCGCAAGATCTTCGCCTCACGACCAGCGCCTTCTTTATTGGTCTTGGTATCCAAGCGACTCCAGAGCGCGGCTACCGCTTTGGCATCACCCGTGAAAGCAACCAATTGACCCCATACATCAGCGGAAAGATTCCATTCACCTTGTTGCAGCAACGCGAGTGCGGCTGGTGCCGCACGATCGCGGTTGAACAACAACAACGCCCGCGCGAGATCTTCCGCGCTCATTTTGCCGTTGAGTTTTTCTTTCCACGAACCGTCTTTAACCATTTCCAGAACGGGCTCGGTAACTCCTTCCAAACTCACGCGCATCGCAAACGCATAAAAGGGATCTTCCGCGATCAACGAAGAGCGAACACCGCCGAGCAGAATCATCGCCGTTTCGACGCTGGGCATACGCGCCAATGCGCGAGCTACTTCAATTTGCGTGCGTGGCGAAGCGTCGCTGAACATGGACTTCAATTTCGCTAAGCGTTGCGCCTCGCTGATGTCCGGACTTGGATGACGTGCAAAGAGCAAATCGCTAGTCGGCGTACGGTCGATCAGCGGTTCTTTGTCATCCAACAACGATGGACGGCGGGCAGCAATATATACAGCACTCAGGCCACTCGAAAGAGCGACACGATCTTTTTTTTCCAACTTGGTTTGGCCCCGCAGCCACGCGCGGATCTCTTTATCTGCGGCATCATCCATACGCGCGACTAATACGCGTCGAGCGCAATCACGCTCCCAGCGATTATCCGACATTAATGCTTGGCACAGCGCGGGAATCGCACGGCCATGAACCGGCGTCCACGTCAAAGGCTTCGAATCCGTCGACGCGACGCGCCAGATACGGCCATGCACGTGATCACGACGGCCGTCGCGGAAATCGACTTCGCCATGGTTGATGATCGGATTGGTCCAATCAGCAAGAAACAAACCGCCATCAGGACCGAGCTTGGCATCGATCGGACGAAACCAGGTATCGCCGGTTTTCATCAGATCCGGTTTATCACTGCTGACATAACCCGATTTTTCCACCACCTCGGTAATGCCCATGCGCACCATACGATGAGCACGGAAATCACAGGTGATCGCGTCGCCCTGCCAATCGGCAGGAAACAACGGACTTTGAATCAACTCAAGTCCAGCAAACTTAGGATAGTTACCGCTGCTAATACTTGGTATGGGTGATTCTGAACTTTCGCTAAAAGCAGTGACCGCACCGGCGAAGGCCCAGACCAATCCTTCATAACCACAGCCATCGCTGAAGAATGATTGCCCTTCGGTATTCATCTGATGACCCCAGGTATTACACATACCTTTCATCAACACCTCAACGCGTTCGCTGACGGTGTCATAAGCAAACGAGCCACCGGAATTCAAGCGCACGACGCCCCAGGGAGTTTCCAGATGCGTATGAATATAAATACTTTGGTTGATATACAGACGTCCGTCTTGTCCCCAAAATAGGGTATGAACGGTGTGGTGGGTGTCTTCCGCACCAAAACCAGACAACACCACTTGTTTGCTATCTGACTTGCCGTCGGCATTGGTATCCGTGAGCAGGAAAAGATCAGTCGATGCACCAACATAGGCCTGTAATTTCCCGTCCGTACGTTCGACTGGAGCAACCGTGCTGGGAATGAGTAAGTCATCGCAAAAAATCGTTGAGCGATCCGCTTTGCCATCGTGATCCGTATCTTCGACGATAAAGATACGGTCGCTTGCTATCGCACCTGGTTCGATCTGCGGATAGATGGGCGTCGAGGCGATCCACAGCCGACCGCTGGCATCCCAGTTCATGTGCAACGGCTTTGAAATAAGTGGATTTGCTGCCCATAAGTTCGCAGACATTCCTGCGTCCATGGTGAAGGCCGGCGTTGGCGCGGGATCATTGATTGGCGCAGGCGCGGTCTTCACGGGCAGAGGCACTGGCTCGCTACCCGTCATCAACGCCGCGATCGCCGCGTCGGCCTTTTCCAGCAGTTCATCAAACGCCTTCATTTCTACCGCATTTTTACCCTGCTCCTGCTTACGGAAGGTAAACAAGTACGGAACGTTTGCTGGACGCCAACGATGGAAAAAGAGATCATTTTTTCGCACCAACGTCGCATGCAACGCCGCCGCCTGTGGCGCAGACAAAATACGTTCACCCTTGCTTGCCCAACCCAGATCGGCAGCGACTAACGTGGCCCATTGCGCCAAACCCTCAGACGTCGGGTGAATGCCATTGAAGGTCAATGTCGCCTGCGCGGGAATTAACGCCGGCGTATCGACCATGCGCGCACCGCGTTCTTTCGCCACCGCTGCAATCGCTGCTTGGTATCCGCTCAACAGCTGACGCAGTCCTGCCGGATCCGGCAACCGTGGCCGACTGGCGCGCAAATCTTCTGGGCGGATCGGCGCGACCAAGACGACGCGCACCGGACCGCCTGAGACTTCATCCAAAGCGGAAATTAATTGATTCAAATCTTTCTGAAATCGAGCAGCGGTAAAATCTTTGCCATAGCGCCCCACATCCGGATTCAGCGTCCAATCATTGGCGCGATAGGTCATTTCCTCCAACGCCGCCGCCATACCGTATCCAATAATTGCCACCGTCGGCTTCACCAACGCCAATTGTTCTTTCAAGCGCTTGAATCCCACCGCCGCCGGATCAAAGCTGGCGCGCGACACGCCGTCTGGGCGATCCGCCGCAAACGACAAATTGCGCACACTAAACACGCGCGGCGCCCAACGCTGATGCATGAGCGTCTCCAACTCTGCGGCGACGCCTTCACGCTCGAACCACGTATCGCCGATCACCACGACTCTATCACCGGCCTTGATCTCAAAAGGATCAGCGGCGACGGCTTGCGCAGCACAGCCAACGGTCAACAGGGCAAGAAACAGGAACGGACGAAGCGAGATCAGGGACATCACAGGATCCTTAGCAGCAGGTGAACGAATGCGCGGTGTAACTACGACTTGAGAAATACCAACTCCCCAGCAAAGCGTTGAAGATGAATAGTGAACGTACGACTGCTACATGCTTGCATGCATTGAGGTAAATGACTGAAAACTACAGCCAGATTCAGACGTACACCGTGACGATCTCTTGATGCCAAGAAGGAAAATATTACAGCAAATCCATAGCAAAGATGATGAAAGATGATGAAAGATGATGACTACTCCGAATAGACCCCATCGGACGACAATCACTTGGCTCTCCGACGAATGACCCAACCATTGATCATCCGTCTCAGTTTCCCGTTATGCCCTGCGCAAAGCGATACTCAGTATACTTCATCAACGTCATGGCATCACTGTCACCGTACCTGCACCAGCCAAACCATTGACCGCGATGTCGTACATGCACTCGGCGCGAACTGGCGGCAGGGTGTAGGTTCCGGGAGTCACGGCGCGAGCTAAGTAGCGTGCTCGCATTTCCCATTTTCCTTGAGGATTTTTCCACAGATTGCCCATGGTAATCAGGCGGTCATCGCGGATCTCCGTCCGCTCAGCATAACCACCGTCTTGATGCCGTGACTGAGCCGCTGCGGTGGTTTCTAATCTGGGGTTTTCGATTTCCAAACCTGCTGGGAGTAAATCTTCGATCACCACGCCGCGATAGGCGATGTCGCTGGTGACGATGAGTTCAACGCGAACCAGATCGCCGCTGATTAACACTTTACCACTCAGGTCATGGTCGTTTTCATCAGTCCAATGTCGGCGCACCGTCAGGCCGTTCGCGGCGTCTGCTGGTGGCGTCAGCGGTACGCCGGTCGACGTCCACGATAGCCAACCGCGAGCTTGCGGATCACCCTGAATGCGCGCTTCTACCGCTGCGGCACTGACGCCGCTCCAGCGCACGCTCGGACTCGACGCTGGGGTTCCTGCGCTGACGCCATCGACCAACAACTCGACGGCGGTCGGCGGTTGCTCGTGCGCCGTTAAGCGCAAGTAGCGGCCTAATGCTAACAATGCGAATGACGTATCTTGCGTGCTCGGCCATGGCGCGGCGGCAGCAAGGTCCTGCGCCAAGCCGGGAATTCCTGGGTGATCAGGCGTGACCTCCAGCAAGGTCATCAGCATCACCGCGCGATCGCGAATCGGTGAGGCTAAATCACCATCCCATCGACGGTCACGACGCATTGACGGCAATTGCTGAGGCAGCAAGCCAACCGCCAGATCACGACGACCAGCGGCCATCCACGCTGCGCTCAACCAACAGCGCGTCGATGGACCAATCTCGGTTTCGCTGCGCGCATCTTTCAGCAGATCTTCTAAGCGCTGCATCAACGCATGGGCGGGCTGACCGGCGAGCGCCAAAACATAGCACGCGTACGCTTGGGTTTCTGCCCAGCGCCATTCGTTGTAGGTGTCGATTCGCCGACAATTTGCTAATAATCGTCGCAAGAAGTCCTCGGGCACCGGGTGTCCAGCGCGGCGGGCGGCGACCAAAAAATGAGTCGCGTAAACGGTTGCCCATGGCCAATCGGTGCGCGCGCCCGGCCACATCGCCAAGCCACCATCGGTTTCCATCGCTTGCAGACGGACGATGCCACTGTCCAAGCGACGGGTAATTCCCGCAGGGGCAAAAAGATCAGGCGCGATCTGTTCGCCGATATCACGCAAATGGATCAGCGGAAAACATCCCGAGGTAATTTGTTCGGCGCAGCCATAAGGATATTGGTACAGATAATCGAGGCCGCGCGGCAACGATAACGTCGGGCGCGGTCCCAGGCGTAATTCAATGGTGCCAGTGCCTGGCATAAAGTTTCCAGCGTAATCATTAAAATTGAGCTCTCTACCTACTTTCCTTTGCTTTCTCTACCTTCGCCGTCGAGTTGCATTGGCAGAAGTGCAGTTTACGGTGCCCGATTCACGCCAAGGATGTGCCCATGAAGTGTCACAAGTGTCATAAAGAAACGTCCGAGACCCGTCGTTGCCCGTTCTGCGGAGCATCTCTGTCCTCACCGACCACATCCTGGAAAAGACCCGTGGCGGAATCATCCACGGCTGGCAAGGCACCAGCTGTGACCAGTGCTGAGTCATCATCCATGGCTGGCACAGCACCAGCTACGACTAGTGCTGAGTCATCATCAGCGGAAGCGACTGCAGATTCAACGACGGCCGCAACGGTGGGCGGTGCCGACAGAGTCAAGGAAGCGGAGTACCTGGCAAAATTCTTCCACGTGCGCCACACCGATGGCACCATCCAAGGGCCATTCACCGGTGCCGTCATGCAGTCGCTCTATAAACACCGCAAGCTGGAGCCGTACTGGGAGATCAGCGAGGATCAGCAAACATGGATGGTGGTGGAACGCGTTCCCTGGCTGAAGCGTGGGTTCGACGGCGCGAAGATCGGTGAGCTAGCGGGCAAACTGGGCGAGAAATCAGTCAGTCTCCAACGCAAGGCCGCTCCCGTTGTAGCGGAACTCAGCAGGCGGGCGAGTCCCTTGATCGAGCGAGTCAAGCGCTCACCGAAGATCGCACTCGCCAGCGCGGCAATATTTATTGTATTGTTATGTTTTTTAATGTGGCCGACATCAAACCATTTTCAGGGAAATTGGGTCGGTTTTGCCAAGATGCCGCTGCTCGGCAGCGAAATGGTGACCGCCACCATTAACGGTACCACCTTCACCATGACTGACGAGAAAAGCAGCTCGATCATCGGCAGGCTGGAAATAATCGGCGAAGGCGAGGCGCGCTTGACGGGCCTTTTCAACGATAGCAACAGCGCCAATCCGAAGGGCGCCAATTTTGACACCGGGTTGGTTCGCTTGGTTGGCAAGGATCATTTAAAGATCACGTTTTTAGGTACGTTTTTGGAAGTCTCACTAAACAAGGTCAAGTAGGAGGAGAGATGCTATGAATGTCTTGCGGATCGCTCGCGTTCTGGGTGCACACACGTCCCGAACACTTGCCATAGGCATGGTGTCGACGGTGGTTTTTTTGACCTCTACCGGAGTAAAACCCGCCTATGGAGCGGACGTGACTCTGCCCGAGGTGCCGAACCCCTACAACACCTCCGAATCTCGAGCCCTCCGCGATCACCTTGAAGAAGCATATCGCCTCAAGGCATCAGAGAAAATGTCTCTGGAAGAACTGCGGGAGTTGTACCGCAAAACTTGGAACGACGATCAGGAGAAGCGCTACTTTGCTGGAGACGCAGCGCGCCCAGCAGACAAGACATGGGAGAAAGCTTACCTCTCTGAGCAAGAGAAGACACAGCGTGCCAAGTGGGTTGCTACCTTGGAACGACTCGGGGCCAGCGCTCCTGACGATGCAACCGTCGAACAACTGCGCGCCCTGGCCGCCAAAGTAGCCCGCGAACAAGAGGAAGCCGTCGAGAAGAAGCGGAGGGACGAGACCGAGCATTTGAGAGCAGAGGCGGCCAAACAGAACGCCGCCGAAGCGGCAGCAAACGCCGACAAACCGAAGAGCTCACAAACAAATGCGCGTGGGGCAATCCTGATGACCCCGGTATTCGGTGAGCAGGACATCCTAACCGAAGCCAGGATTCGAGGCGCGACCAACGCGTTCACAAAGAAACCGAGCGTCACCGAACACGATCGCAAAGAGATTGAGCGCACGGCCGATAGTTTCATCGACACCCGGCAACGTTTCATCAAGAACTTCAACGCGGTTGCAGTCGCTACCAATAATGCGGGTATCGAGGTCTGGTTGGGAACCAAGCCAAACCAGGTCGACAAGGAGCGGGCGCACCTGTACATGTTTATCGTCAACATGACCCCGGATATCCATTGTATGAACACTTATGACATCGTCTTCAATGGCTCTAAGCGCAACACCAAACTGACTTCCGCGCACGGAATGGATGCGTTGGTCTTCCCGCTGAGTATGCGAGAACACTATGTGGGTGAATATTTGGTCGACGAGGGACAGACCATAAAAGTCGACAATGTCTCGTTTAGGTAAAAATCCTCGCTCGCTTCAGTCAACGATCTTTTTTTCGATGTGGAGGCACATCGGTGAAAATAATCTCTCGCATTATTTACTCAGGCCGCGTGCACTTCCTTGCGGATTTCTTTCGCGGATTTTTTGGTCGCCGTGGGTTTCATGCTAGTACTGTGGCGATGGCGTCGCATGGGTCGATGCCGTTTGGGGTGATGATGCTGAGGTAGGATCTGACGCGGCAGAATTCGATGACTCCTGCTTCGGTGCGGAATCCGCCGGTGATTTTCTGCTATTTTTTCATCGGTCGGATGTCCCGTTCGGCTTAGTTGTTGGACCAGGGGACGTTGGGATGGTGCGATCGTTATCAGTCAAAGCTCGCAGAGCTTGCCAACAAGCTGTGGCTGGCAGCACCGCAGGCGTGCTGATCGGTGACTTCACCTTGAGTAAAAGATGGGTATTCACCGGCTTTCCACCGTTGGCGAGGCCAGCATAGGCGGTGGCAAGATTTCGTAGATTCGCTTCCACTCCGCCAATGCCCATGGCCAAACCCGCACGTTGAGCTGCCGCTTCGATTCCGGGTAAACCAAGCGCGGCCAGGTGTCCGGCACAGCGCGCCACCCCGACTTGTTCGAGCAAACGCATCGCCGGAAGATTTCGACTGTCACGCAGCGCTTCGGCCGCACTGCAACGACCGCGCCAAGCGCGATCGTAATTCATCGGCGCCCAACCAATCCAACCGGCGGGATCGTCTTCCATCACCGTTGCCGGTGTGGCAATGCCGCCAGCAAAAGCGCTGGCATAAATAAACGGTTTGAGTGTCGATCCGGTGGAACGCTCAGCGCGCGTCAAATCCTGCCAACCTGGACCACCGATACTGACCAGCGCCAACCAACTGCCGTCGGTCACATCCAAAACTCCTAGCGCTGCGCCATCAATGCCACTGCCGACCAAACGTTCAAATCCACCACGCAACTGCGCTGCTGCAGTGCGCTGAACGATGGTATCTAACGTGGTTTTAACCAAGCCCAAACGATCCGCTGCCAAATCACTGAGCACCGGCAGCGCTCCCATATCATCGGCCTGTGGCAACTGACCGAGCGCCAACGTCAGCGGCTCTTGCAGCGCGAGCGCTAATTGCTGCGCATCGATAACGCCAAAAAAAGCCATTCGTCGCAAAACGTGATCACGCCGAATCAGCGCCGCAGCCGCGTGACGATCAGGACGCAAGCGTTCAGGATTTTGCGGCAATCCAGCGATCAACGCCGCCTGCGCCAGCGACAACGATGCCGGTGAAATACCAAACCATCGCCATGCAGCGGCAGTCGCTCCGACAACGTTGCCGCCGAAAGGCGCACGTTCCAACCACTCCGCAAGAATCTGATCTTTATTCTGAGTCAATTCGATCTGTCGCGCACGCAGCGCTTCGATCATTTTCGCTTTCACCGTGCGCGGCTGCGGCTGACGCAAGCGCTGTACCTGCATGGTAATAGTCGACGCTCCACGAACCACACGTCCTGCTCCCACGTCTTGCGCCAACGCTGCCGCAACCGCCAGCCAATCAACTCCGCCATGGACACGAAAGCGCGCGTCCTCCACCGCTTCAACCGCCAGGGGCAGCCAACGCCCGTAGCCGTCTGCGGAAATCGGCAAACACCACGAACCGTCCACGCCAGTAAACGCCGCCAATGGCCGCCCATTTCGATCACGTATTACCGTCGATACATACTTTGCCTGCTGCCCACTCGTCGGATACGGCAACCATCGCGCCGCACTTTCAAATACCGCCGGCGGCCCAGCCAACAGTAAGAAAGCCATCAGCGCCAATGTACGCCAACGACGTCTCCACCACGGACCGTTTTTACAACGGAGGGCGGGAAAACACGCAGCTTTTTGCTGCTGGTGCTGCTGCTGCTGCTGCTGCTGCTGCTGCTGCTGCTGCTGCTGCTGAAAGTTCGTATTGGAAGCGCCGTCCATGGAGGTCGACCCTGAAGGAGAGTGAACCTAGCGAACGGCAACCGAATAGACAAGTGTTTGTTGGAATGTGCGGTAAATACCGGGTTAAAATGCAAAATGTGGAAAATGGCATTGACTGCGCTGATGCTATTCACTCATTACCAGTCGTGTTCAACAGCGCAGTGACACCGGCCGCTTGGAACAACAGTGCTTGGGAAATGCCCCTGAGCGTCTTATGAATCGAGCTCGCCGCTGTTTGATTCTCGCCAGTGATTACCGAACTTCGTAAGGACCGCACATGTTCCACCGCTGCCAACCCACCGTCATCCCAGCCATGGTTCCCCATGGTCGCCAAACGAGAACGGGCGCTATTCCTGCGATGGTTAGCGTAACCGCGCTCATGCTTGGTTGCTCGATCGGCGACGCGTACGCCGCTGATGATAAGCCGAAAAAGAAAGACCCGTCGCGTTGGGAACTCATGGACTACGGTCCCTATTTATCGGCGTCGATCATCAGCGACCCTGCTGGCAAATATAATAATGAAGATGGCAACTGGAAAGGCAGCGACGTCACCCCGCGTGGATTCGCGATCAAACTGGCCGATGATTGGCATGCGGGAGTGGTCTTTGATGCGGACACCATGCGCATGTCCGCAGGTTGGATCAACGGTAAGCTCAAGCTTCAGGGCCTGATCTCGGATGGCTCTCATGGTACGAGTCCCGCTCTTTCTGCGCCGCCGCTTTTCCAAACGCCACAGGGTCCAGGTTGGACTGATGAAAATGGCAGCTTCAAAGATCCGCGTCCGGATACGATCGCTCCGCTGCCGCCCCCTGGACCGCTGCCTGCTGCGTGGGCGAAGTACAAAGGACTTTATATTCACGGTGATCAAACCGTCCTTTCTTACACCGTCGGTTCTTGTTCAGTTTTAGAATCGCCCGGCATTGAAAGCAAAGATGCGGCTAAGGTTTTAGTGCGCGCATTTTCGCTTGGCGCCTCCCAGCACCCACTCGGTTTAATGATTGCTGCGGTCAAAAACGGTGGCGACAAGGTAACGGTCGCGAGCGGCGATGTCGTTACGCTTGGTGATTTGATTATTGCCATCGCTGATGCGCCAGCTGGTAGCAAGCTGCAAACCACCAGTGACGGCCAATGCGTTCTTTCGCTTCCGGTGCTTAATGCGCCCGCCAATTTCAAAGTATTCATCGCTGGCGGTGGCACAGCAGCGAAAGATCCCGTTACCACCATTGCGACCATTGTTAAAAGTGCAGCCAAGGCGATCGATCTTACCACGTTGACCAAGGGTGGCCCCAGCAAGTGGGGCGCCCCAGTGGAAACGGTTGGTAAACTTGGTGGCGACGCCGAGCCCTACGTGGTCGACTCACTGACCATTCCTTACGACAACCCAGCAAAATCGTGGATGCGCACTGCCGCTTTCGACTTTTTCAAGAATGGTACTTCCGCAGCGATCTCGACGTGGAGCGGCGATGTGTGGATCGTCTCGGGCATCGACGACAAACTCGATCACCTCAGCTGGAAGCGTTTCGCCACTGGCCTGCATCAACCGCTGGGACTCAAGATCGTCGATGACGTGATCTATACCGTCGGCCACGATCAGATGACTCGCCTGGTTGATCTGAACCATGATGGTGAAGCTGATTTCTACGAATGTTTTAATAACCAATGGGAACTGACGACCGCATTCCATGCCTTTGCCTTCGACCTGCACACCGATGCCGCCGGTAACTTTTATTTCGCATTCGGCTCGCCGGTACATGGCGGTGGTCGTGGTTTTCAGAAGATCACCAACAGTCACGGCACCATCTTCAAGGTCAGTAAAGATGGCAGCAAAATTGAACCTTATGCCACCGGCCTGCGCGCGCCAAACGGCATGTGCGTCAGCCCCACCGGCCAAGTGACGGTCGGCGATAATGAAGGATCGTGGGTGCCGACCTCACCGCTGCACTGGGTGAAACCTGGCATGTTTCTTGGCGTTCCTGATGTCGCTCACGGGGCCAAAGTTGAACAGCCAAAGCCACTGCTGTGGCTATCACATAATGGAAATACCGACAATTCGTGTGGCGGTCAGGCGTGGGTGACCAGCGACAAATGGGGACCATTTACTGGCATGTTGCTGCATGAATCCTATGGCCAAAGTTCACTGTTCTTAATTATGAAAGAAGAGCTTGAAGGACAGATGCAAGGTGGTGCGGTGAAATTTCCTTTGAAATTCACCAGCAGCGCAATGCGTGCACGTTTCAATGCCCACGATGGACAACTCTATGTCTGTGGGCTTAAGGGTTGGCAGACCAATGCCGGCAAAGACGGCGGCTTCGACCGAGTTCGCTATACCGGCAAGCCAGTTCACATGCCCATCGAATTACATGCCACCACCAAGGGTCTGCGCATCACGTATACCTGCGCTCTCGATCCAGCCACCGCCAATGATGTTCAGGGCTACAATATCGAAGCCTGGAACTACCAATGGACCGCCGACTATGGATCACCAGAGATGTCGACCATACCCGGCGACAAGAAACCAGGGCACGATACCTTGACCGTTAAATCCGCCCAGCTTCAGGCTGATGGAAAAACGGTCTTCCTGGAAATACCCGACATCAAGCCGGTGATGCAGATGAAGATCAAAGCCAAACTCCAGGCCGCAGACGGAGCTGCGATTTCGAGTGAGATCTACAACACCATTTATAATCTCGCTCCGTAAAGCAGCTGTCTGGAAACGAAACATTGAACCAGAGTGCGCAGAGGCGCAGAGGAAAGCACCAACGAATTCGCTGGCATATTCAGGTTTTTCTCATTTCACCGCTTACCAGATCACCCCTCATCCGGGTTTACCGGGCGGTTACTCTTGAACGACGACGAACCGATTTATTCCTCGGCCGCGCTTTCAACGTGCTCGACTAATCGTTCGGCGACTAAAACGTAATGCAAAATCACGCTGCTCGCACCAGCATCGTGTAGGCGTTGTTCGTGTTCGGCATGATCAGCGATAGCGATAATATGCGCCTCTGGTGCAAGAGCGCGACAGGTCTTTACTAAGCTACGATTATCAGTGCCTTTCAATAGCATATCCGGAATGGTGGAAATAATCAGTCGAGCGCGATCGAGATGTACATGATGCAATGTATCTGCGCTGGCAAGATCACCGAATGCCACTGCTACCCCGCGTTTTTTTAATTCCGCCAGCACTTCGGTATTGTAGTCCACCACTAACAATTTCGCTAACAGCCTTGGGCGAGTTGACTCCAGTTGGTCGACCAGCTCGCGAGCACTGCGATGAAAGCCCAGCAACACCACTGTATGATGATCAGCGGACACCACCTCACCCACTTCAATTCGGCGAGTGCCTAATCCAATTCCATTCATCACGCGTTCAAACCAACGGTGTAAAACATGTGATCCGCGGATGGAATACGACGACAATACCGCCGTGATGGCCATGGCGTAAACCAACACGCCTATGATATCGCGATTCACGTGTCCCAAGCCGACGCCCAAAGTTGCTATCACCAAGGCAAATTCTGATAGCTGCGCCAAATTTAAACTGGTGATGAAACACGTACGTCGCCCAGTGCCAGCAAGCGCCAGCAACGGATAGACCGAAAGAAAACGCGACGCGATAACAAAACCAACCACCATGACCACCGGGCCAACCAGATCCCAGCGCGGTGCGGTAATCTTCATGCCCAATGATAAGAAAAAGAGCGTGAGAAAAAAATCACGCAGCGGCAAGGTCTTCGCCGTCACATGCAGGCTGTAAGGAAATGCCGATATCGACAACCCAGCCACCAGCGCGCCCATTTCAATCGACAAACCCATGGCACCAGCAGCACCAGCCACCAATGCGCACCAACCAATTGATGTCGCCACCACCAGTTCAGGGGATTTCGCAATTGCGGTAAAAATACGCCGCAGCACCCAACTCGAAATCAGAAATCCGGCCGTCAATAATAACGCCGACGCTAACAATGCCTTGATGATCGGCCAGGCCTGAGGATCTGCAAAGTTCGGTTGGAACGCCAATACCAAAATCGCATAAACGTCCTGAATAACCAATATGCCAATGGTCAGTCGTCCAGCCAACGTATCGAGTTCAAACTTATCATAGAGCAACTTCACCACGATAGCGGTGCTCGACAGACCACAAACCAACGCCAAATACAGTCCGTCCATGTGGCCTTGACCACTGAAGCCATAACCCGTCAAAAAAAACAACCCGACGCCAAGTCCAACGCACAGCGGAAATTGCCCAAGTCCGGCAATGAGCAACTGTCGGCCAGAGGACATTAATTCACCAATGCGCATTTCCAGACCAATGACAAAGAGCAACAGAATCAAACCGATTTCAGAAATAATCTCAATACTTTCGGCTTCATGCACCAAGCCAAAACCAAGCCCAGGACCGACCAACGCGCCCGCAATCAAATAGCCGAGAATGATCGGTTGCCTTAGGAATAACGCGATGAGCCCAAGTGTGGTCGCGGCAATAATCGCAATACCAATGTCATGAAGTAATCCGTGCATGTGAATTGCGTTGTCCCGTGAGCTCTGGCCGGGTCAAGCAGAGCGCTCATCGACAGCGGTCGACGCGTTTGCCAACCGCGACATCCGCCCGAGCAGCCAAAGTCCAGGAATGGCGACGATGACAGTCGCGCTAAAGAACCACGTATATCCCACGATCGGAATAGCCTTAGCGACGCTGTAGCGGAGCAAATGCGGCGTCAGGGCATAAACGGCAAACAGTAACGCGTATTGCGTTGCTGAGCTACGCGCGGTGCAGAACCCCATCAAATAGCCGACAAAAACTGCAGCTGCCGCCGCGCCGCAAATAGCATCAAACAACATCACCGTGCCCAGGCCGGTAGTGCCGCCCCACCAGTGCTGATCCAATCCGATATAACCGACATTGCTGAGCGCCTGAAAAATTCCGAACCACCATAAGCAACTGAGCATACCCAGACGCTCACTGCAACGAGCCGCCAGCAACGCGCCGATGCCAGCGCCCAGAATACCCGTCCAAATACGCAGAATGCCCAAGTCCGACAAGTCAGGAATAATTTCGGTCTGCTTCACCGAGATCAACAGACTCGCCATGCCATCTGGCAAACGGTACAACATCACGAACACTAACAACCACGCCAAGCCTGCCCCGCCCAAACGACGATGAAAATCCCGCACTGGCTCGACTAGGGCTTCTTCCCACGACAACGGTGGATCATTTCGCAGCGGCAATGGAGCCATCAACGTGCCGACGATGCCGAACACCATACCTGCAGCCATAATGAAGTATGCGGTCGACCAACCCCATTTTCCGGCGATATACACCGCGCCGCCCACGCTCAACGCCATCGCCACTCGATAGCCCCACACCCACACGCCCGCTCCGGCGGCTAAACTTTCAGGCGGCAGGGCATCACAGTTGTACCCATTCGCGGCTAGATCCTGAGTCGCACTCGCCGTCGCCACCAGCAAAACCGACACCACCATCATCCACGACGGATCCAGCGGATTTGTGCATGCCATGGCCACCAAACCAAGGGCGATCACCACCTGCATCAGCAACAACCACCCACGCCGACGCCCAAGAAACGGTGGCACCAACCGATCAACCGCCGGTGCCCACAACACCTTCACGGCAAGTGGCAGCGTGACCCAGCCGAACAGCACCACGTCTTCTTTGCACCACCCCACTGAGGTCAACCACGTCGCTAAAGTTTCTGCAATCAGCGGCTGCGACAAACCACCGGAAAATCCAAGCAATGCGAGCGCCGGCCACATACGCATAGGAATCTTTGACATGGCGCGGCATGATGGAGGGACATTCCCTAGTCACAATGCACGGTGACGTTGGCCAGCGGACAGGCTCGTCATCTTCGTCCAACTTTACAGCGAAGTATTGGCAACTTCATGAGTCACATTTACATTCCAACTAATTTTTTAACGATAACCCAGTTGATCCATCCTACGGATCAACCGTCAACACCTGCTCCACCGTGGTTGCCACCGCATAATCACCACGGCCAGCTTGATTCGCGGTGATGGTGACGCTGCCAACTCCGACGATCGTCACCGTCGCGCCTTTAATCGTAGCGATAGCGGGATTGGCGCTGGCGAAAACGATCGGTTGGCCAGAAGCGCCGCCCATTATTCCGTTCATCGTGAAGGGCGCGTCTCTTACGGTATGGCGAGGGAACGGATTGAATCCCTGAATGACTTGAGGAAGCAGCGCGCCAAAGCGACGAATGCGGCTATTACGTGCATCAGAAAAGTAGAGATTTCCCTCGCTATCAGTAGCAATGCCACCAATCGACCAGCCATTATTGGAAATCACCAGGGTGACGAGATGAGTGATCGCATCAATTCGACGGATGCACTGTACGTCAATGAAATACACATGACCAACTTTATCTACCGTCACGCCGTACGGTTGGGGGATCGCTGGACCTGCATGAGCACTGTCGCCTTCTTCGCCGTTTCCAGCAACCGACGTTATTATACCGCTCACCGCATCGATGCGACGAATGCGGTAATTTTTCGTGTCCGCGACAAATATATTTCCGCTGCTGTCCACCGCCAACGCCGACGGAGCATTCATTCTGGCTTTATCCGCAGGCCCGCCATCACCGCTGTAAGCAGCCCTGTCAGCACCGGCCACCGTCGTGGTCACCTTCGTCGCAGTATCAACGCGACAAATAGAATTGCCGTCAATGAACCATTCACGTCCAGCGATTCGTGCCCTGCGATTGCTCGGCACAGAATCCCGCTCTGGCTTTTCGACCGTCGTGATAACGCGTGTTTGTCCATCAATGCGACGAACACGCTGACGATCTCTGCCTTCTCCAGAAGCCTCGCCAAACCATCGACGATCACCTTCGACAAAAAATACGTTTCCTTGTTCGTCAACCCGCACCGCCCCAGGCGAGCTGACTTGTGCCTGTCGTGCAGGACCATTATCACCGCTGAAACCACCCTCGCCAGTTCCTGCAATGGTGGTCATTCCAACTTCTGCAACGGCTCGGCTAGAGAACGTGAGAGCCAATAAAAAAATAAGCGGTAAAATAACGGTCATACGGAACATCACTGCCGTCATTCGCGAAGAAAAATAATGAGTCACATTTGGCTCCGTATGAATTGAGAGTCCATCATTTTTTCACCGCTGACGGCAACGATGCGGATTCACTAAGCACAATTTCGCGAATGAGTTTGAACGCTACGTGTCCGGCAAATGATGGCACCTGCACACGCAGAGGCCCACCAGGATGAGCAACGTGAACCACCGCGCGACGCTCACCGCGATCAGCGTCCCACCATTCCAGGGTGAGCGATCCACTCGCGACCGTCGTTCCAATGTCGAGATTTGCTGTCGCCATCAACGGTGGCTTGCCACCTTTTTGTGACCACTCTGGCGATTGTATATAACCCAACATACGCCCTGGCCGCGACCACGCCTGGGCCCACCAATCACCGCCTGCCGTGGTTGCTCGTAGCTTGACCGAACGTCCAAGCGGCGAGCGCAAATCTTCTCGTTCAATAAAATTCCGAATGGCTTCGTACGGCTGCCAACGCTCGCCCTGATCTACCCATTCCCACCACCACGACATCGGTGAACCAGCGTGACCACAAACCAGCGCCACCCAGGCACTGGTCGCATGGTCGACCTCTAACTGACCATCGGGGGAATCGCCTGAACTCGCACCATATTCGGTGATTAACACGGGTTTTCCGTAACGTCCCATTCCATCCGACTGATCGAACATCGTTCCTGCAAGAATTTCGCTAAGCGACTCTAATCTTCCACGTGACCAACGCTGATGTCGACGGTAGGCATCAACCGCCAATAAATCGAGCGACTTCAGGCTCGCCAGTTCGTCGTGAACATTGCGGAAATCTTCTGACCAATGCGTGCTGACGAGGTGACGATAAACATCCAGTTCGTGCCAGCGCTTCACCGCCTGAGCATGCCAACTCCGCACCGTTTCACGTCCCGCGGAAATCAGATTACTTTCAGACCATAATTCCCAACCAAAAATTCCTGGGTGATCAGCATAGCGAGCGATCAAATAGCGACGTACGTTTTCTTGCCCAGCAAGAGCCTCTGGAGCTACGAATAATTCGCTCGGCTGATGAAGTGGTCCACCGCGTTCGCGATTATAAGGATTGTCCTCCCATTCACTTTCAGGCGGATTATTGGTCGACGCCTGAGTGTAATGATTGATCACCAAATTGATGCGCGTGCCGTGACGCCAGGCTAAATCGAGAACCGCATCGAGTCGCGCAGCGTTGTCCTGATGGTAACGGCCATGACCGTGAAATCCGCTACGGTCGGCTCGCCCTTCCAGCCCAAGGCCCCAGGCAGATAGCCATATTTCAACAGCATTGACGCCGTGTGCCGCGAGACGTTCGATCATTTCGCGGAACACCAAACCAGCGCGATTCGGAGTAAACACCGTGCCATAAAAGTCCCGGCAAAGCAGATCGTTGGCCGCATGCATGTTGATTCCGATCGGCCAATGCCAGCGACCATCAACCGAAAGAAATCGTGGATCGTCACGATCAACGCGCACCACATCGTCGCGAGGCGGTCCGTCGGCCAGCAGGTCGGGTAATGCCACCGCAACCTGATGATCACCATTCACGTCGCGCCAATGCGCTTCGAGCCGCACGCTATAACGACCAGGTTTCGCCGGACGAAAACGCACAGCGAAGCGACCAGGACCAGAACGAATCATCGACTCTTGATCACCACGATCAGATGACTTGCGTGGCTCATAATAAAACCCAGGAATTTTGAGCGCTGTGCCTTCAGGAGTCATAATCAACGCATCCAGCGCAAATTGTTGCGCATCATATGGATTTTCGGGAAATGGCTGAGCGGATAACTCAACCGTCCAGCGCATTCCGGTTGCCACATGCGCGAAAGAATCTGCGGGGCCGATACCGTCGATGTCGAGGTCAACCAATTTGCAGGTCGCAAGAGCAGGCGCAGGAGCAGGCGCAGGAGCAGCGATCGTCGATGAAGCGACCGGCTTCATTGATTCTACCTTCAAACCGGAGATGGATATCGTTGCTGAACTACGCTGTGCCGACCAAAAAAATATTCCTGCGCGCTCATTGACGGCCGATGAATCCGTCATCCAAGAACCACGATCAGGCTCAGAAATTGGCGTGGCCGACGCATCTAAGCGAAACGTGAGATGATGCGTCCCAGGCGCGAGCGCGCCGTGAGCGGGACGTTGAAACCATCGACCATCATGATCTGCACAGAATGCACCAACGCCAAGATCTGGCGGCGCATCAGGCGGAACCACCACATCAACTTCGATCATTTTGTCGCCGCTGGGTACGCGATCGGCCTCTACCAATGTGGTCAGCGGCGACATCAAACGAACATCAACTGCCACCGCCATTTGCGCGAACAAAAGATGCGCGAACAAAAGAAATACGACCAACATCGCAGACGCACTGGTAAAAAAAGACCTCACCACCCGTTGGGTCCTCATGCACATGTCACCGCAGTCGTTTACCATAAA
Organism: Planctomycetota bacterium; assembly: GCA_043775355.1. Classification (GTDB taxonomy): domain Bacteria; phylum Planctomycetota; class UBA11346; order UBA11346; family UBA11346; genus BOG-1363. The sequence continues at coordinate 24,826 of JAYVSL010000226.1, forward strand.
TAAAACCCTTGGTCAGAGACGCTGTTTTTACAGGCCTCTTACCGTCCGAAGCGCTGGTTCCGCATGACCTGTTCCCGATGACTGACTCACGCCCAATGACGCTGAACGGAGATCGTCTCCTTAACAACAACCACTGCCTGGAGCGCAACCGTTGGTGGGTTTCATCGCACTAATATCCATGCTGCTGATGACGTCTGCTGGCGTGGTGCCGCTTGGCAATGCCGACTGCATATTTTGGTAGAGCGGATCATTGCCCGCCGTGAGCGTGGCGACGTACGCTTCTTTGCGATCCAAGCGGATTTTAGCCAAGCCGGCGTTGACCATCATGCGGCGAAGATCGTCGACCAGTGATGCGCCAGCAATACATCCGATGTAGGCTTCGATTGCCGTTCGCACGCTGTCGGGCAACGGCTTCAGCAACACCATGTCGCTGACCGCCACGCGCCCGCCGGGTTTGAGTACGCGCGCGATTTCACGCCACACTTGCGGCTTATTGGGTGATAGATTAATGACGCAATTCGAGATCACCACATCAACGCTGGCATCCGGAATCGGCAGGTGCTCAATTTCACCCAAGCGAAATTCAATATTGGTTAGCCCCGTACGCTTGGTGTAACCAGCCAGATTTCCCCGTGCTCGCGCAAGCATGTCCGCCGTCATATCGACACCGATGACCCGACCATGTGCGCCGACTTTTGGCCCACAAAGAAAAGCATCAAAACCAGCGCCGCTGCCAAGGTCGAGCACGACCTCGCCAGGTTTCAGCGCCGCGATCGCCCCAGGGTTACCACACGACAAACCTAAGTTTGCACCCTCTGGCAAAATGTTTGCCAGCTCTTGCGGGTCATAACCAATCGCCGCCGCCAATGTCGTCGGATCCGCTGATGGCGCACAGCATCCATTGGTGGATGAACCCGTCGTCGTCGGACAACACGACGAGCCGGCTCGTGCCATGGCGCCGTATTGTTCGCGGACGGTCGTACGAATGTCGTTGTCAGTCGTCATGGCGAAGCTCCTGAGTTAAAGTGCGATAGTAAAATCACGTTAGTCAAACTGATCCAGCCTTAATGCGGCAAAGTTCCAGGTAATCCGATAATGAAATCGCGAATTTCATCGCGAACACGCCGGTAATGACCAAGCGCTTCTTCTGGCGACTTGGCGGATTTTTCCAACTCTGGTGGATCTTCAAATCCAACATGAACCACCTTAGTTTTTCCGCCAGGAAACACCGGACAAGTTTCATGAGCATGGCCGCAGACGGTCACCACGATGTCGAGTTTCACTCCGGCATCGATGACTGACGTAAGGGTCTTCGATGATTGGTGGATGGTCGGATCGATGCCGAGCTCCTTCATCACCACCACCATTTTGGGGTTGAGTCCCTTCGCGATCGTCCCCGCAGAATACGCTTCGTAACGGCCAGGATGGAGCGCGCGGCACCAGGCCTCAGCCATCTGACTGCGGCAGGAATTACCGGTGCATAGGAACAGGATTTTAGTGGCGGTCATGGATGAATCCTTAGTAGTCATGAGGAAAATAGCATTGAACAAGAGGAACGGAGAAACGGAGTGAAAAGGGACGGGCCAGAATTCGTCATGTCTTTCCTCCGTTCCTCCGTTTCTCTTGTTCGATCATTGGTTGCCTGGTTGTTTCAGCAGGTCTTGGAAGAAGCGGAACCACTGGCATTTACCGCTGTGGCGCAGGTATCAACCGACTGCAAGCGCACATCCGTGCCAGGCCACCAGCGACGTTGCAGCCAGAAAGCCACCGACACCAAAGCGATCAGTGCGGGGACTTCGGCAAGTGGACCGATAACGGCGGCAAAAGCAGCGCCGTGACCGATACCGAAGGCGCCCAAAGCCACGGCGATGGCGAGTTCGAAATTATTTCCCGCAGCGGTGAACGACAACGTGGCGCTGACCGCGTACGATGCTCCTGCTCGTTTCGCCATCCAGAACGACACCAGAAACATGATGCCAAAGTACAACAACAGCGGCACCGCAATACGCAGCACGTCGAATGGTTGAGCGATGATTTGTTTTCCCTGAAGCGCGAACATCACCACGATGGTGAACAGCAAGGCGATCAACGTCAGTGGGGAAATTCGTGGGACAAAGCGGCGTTGATACCACTCGCGGCCTTTGGCTTTGACCAACACCCAGCGCGTCAGGAAACCCGCGATGAACGGAATGCCGAGATAGATAAACACGCTCAAGGCGATGTCGCTCATGGTCACGTTGACTGCCACGCCACTCAAACCGAACCATGCCGGTGCCACCAACAGAAAGAACCACGCATAGACGGCAAAGAACAGCACCTGAAAAATTGCGTTGAAGGCCACCAAGCCCGCGCAGTAATCGCTGTCGCCCTTGGCCAGATCATTCCACACCACCACCATAGCGATACAGCGCGCCAGTCCGACTAAGATCAAACCCTGCATATATTCAGGTTTATCGTGCAGGAAGATCGCCGCTAAGGCGAACATCAACACCGGGCCAATCAGCCAATTCTGCACCAACGACAACGCCAACACCCGCCAGTTTTGCATGATACGCGGCAGTTCCTCGTAACGGACCTTGGCCAATGGCGGGTACATCATCACCATTAAACCCAGCGCGATGGGAATCGACGTTGAGCCAATAGCGAGATGGCTCATCGCTTCGCCGAAGGCCGGAACGGTTTGGCCAAGCAGCAAACCCAACCCCATGGCTAAGAAAATCCACCAGGTGAGGTAGCGATCAAGAAAAGAGAGGCGTCCGACTGACATTGGCTTCCTATCGTATAATGACGATAGGATCGTGTATGACTTGATGTCAGGTCAAGTTCGCGTTCAGCCCGTCTCGGCAAGCGCCTTCACAGCGCTGCGACCAACATTTTAAAACGTCGCAGAGTCTCTGGCGCCAGACAGTAGCACACCCTAGGACCATCGACCTCACCTTGGATTAAACCCGCCTCTTTGAGCACCGCGAGATGCTGCGAGACGGTCGATTGAGCCAAGCCAATTTCATCGACAATCGTGCCGCAGACGCAGCCAGATCGTTCCGCCAGCAAACGCAGAATGCGGATCCGTGCCGGATGGCCAAGGGCCTTGGTCAGGGACGACAATTCACGTTCGAAATCAACGCCACCAGTGGGAACCGGCGCGTTGCTGACTGCATTTGGTGGACAACAGACTGGTTTTTTATCGGCCATGGCTGCGGACATTAGGCGCGACCGGCGGCTGAGCAATGCGATCTGTTGTTCGATTACCTTATCGTCAATAGACGATATTATTCATTCGCCCCCTACTATTCGACCCCCTCCACGACATCCAGCGACTTATCCCTATCTTCATATTTCCTTCACATGGGGATCTAGCTTTCACCCAACCAACCACCGACAAGGAAAGCTCTCCCCATGTCCTACACATTTTCCTCCGCTATTGCTGCTCCGATTGCGGCCGTGCTGTTCTCCTTCTCCACCTCGACCATCCAGGCTGCGGTGACGGTTGATGAGAAACTGCCCGCTTACACCACCGCCACTGGCGTCACTGGCAAACTTAATTCCGTCGGCTCGGATACACTCCTCAACTTGATGACTTTATGGGCTGAGGGTTTTCAAGGCATTCATCCCAACGTCCTTCCAGAGATCAACGCTCCAGGGTCATCGGCCGCACCGCCCGCACTTGTAGCCGGTACCGCGCAGCTCGGACCGATGAGCCGTGAGATGAAGAGCACCGAAATCGATGCCTTCGAGAAGAAGTACGGCTACAAGCCCACCGCAATTAAAGTTTGCATCGATGCCTTGACGGTTTTCGTCCACAAGGATAACCCGATTAAAGGCATGACGCTCACCCAAGTTGACAGTGTTTTTTCTAGCACTTATAAGCGCGGTGGCAAAAATATCAGCGATTGGGGCGATCTCTTACCAGAATGGAAAGGAAAATCGGTTTCAATCTTTGGTCGTAACAGTGCTTCAGGCACTAACGGTTTCTTTAAAGAAAATGCGTTGAGCAAAGGCGATTTCAAAGCCACCGTCAAAGAACAGCCGGGCTCGTCCGGCGTCGTACAGGGTATCGGTAGTGATCTCTACAGTATCGGCTATTCCGGTATCGGTTACACCTCATCTGGTGTGCGCGCTTTGTCACTCGCGGACAAGGGCGAGATGATGGAACCGAGCTACGGAAATTGCTTGTCCGGAAAATATCCACTGGCGCGCTTTTTGATGGTCTACGTCAATAAAAAGCCCGGCCAGCCATTAGATACCTTGACCCTAGAATTTATGAAATTTGTACTGTCCAAAGAAGGCCAAGAAATCGTAGTAAAAGAAGCCTTTTTCCCCCTGCCAGCGGAAATTGCCAAAGCGATGCTGGAACAAATAGCCAAGTAATCGATTCACCGCCCATCTGCTTCCTGGGAACTTGTCACCCAGGAGGCATGGAGATCGCATGCATTCGCCGACCACTCGACCGCCACTCGCGGCACGCTTTGCAACGTCGCGTATGACGTTATTTATCGACCGGGCGATGACGTGGTTCATCCGTGCTGGTGGACTTGGCGTTATCATTGCGGTCTTCGGGATCTTCGCTTTCATCGCTTGGCAAGTTATCCCGCTATTTCGCTCGGCGAGTATTACTTCCCTGGGCACTACGACACTTCCCAGCGGCATGACGGCGAATGATGTTCGTGGCCTCTTGTCGGATGAATGGGGGCGCTTACCGCTCATCGTCAATCGCGACGGAAAAGCCGCTTTTATTCCTATTGGTAGCAAGAGTGGCGATAGTGGCGATAGTGGCACTGATGGCGAGCAACCAACGGTCGCCAATCTGGATTTGGGTAATGGCAGTTTACTGACCGCCACCGCCATCGATCACCGTCACCAGCGCTTAGTTCTTGGAACGAATGACGGGCAATTGGCCGTGCGACAAGTGACTTACGAATCAAAGATGGAAACAGAAGGAAATGGCAGTTCGGTCGGGGGGAAATCCCAAGCCAAACAAATCGTTACCGGTGTCATCACCAAGCTGCTTACCGTTCCGCTTGGTAAATCTCCATTAATTGCTGTCGGCTACGGTGATGGTGGCTCGCGAAAACTCGCCGCCGCCATTCAGGAAAGTTCCGATGGGAAACGCACGGTGGTGGCGACCAACCTGAGTCAGTCTCAAGGTCTGCTTGGCCCTGGCGAAACTCAGATCGACAAGAGTTTCGATCTGACGAATAAAATCACTGGCGTACCAGAGAAAATTTTAGTCGACGAGCGCGCCGATAGCATTGTGGTGACGAATCGTGACGGAGACGTATTCTATTTCTTTCACCAAGATGACGGCTTCGAACTTCGGCAAACCTTTCGCCCATTTTCTGATCAAACATCGCCTACCATTGCTTCGCTCAATTACCTACTTGGCGACGTCTCCTTAGTCATGAGTCACGCCAATGGCACTAATCGCATCTTCAGTCTCTATATTAAACCTGATTCCGACAATCGTACTTTCGGCCAAACCAAAGAACTTCCCCCGCTTTCCGCCGGAGCATCTGGGTACGCGCCAAGCACGCGCAATAAGGCGTTCCTGGTCGCCGATGGCAAACAAGCATCGATTCGTTACGGAACTTCAGCTGCGGTGCGTTGGGAAGGCGAGCAAGACTTCAACATCGTGCAGGTAGCGCTCAGCGGAAAATATCAGCGCATGTTCTTGCTTGGCGAAGATCACAAACTGCATGCTTACGGCGTCGATGATCCTCATCCTGAATCGGGCTTCGCCTCCCTCTTTGGTAAAATTTGGTACGAAGGAGCAAATACGACCAAGCACGATTGGCAGTCGAGCGGATCCGACGATTTTGAGCCCAAGCTATCGATGATCCCACTGCTTATCGGCTCGTTCAAAGGAACTTTTTACGCACTGCTTTTTGCGCTGCCGATTGCCATTCTTGGTGCGATCTACACCGCCGAGTTCATGAATCCGCGATTCAAAAAGATCGTCAAACCGCTGATCGAAGTGATGGCTTCACTGCCCTCCGTGGTGCTTGGATTTTTGGCGGCCATTTGGCTCGCGCCCATTCTCGTCGATCGGGTTCCATCTTTACTCATGGTCGTCATTGGTTTACCGCTGATCGCCGTACTGTTTGGCTGGTTCTGGTCGACCTTGCCGATGTCTTATCGCCGCTACATCAAACCTGGATCTGAATTCCTCTACTTTACTCCGCTGCTGGTGATAACCGCTGTGGCAGCGTGGTCGTTTGGCCCGGTGTTCGAAGGCCTGGTTTTCAGTGGCGACTTTGCCCAATGGTGGCGCGACACCTGGAAAATGAGCTACGAACAGCGCAATTCATTGGTTGTCGGCGTGATGATGGGATTCGCCGTGATCCCAATTATTTTCACCATCTCTGAGGACGCACTGACCAACGTGCCGCCGAACCTTCGCTCGGCTTCTTCAGCCCTTGGAGCCAGCCGCTGGCAGACCGCGCTTTATATTGTGCTTCCAACTGCCTCGGCAGGTATTTTCTCTGCGGTGATGATCGGCTTCGGTCGCGCTATTGGCGAAACCATGATCGTGGTCATGGCTACCGGAAATACGCCGATCATGAGCATGAATATCTTTGACGGCATGCGTACCCTGTCGGCAAATATAGCCGTCGAACTGCCGGAAGCCGCACAGCATAGCACGCTCTATCGGACCTTATTTCTTGGCGCTTTACTGCTCTTCCTCCTTACCTTCGTGGTCAATACCGTAGCGGAACTCCTCAGGCAACATCTGCGCGAAAAGTATAAGACGGTTTAACATGAACAGCCCTGTGAAAATACACGCTCAACTTAAACCCAAGCCTGATGTTGGCGAATCTCATGTTTGGCTTTCTGCCATGGGACTCAGCATCGGTTTAGTCATGGTTGCCACGCTGCTTAGCGTCATCCTCTGGAACGGCATCGAAGTTTTCTGGCCCAAACAAATCGTTGAGTTCACCGTCAAAGAAAACGGCAAAGAAGTCCACATCGGCGGCGAGATCATTCAACGTCGCAATAAACCGATACAAAGCGACGGAAAAATTCATGCCGAAATTCAGATCTTCACAGGCAATAAAGAAGTTTACGGCCAAGGCTTCCGCTTCGTCGATGTTGACGACGTGGTTAAAGAATCCACGCCATCACGTGTGATGCGGGTCGAACGAATGACCTACGGCAATGCGATCGGCAAGCCGGTTCGTCTGAAAATAGTTGATAGCGAACCCGTTCCTGCCGATGACGCTCGCTTTGATGCCCGTTTGTATGAAGCCATCGCTGAGGTTGCCGCACGTCGCGATGAAATCCTGCACATCGAAGAACAGCTCATTGGCAGTATTTCACGCCAAATCGCGGCCAAAGAAATCGACCTCAAGACCGCTACACGTCGCAACGAACTCGATGTTATTAGCGCGACCAAAGCAGAGATCGCCACGCTCGCTCAACAATCGACTACTCTGGCGGTTAAATCTCGCGAGTTACGTAAACGACAAAATGAAAACAGTCTTGAAATGGTGTTGTTCAGTGGCGAAAAGAAATCCATAACAATGGGAAATGTGGTTAACGTAACTTTTTCAAACGAACTATCATGGTTTGGTCGCGCAGGTGCATTCGTCACCAATCTCTGGCGTTTCATGGTCGAAAAACCACGTGAAGCCAACACCGAAGGCGGCATCTGGCCGGCGATCTTTGGTACTTTCGTCATGACCTTGCTGATGAGTGTCGCTGTTACACCAGTGGGCGTGGTCGCGGCTATTTATTTGCGCGAGTATGCCAGACAGGGACCGCTTGTCCGCATGGTGCGTATTGCGGTCAATAATCTGGCTGGCGTTCCTTCGATTGTCTTTGGCGTCTTTGGCTTGGGCTTCTTCGTCTATATTGTTGGTGGCAATATCGATAGTTTGTTTTTCAGTGACAAACTGCCGACCCCGACCTTTGGTACGGGCGGCATCATGTGGGCGGCGTTGACCATGGCCTTGATGACGGTGCCGGTTGTTATCGTTGCTACCGAAGAATCGATCGCAGCCGTACCGCGCGGTGCCCGTGAAGGGAGCCTTGCCTGTGGCGCATCTAAATGGCAGACCATTCAACGTGTCGTATTGCCCGCATCGATTCCTGGTATTTTGACGGGCTTAATTTTAGCTATGGCTCGTGGCGCAGGCGAAGTGGCGCCGCTGATGTTGGTCGGCGTGGTGAAACTCGCGCCGACTCTACCACTCGACTCCATCTATCCATTCTTTCACCTCGACCAGAAATTCATGCACTTGGGATTCCATATTTACGATCTCGGTTTCCAATCACCTGACTCTGAAGCGGCAAAGCCGATGGTTTTTGCCACGACATTTTTCCTCATCATGTTGGTGATGGTGCTCAATCTGGGCGCCATCATTTTACGTGAACGCATCCGCCGGAGGTTCGCCACTTCGGCGTTCTAAATCACATGCCAGCAATCACCCTCCCCGCCAAAGCTTCACGCACCGCGCACGCGAGCCCCGCCATGAACCTAACCCCATCTCCAGCTACGACTCCCCAGGGTTACTTGAGCGTTCAGAACTACAATTTTTGGTACGGGACGCACCAAACGCTGTTCGATATCTCGCTCGAAATTCCTGAGAAACAGGTCACCGCTTTCATCGGGCCATCGGGCTGCGGCAAATCGACCTTGCTGCGCAATTTTAATCGCATGAACGACTTGATTGACGGCGTCCATCACCGTGGCGACATCTTGATGGCGGGGCACACCATCTATGACCCACATGTCGAGGTGACCTCGTTGCGCAAACGCGTGGGCATGGTCTTCCAAAAATCGAATCCATTTCCAAAATCGATTTACGAAAACGTGGTCTATGGTTTGCGTGTTGGCGGCAACAATAACAAAGCGCAATTAGATCTCGCCTGCGAAAAAGCACTTCGTGCATCGGCATTGTGGGATGAAGTCAAAGATCGTCTGGGCAAAAGCGCACTCGGTTTGTCTGGTGGCCAGATGCAGCGCTTATGCATTGCCCGCGCGATCGCCATTGAACCCGAAGTGATATTGATGGACGAACCTTGTTCAGCGCTCGATCCGATCGCCACGGGAAAGATTGAGGAATTAATTCTCGAACTGAAAAAACAGTACACCGTGGTGATCGTCACCCATAACATGCAACAGGCTGGACGTTGCAGTGACCGTACGGCGTTCTTTTATCTGGGGAAATTGATTGAATATGACACCACGGTTTCGATCTTTACCAATCCTCACCAGAAGCAGACCGAAGACTACATCACTGGCCGCTTCGGCTAAGCCGTACAACCGCAGGACAAGCAGGAAAAGCCATGAACCATATTCGCCATTTCGATCTTGAGCTCGCTGATCTCAAACGCTCACTCGTCAGCATGGGTAACATGGTTGAGCGTTCACTCTCCATCGCCGTCGAAGCCATCATTCAACCAACGGTTGAAGCGCGCGAACAATGTCGCGTGCTTGAAGAACAACTCGACACGCTGGAAACCGCTATTGAAGATCGTTGCCATCAGATCATCGCTTTGCAACAGCCCATGGCTGGTGAACTGCGACTGGTGATCGCTGCCATGCGCATTACCAGTGATCTTGAGCAAATTGGCGATCTCGCTGAAAGTGTGGCAAAACGTTCCGCTTTTATCGCCCGCAATAAAGGGGCGACCATTCCACCGCCGATCGAAACCCTCGGACGATTAACGCTCGGCATGCAGCGGCACGCCATGGAAGCATTCGTGACCGGCAATATCAATCTAGCCCGTGGTGTGATTACCGATGAAGATCATTCTGACACGTTGACCAAACAGTGTTACGAAGAGCTGCAAGTACTCATGCGCACCGACCCCGATCGCATTCGCGAATACACCCACCTTTTGCGCGCCGCTTCGCAATTAGAACACATTGCCGATGTCGCCGTTTCGATTGCTGAAGAAACGGTCTATATCTGCAAAGGCATCAATATTCGCCATCATCATGAACAGATCACTGGCGAAATGAGTGGCGAATAATTGTCTATTCTCGGCCTAATCTTTTACCCTCCATCTCTCGCTTATAGGTCATAAACCATATTATGTCACGCATCCTAGTCATTGAGGACGAACCTGACATCCAAACCCTGTTGCGCTTCAACCTTCAGCGCGAAGGCCACGTGGTCACCGTAGCAGGAAATGGTAACGACGGCCTGCATGAAATGCGCCGTGGCCATTTTGATCTGGTGCTGCTCGACCTCATGCTGCCTGATCGCGATGGCCTGGAAGTGTGCCGCGTGATGCGCGCTGATGCCGGATTAGCTGGCATTCCCATCATTATGGTCACCGCTAAAGGTGAAGAGAGCGACGTCGTACTGGGCCTAGGCTTGGGTGCTGATGACTACGTGACCAAGCCATTCCGGGTCAAAGAGCTTATGGCGCGTATCAAGGTTCGCCTTGGTCGAACCGATGAAGGGGAAACTGCTGGCCCGAAAAAACGTCTGCAAATCCAGGATTTGGTGATCGATCCCGTTCGGCATCGCGTCACCGTTAGCGACGAAGTTGCGCCGCTTACCCTGACTGAATTCAAGCTGCTCCATTTTCTCGCCTCACATCCTGGTATTGCTTACGGTCGCTATGACTTGCTTGACCGCATCGGTGATGGCGAAGCTGCCGTTACCGATCGCACGGTCGACGTGCACGTGCGCAACCTGCGCAGTAAAATTAAACCATATGATCGTTTCGTCGAAACCGTTCGTGGGATCGGCTATCGCTTCTCAGAAGTCGAAGCGTGAGTTTCTTCAGGTCCAAGATTCAGGAATCACGGAAATACTCATTTTGATTGTCGTTCGGACGTTCGCGCTACGCAGAATTTTCTCACGTTGTCTCTAGACCAATCGCGTATTCTCCACAGCCTGCTCACTGTGGAGAATACTCATGGTCGGATCTTGGCGTGCGCTGTTGCTTGGTGCTCGATGGTTGGTGTTCGCGGCGGTTTCGCTGACGGTGATTATCTGGGCTTCGCTTGCTTACCAATACGACGTGGTCACCGAAGTGGTCGCCGACAGCATGCTGAATGAAATGCGCTCTGAAACGGAACTGGTGGCTGCGTTACTTATTGACGATGCTGACCTTTCGCGAGTGAAGCGGGCCGTGCTGCCGTCCCATCGACGTATCACTATTATCATGCCCGACGGGACGCCCGTTTTTGATTCGCAGGGCGACATTAAACGGATGGATAATCATAATAATCGGCCTGAAGTGCTGCAAGCTCGTGAAACTGGTATCGGCGTCAGCCGTCGACACAGCGACAGCGTATCGACCGAAATGATCTATGCCGCCAAGCTGATGCCGGATGCACGCATCGTTCGCATCGCCGCACAACTCGCCGTCGAAACCAGCTTGGAACAGCGCTTATTACGGCCTATGGCTATCGCCGCCGTGGTCGTGATTCTGATGGCTAGCGTGATTATCACGCTTCACCTATGGCGTGACCGCACGCGAGTCGCCGAACTGGTGTCTGTTGCACGAGCATTCGCCAATGGCCAATTCACTCGCCGCGCTGGTTTGCTGGGGGGCGACGTTATGGCACATCTTGGTCATGAATTAAACGCCATGGGCGCGCGATTAATGGATAGCCAACAAGCCTTGGCGCATCAACGATCATTGTTGGATGGAGCGCTTGGTGCGCTCGAAGAAGGCGTCGCGTGCGTCGATCGATTCGACCAAGTGTTATATGCAAATCCCGCGTACCGGCAGCTTGCAGGTGGCGGAGCCGAGGCCGTTAGTAAGCCTTACTACGAACATCTTCCTGTGATTGACGGCAAACAACCGCAGGAATTCGAACATCGACGTCGGCAATTACGTGCCCTGGTTATTCCTGTCGCTGGCGATGTGCGCGTGATCGTACTGCACGATCTTACCGAACTGAAACATCTTGAATGCGCGCGACGTGATTTCATTGCTGCCGTTAGTCATGAACTGAAGACACCATTAACCTCGATCGCTGGCTTTGCTGAAACTTTATTGGATGGCGTCATTGAAGAAGACAGCAAAACCACGCGCGAGTTTGTGGAAAAAATCGCTCACCATAGTGATCGTCTAGCCGAACTGGTACGTGACGTTTTGACCATTTCGCGTTTAGAGCAAGGAGCTTGGGAAGTTCGTCCCGAAACAACTGATCTGGTGCCACTGGGGCGCAACTTGATGGATGAGTTCACCGCGATGGCCGCGCTGCAACAGGTCAAATTGGAACTGGAGGCGCCGAGCACCCTGCCCGTCATCAGCGACCCAGAACTGATCCGACAACTGATCGGCAACCTCATTTCAAACGCCATCCGCTACAACCGTCCTGGCGGCACGGTCTGGCTGCGCCTAGGAACGGGGGATAACCAAACCATAACCGTGATCGTCCAGGACAGCGGAATTGGCATTCCTGCCGAGCACCAAGAACGCATTTTCGAGCGCTTTTACCGCGTTGATGCTCATCGCAGTCGCCAAAGCGGCGGCACCGGATTGGGCTTGGCTATCATTAAGCAACTGCTCGATGTCCTGGACGGAACGATAACCTTGCGCAGCGATAGCTCGGGCACCTGCTTCACCATCACGATACCACAGCGCGATCCACGCGCTGGGCTATCAAGTGCGACTCGCATGAGTACCACGGGCTGACACACGATATTGCGTCGGATTCCTCACCCTGGTGGCGCGATCACGACCAGAGCTAGGGTGCTCACCATGCGCCACCTCTTAACGGCCCTCATCTCCTCTCTCGTCGCCACTGCCATTGGCTTGGCACCAACCTACTCGGCAGACGCTGCTCAAGCCCCAATCGGCAAAGAGGCTGACGCTGCGCCGGCTGCTGTCGCGAGTGACGCCAAAATATTGGAAGCCGCACGCGCTGCAGACATATTTTATCAACAACAAGTCGATCGCCTCATCGCGATGCTGAACGACAGCCAAGTCACGGTACGCGTCAAAGCCATTGGTAACATCGGGTCTTTGCAAGATCCCAGCTTGATTGTGTATTTACTGCCATGGATGCAGGCGTCCAACCGTTCGCCAGAAGAGATTAACGCCGCAATCAATGCTCTGCCCAACGAGGGCTCAAAACCCGCCATCTCTGTACTCAAGGGCTTGCTGAAAAACGATGACGCCACCGTTCGCGTTAACGCCATGAACGCACTGACGCGTTTGCAGGCCATCGACAGCAACGATTATACCGCGCGTGCAAAAGATGACGTGAACGCCATGCGTGGCAGCAGTCTCACCAATCTTGGCGTGATGAAAATTGCCGACGCTGCAGCCGTCTTGACCAAAGGATTAGCGTTCGATGAACAACCACATATTCGCCGCATGTGTGCGATTTCGCTGGGCCTGCTTGGAGACCCAGTTAATGGCCCTGCACTGACCGACGCACTTGCAGACTCCAATCCCGGAGTACGGCGTTACGCCGCCGAAGCACTGGTTAAAGTTAATTATACACGAGCCATTCCTTACCTTTTAATGGCATTGGAAGCCAACGTCGCTGGTGATCACATTGCTCGCTCCCTAACGCTGATGACGAAGCAAGATTTCGGCTTCCACTCACACGATAATGCCATCGCCCGCAACGAAGCGGTAGAAAAAGGCTTCACGTGGTGGACGGCAAATTCAAAGGAATTGAATCATTAGCGCTGAGGCCAAGCGATAATGCAGGGAGCTACCGGTTACGAACTACAGGTTCGTGCTGTGAGGTCGTACCAAACCGGTGAGCGTTTAAATTCCCGCTGCGATTTATAAGTTTATTCGCTCCCCTCAAATAATGCGCTGATAAACAACCATCACACGTTCGGGATCGCCGTCTTCAAGGGTGACACGGCGTTCACTGACAAAGCGATAGCCAAGTTTTTCGCAGACGACGAGTGCTGCCGCTTTTTCATCGCCTGCAAATGCAGGGCCTTTGTAAATCACACAAAAGCCAGATTTATGCAGCAAGGTTGCACTTTCCTGCAAGACGTCGGCGGCTTGCCCCATCGCGCGACAGGTAACCAACTGACAACGACGACGAAGATCGTTCGCCTTGATCGCGGCTTCGCTGCCGCGCAGGTGTCGGGCTGATGCGTGCGGATTGCCAGTGAGACGGCAAGCCGCCGTCAGAAATTCCACTTTCTTCTGACGCGCATCGACCATCACCCAGGGAATGCGAGGATGCCAAATGGCCAACGGCAAACCTGGGTAACCACCGCCGCTACCTAGATCGACGCATGGCGTGCCCTCGGCCAAATGACGTACCCGAGAATCTCCCTCAAGCGCCAAACTATCGAGCACATGCAATTTCAAATATTCGCGAGGTTCAGTAAGCTTGGTTAAATTCAGCCAACGATTCACCCCGACCATATGACCATAAAGCGCCTCTAATACCGCGCGTCGTTCATTCGGCCCAGCGATGCCGAGGACCTCGCAGCGCTGCACAAACCATTGCCAGTCGGCCTCCGGAAAGGCGATCGGTGGATGCAGAGCGGGATCAAAGCTTCCCAGTGAAGGATCATCCGTGGGAGCGTCGGTACGTTTTGACATGGCGCGGGAGCATGGTCGGCTCTCCAGCTTTGCCAGTCCTGCACCCTTGCGGCTTACGGCAGGCTTCGGACCCTTCGCCGTTCATGACCTGCGGAGTCTTCGGTCCGGGCCTAGTCGGCAGTTTCCTCGGCGCTGCCGCAGGAACACCGTGGGTCATTGCCGGACCATCTGGTCGGCCACGAGCACATCTGGTTCGATTGGTCGATGGCGTGCGCGCATGGAATCCGACCGTGCTGTCAACTCCGCCGGATGATATGCCACTCTTGGTGGCGACCCGCGTGCATCGCACGCCATGGGAGACTCTTCCCCAAGATGCACTCGTGGCACAAAACGGTCTTGGCCAGCCTCGCCACATAGCGACGTGCATGTTTGCCGTCGACCTTGACGCCGACGGCGTGCTCCATGCCACCGGACCACGTCCGCGCGTGATCGTTGGCCCCCTCACCTCAGCGTGGTCTCCCGTGCTCAACGCATGGAAAAACGCGGGTATTCACGTCGAACAAGTAGCCGATCCACGCAGCGCCCAATGGGAAAAAGCCATATTGAATGCCACGGTCGGCCCCCTGTGCCTGGGCACCGGACGCACCATGGCCGCTGTTTGGAACGACGCTGAACTTCGCCAATTAACCTTAGCCGCCACCAATGAAGGCGAAACCTTGGCACGAGCCATCGGAGTTCTCATTGCTCCAGGTATAGAGGCTCGGGCGTCATCATTTTTTTCGGCCGTCGGCGATCATCATCCCTCGGTAGTGCGCGACGCCGGTGAATTACCGTGGGTGTTAGGGGTTTTGCTCCAAACCGCTGATAATTTCCACGTTCCTGCGCCAGCGCTTCGACGCATTGCCGAGTTGGTCGCATGCCATTCATCAACCAAGGGTCAGGCGCTGCACGGTGTCAGTAGTTTGACTTTCTGACGACGAGCTATTGCCTTTAGATTCAGTGAGTCGTCTCTCCTTGCTGGTGATTTTCCAACATCAGCAATCCATTGAGCAAAAATCCGCTGGTTGGCGTTTGTCTCGCCAAGGCCCACGCCTCGGCTCGGGTTGGTTCGATCACTTCGATGAGTTCCATTGCCTCGTGACTGCGAATGCCGGTTTGCACTAAACCTTCGGCCAACACCACGTGCAAACGCATGCGGCATAAACCGGGAACGGGCTCATAGCAAACGAGCGAGCGACAACGCGCAGCACGGTAACCGGTTTCTTCCTCTAATTCACGAATCCCGGCAGCGCATGGATCTTCTCCGTGCTCAATGCCACCAGCGGGAAATTCATGCATCCATGCACGATAGGGATGACGATAAATACGCTCGACAACCAAACGCCCGTCATCAAGCAACGGTACAACCAGGACCGCGTCCCAGGTCGTATCAATAAAATGGTAGGTGTAATTTCCGCCGCCGGGCGCCGTCAGGTCTTCTTCAACATGCGTGAAGAAGCGGTTGCGAACCGGCTCACGACGAGAATGAATTGGCGGAATGTGCATGCACCAAACCTTTGCCTGCGTTGGAAAGTTTACGGCAAAGGCAAAAACGGCGTTTGATCGAAGCGATCATCAAGGTCTTCGTAGACGGCGGTGATTTCATCAATCGGGATGTAGATGCGATATTTATGCGCTTCTTTACCGAAGCGATCAATGGCGTCGGCCAGAAGAATTTCACGTCGTCCTTCGTCGCCGAATTCGCCACCCTTCTTGACCGAGCCTTGATAGATCTTGCGACTCATTTCTGCTGACCAGTGCAGGCAGCGAACTTCACCAATGACGATTTCCTTTCGGATTTCTACCAACTTCATAATGAATCGTTCACCGCGACGCACGATGACGGTAGCAACACGTTGCTG
This sequence comes from Planctomycetota bacterium, assembly GCA_043775355.1. Taxonomy (GTDB): domain Bacteria; phylum Planctomycetota; class UBA11346; order UBA11346; family UBA11346; genus BOG-1363. The sequence continues at coordinate 41,160 of JAYVSL010000226.1, forward strand.
ATCAACCAAATTTTCCAGCACTTTTTGCAGTGATCCCGGATGGTCGGTACCGGGAACGATAATTTTTTTGTCGCCGCTCATATCAGACGCTCGCCGAGTTTCGTTGCTAGTTTCGTACGCCAGGCTGGCGCGTGGTCAGTGTCGACCGGGGCAAGACTTTCGACCAACGTACCAATGGCGCGGTTGTGATTCAGACGCTCCTGATTCACCGCGACGATGGTTTCGGAAGTAATGATCTCTTCACCGACGACGCACAATCCTGGCGTCATCGCCACGGTTGAGCCACTGCGAACAATATAGATCGCGATGCGGCCTTGTTCGGCGCAGGCTTTCTCAATGTCTTTCGGGCCCGCTTCGAACGTGATGCCATGAGCACGAGCGTCGAGAATGCATTCGTACACTTCTTCATACTGCGGATCGATCAGCATCGGTTCGCCACGCAGCAACGAAAGCTTAGGATCAGCGCCGTTTTCAGCCCAACGGCGGCTTCCGCCCAATGCTTTCACTTTTGCGGCTTTTGCCTGATTCATCAACACGCAGTGTCCCAGATAATCGTCCAAACCCAACGCGCCCAGAATGCGCACGTCGGTGTTAGCTTCGATCAGGTGACTCTTCAATTCTTTCCAATTCCGTACTTTCGGCGTGTCGAGCGCATCGAGCATGGTGTTATGGAAAGCGTCATAACAGGTCAGCGATATATCGCGTTTGTGTTTCCGCAGGTACGTCGGCGTGACTTCGTGATCGGTGCCCAACAACACCGCACGCACCGGCACTGCGCCCGCACGCGGCGTGAAAGTCATTTCGGTTTGGTTGAAAACCATCCGACTCGGTTTACCTGGGCGCGTCAGGTCGAGCTGCAAATGCATACTCAGCGCCGCTTCGCTGACTTCCGAATCGGAGTCATGACGCAGCACATTGAGCATTTTTTCGACGCCACTTTTGCCGGTGTAGTCAAGCTGCACATTGCCCGAACCGTCGTCGTAACGACGCATGCGCTTGAGCGCCTGCTCTACGTCGTCAAGATCGTGGCCGAACAAATCGGCAGCGCGCATGGTGGCTTCCATGGCGTGGCCGCTTTGACGCCACAGCTGAATAAGGCCCTCTTCCAACTTCACACGACGTTTGTCATCTTTAATGATGCGGCGCATCGCGCTGACTAATTCAGGGCGTAGCCATTTGAGCACCACGAGCTTTTTGAGCACGTCGTCAAAACTGCCGCCTTTGGGCGGGATAGCGATTAACACCGGATCCGACATGAGGGGTCTTCCTTGCGAAGGGGCACAGGTTGGGGCGATAAAAGCAATCGCAAGTCCGGCTAGCGCACCTGCACGCCGCGCCGTTCAAGTGCCATTTTTATCGCCAATCGCTCAGGTCCCATCGCCGCCACCTTCACTGCAGATTGGTGAGCCAAATCCTCATACAGGCGCTGAAAATACGCCGTCGCCGCCTGATCGCGCAGTTCATCCAGTAAGACAATCAGACGAACCCGTTGATGATTATCGCTGGTGTCATCAATGCGTTTCATGAACACTGGCGTCCAACGCGCGGGAACATCTGCCATCATCGCCGCAAAAGCGCGAGCTGGCCACCA
>JAYVSL010000227.1:0-6260 GCA_043775355.1 Planctomycetota bacterium
TTTTTCAGCCGCACGCGGATGGACACTTCGCCTTGCGCATCGCCCCCACGGGTGACGGCGCGTAGGCGGAAGTCCTCTACCGTGCCGGCGTAACCGCAGATGCGGTTGATCGCCTGAACCACCGCGTCCACCGGGCCATCGCCAGTCGCCGCATCGGTGACGACTTGGTCGCCTTTCTTCAAACGCACGGTGGCGGTCGCCATCGCACCGCTGCCGGCACCCATGCCAGAGGCGGAAGCGGTGTGCAAGTAATCCACCGTCCATGCGCTGACGGTATTGCCACGCACGACTTCTTCGACCAACGCGATCAAATCGCCGTCGTAGATTTCTTTCTTTTTGTCGGCCAGCGTTTTGAAAGCTTCAAACAACTTGCCCATGTCGCTGTCGGTCACGGCCAAGCCCATATTTTCCAGACGCTTCGACAACGCTGCGCGACCAGAATGTTTACCCAGCACCAAGTTTGTCGTCGGCACGCCCACCGACGCTGGCGTCATGATCTCGTAACACTCTGGATTTTTCAGCATGCCGTGCTGATGGATGCCACTTTCGTGAGCAAACGCATTATCGCCGACCACGGCTTTATTTCGCTGAACGGTCAAGCCAGTGATCGACTGCACCAAACGGCTCGCACCATACAAATGTGAAGACTCAATTCCCGTAGTAATATTTTTAAACATGTCCTTGCGCACCCGCATGGCCATGACCACTTCTTCTAACGAACAATTACCCGCGCGTTCACCGATACCATTGATGGTGCATTCCACCTGACGAGCACCCGCGCGGACGGCGGCCAACGAATTCGCCACCGCCAAACCCAGATCGTTATGACAATGCACGCTGATCACCGCTTGATCGATATTATTGACGTTGGCGCGCAAATAGGTGATCAGGTCGGCGTAGTCATTGGGATACGCGTAACCGACCGTATCAGGAATATTCACCGTACGCGCGCCAGCCTCGATCACCGCCTGCACCACTTCGGCCAAAAATTCCGGCTCCGTACGCGACGCATCTTCTGGGCTAAATTCGATGTCATCAATCAAGGTTTTGGCATAGGCGACACTTTCGCGCGCCTGCTTGATGATTTCTTCTTTCACTTTGTTCAATTTGAACTGCCGATGAATCGCACTGGTCGCCAAGAAAATATGAACGCGAGCACGATCACCAGCTGGTTTAACCGCTTCCGCAGCGCGATCGATGTCGCCCTTCAAGGCACGGGCCAAACCACAAATACGCGCGCGGGTCGATTGCTCGGCGATCGCTTTAACGGCGGCGAAGTCATCTGGCGAGGCGACCGGAAAACCGGCCTCAATGATGTCGACGCCCAAGGCTTCCAGAGTGCGCGCCACTTCCAGCTTTTCGGCCAGATTCATCGACGCTCCAGGCGACTGTTCACCATCGCGCAAAGTAGTGTCAAAAATCAGGACGCGGTCAGTACCGGCGACTGCGGGGGGAGTGGTAGCGTAACCTGCACGAGGCTCGGTCACACGGGTCTTATCAGTGGGATTCATGGTCATTCATTCTGCCACGGCCAGGGGCCATGTGCTTGGTTTGGTTTGGTTTGGTTTGACAGGAAGCAGCGAAGCGGGTGCGGGCAACAAGCCCATTTTCCCGCATAAGGGTTCGCCTCGCCTGAGTCAGTAAGACTAAGCGAGGAACCCCTGCGTAAGTCGCGCAGTAAAAAGCATAGTAATCTGCGAACGGCACATGTTGCGACGGGATGATGGCAAGAGCGCAAGAAGGTCAACCGACGGGCAGACCAACGCCGCAGCGACGGTCGAACCTTCCGCTTCCTTGGCATTCCTTGCATTTATTTGGCGTTCTGAGTCTAAAAACCGCAGTAGAGAACGCTTTTACCGCTAAGCCGCTAAGCCGCCAAGAGCACAAAGAACTTACAGAAAAAATAAGATTCATTCATTTGGTGAAGCTATTGATCATCTAGATTTTGATTCAAACCTTTGCTTTTCTTGGCGTCTTTGCGCCTTAGCGGTGGAAATTTGAATTCCTACTGCGGTGTCTCGGCTGAGCGCTGAGCGGTAAAAATAAAAAGACTCATGTCGTCGCCGTGACATCGCCAATTCCCCTCCTTGCTCACGGTCCTGCTTGCGGGTACCACGCGGGGATGGAACTCGTACAATTGACTGCTGGCACGGTTGAAGGAGTGGATGGCTATCTGGTCCAGGTGGAGGTCAGCCGCAGTGAGCCGTCGACGGGCACTGGGCGCACCACGGTCGTGGGATTACCCGATGCCGCCGTGCGAGAATCAATTGATCGCGTGACTCCGGCGTTGTTTTCAAGCGGCCTGACGCATCGACCAGCGGATCACATCGTCATCAATCTTGCGCCCGCCGATCGCCGCAAAGAAGGCCCGGCTTTTGATCTCGCCATTGCCGTGGGCTTGGCCAGCACCATTCCGGAAAATCGTCTGCCGCCACCGCCGATGGACACCATGTTTTTGTCTGAGTTGGCGCTCGACGGAACCCTGCGTCCGTGTCGTGGTGTGCTTGCCAGCGCGATCGCGGCACGTGACGCTGGACTTAAACGCATGATCGTTGCTCCGAGCAATGCTGGCGAGGCTTCTGTGGTTGCCGGACTCACCGTCCACGCGCCGCAGACATTAGCTGAACTTATCGAGTGGATACGCAACGGCCTTGCCACGGCGCCGGTGGCTACGCCTGACATCGTCGTGCCTTTGGTCGCTGAAAGCCCTGATATTTCTGATGTTCGTGGTCAAGAAATGGCTAAGCGCGCTTTGCTGATCGCCGCCGCTGGGTCGCACAATATTTTAATGCTCGGGCCACCTGGATCGGGTAAAACAATGTTGGCGCGTCGCTTGCCTGGCTTGCTGCCAGAGCTCACGCTGGAAGAAGCGCTGGAAGTCACCCGCATTCATTCGGTCTCTGGCCTTTTGCCAGCAGGCGTCGGCCTGTTGCGCTCGCGTCCGTTTCGTAGTCCGCATCATAATGTTTCGAGCGTTGGTCTGATCGGTGGCGGTTCTATTCCTCGTCCAGGCGATGTCAGTCTTGCTCATCACGGCGTTTTATTTCTCGATGAGTTACCCGAATTCAGCCGCACCGTATTAGAGACTTTGCGCCAACCTCTGGAAGACGGTCATCTGACCATTAGTCGCGGTGGAGGGCGACTCACCTTTCCGAGTCGCTGCATGTTGGTCGCGGCGATGAATCCATGTCCGTGCGGTTACTTGGGCCATCCAACGCGTCGTTGCACCGATAATTCAGATGCCATTCATCGCTATCGTGGACGCATCAGCGGGCCATTGCTCGACCGCATTGATTTGCACGTCGAAGTTCCGGCGCAAAAACCAGAACTGATGAGTCGCGGTCCTGAAGGTGAAACCACCGCGCAAGCTCGCGCGCGCGCCGTTGCCGCCCGCGATCGCATGTTGGCGCGCCAAGGCCGCGCCAACGCTGCGCTTGATACGCGCGGACTGCGTCGACACCTGAACGCGGCTCCAGAAGCCATCACCCTGCTTGATCAGGCGGTGACCGATCTCGGCTTCAGCGCCCGCGCCTACGACCGCATTCTCAAAGTCGCAAAAACCATCGCCGATCTGGATGCCCGCGACTTGGTGTCACTGGATGACGTTAGCGAAGCCATCGGGTATCGCGTACTCGATCGACCATCGTGAAGATCGGCAAATTCTCTTTTAAGAAGCTGTCTGGAAACTGGAGAATGACATGGAGGACCGGAGAACCGGAGATTCCAAAAGCTAAGAACCAGCGTGGATTATATGATTTTGAGTCCGTTCATTCTCCGGTCCTTCGGTCCTCCATGTCAGATTTCGCCTTTCCCAGACAGCCTCTTAATTAAGCTGACACCGGCTTTTATCCGGCTACCGCCACTCTTTATGTGGCTACCGCCAATATGGGATTTCCGCTTGGCGGAGTCGCATCTTCTCTGCCGATGCGCGCCAGACCTTGGCGTGCGACCATGACGAAGCCGCTGCCTTCAACCAACAGCATGCGATAAATGTTTGCGGCATCATCCAGCTTGTTGCTGGCTTCGGCGATCCAGCCGGCGATGGCGGTCAACGGCAGAGCCTCAATGCCTTCCTGAACTTTATCCAAACCGTCGACCATTAAATTCCATGGCAGGTAGCCTAAACCATAACAGCCCATGCGCGCAGCGTAGAGCATCACCAGCGAGGTGCGTTCGATCTCGACTAAATCGGTGAGGCGGAAACACCACTCCATGTCCTGCTTGGCCAGCTCTGGTTGATTATTTCGCGTCCACAAACCAGCCCGCAGTAGGCGCTCAATCGGCGTCACTTCTTCATCGTTGAGCGCTGCCAACAATTGTTCTTCGCAGCCCAGTGACAACAGAACAAAGAAATCACGCACGTAATCATAGAGCAAGAACGGATCATCTTCCGCGCGGCCAATGTATAAGACGGTTTCGGCTGGGTCATTGATCGCCATCAAGTGCTTGGCGAGCGCTAAATCGTCGGACTGCGTTCGTGGATCGCGCAATGATAATTTATAGCCCAGGGCACGACAGCGCTGAACGCCCGTGCGGAAGGCCGCAATATGGGCGTTGTCACCACGGTCGTACAAGTAACTCAAATACATGCAGAGACGCAGCGAAATTGTCTGGGCATAGGACCCTAAGATGACCTGTTCATCTGGCGAGCCGCGAATGAGTTGTTTGATCAATTCCAACGCGCGTTCGAGATTGGGCGACAAACCATCAAAGCGAGCGGCGTCTTCTAATTGCGGCAACAGCCACAGACAAAAACGACTGCGCACATAGTCGCCTGATTCTTGATAAGACAGAATTTCGCGCACCGCGCGTTCTAATCCATCAGGCCCTGAAAGCGCACGCAAACGAGCCAATTCAAAAATAGCATCTTGCGCCATCGGGTGATCAAGATGTTGCGATAAGAACTGCCGCATCTCAACTTCAGCCGCGCTGGTAAGGCCAGCGCGTTGATAAGCGAGGCACAACATAAAATGCGCTTCGGCCGCTTCGGCGGCGTCCGCGTGCTCGCTCATAAATCGTCGGTAGGCATCGATGGCCAAAGCATGCATGCCCTGACGTAATAACTCATTTGCCACCGCGTGACTGGGAACCATCAGCGGACTGCGACGACGTTCGAGCGACAGTTTACGGACGACTAACTGCGTCTTCCAGGTTGCCAAAGCAATCTGAGCCGAGGTCACGCCCGACGGCACCAACACGTCTTGGAAAACGAGCGGTGCTTCGTTGTCGATGGTGAGCGACAACTTCGAACCCACTACCTCAATGGTGAGCTCACGAATCGTCGGTAGTTCTTGATGACGCGACGTCGTCACCGTCGAACGCAATGGCCGCATGGTCAACCATTCGGGCCATACCACTTCGCTGTCGCTGCCTTGTCCGCGAGCGATGGCCATCCATTTACCGTCATAAGAACCGATGCGGAACTGATACGCCTGTGCTGGCGGTAAACCACGGACAAAAACCCAGAATTCGTGGCCACGGACGACTTCAACGCTCAAGCGCACGCGCAAATCTTCGGTCGGCGGAGCACTAAAAGGGTAAATCTGTAAACCGTTTCCACCAACCAACAGGCCACCCATTTCGGGATGCATAACCTGCCCGACAACATCGCCTAAAATGGCAAACGACGTTTGCGCAAAGGGGCCCATTTCTGACGAGGCGGCAAAATCCCAACTGCCCGCTGGCAACCAAGCGCCTTCACGTTCTTTAGCCAACCGTTGGCGTTCGACCTCGCTGAATGAAGCGGATAACTGTGACAACAACGTCCGTAATTCACCGGTAAAAACTTCGCAATCCGGATAACGATCCTGTGGATCAAGCGCCAAAGCCCATTCCGAAATGACGTGCAAAGCCTGCGGTGCATCAGCCCAGAAATCACCTAATTTACTGCGCTCACCCAACTGAACTCGTTTAATAAATTGAAGTATGTTCTCGGTTTCGCCCATTTCGCAGGGCGTATGCAGCGTCAGTAATTCAAAGAGGATGACACCAAGTGAATAAATATCAGTCCGTTTATCCGCCTCACCAGCTTGCCCACGCGCCTGCTCTGGCGACATGTACGCTGGCGAACCGAGCACTTGGCCAAATTGCGTACTACGAACTAACCGCTGACTTCCCGACGATTTATTTGCTGCCGGTTGATACGTGTCACTAATTTTTCGCTGCGCGGCGCGCAAGCGCGACGAGGCATCCGATGGCTCACGATTCCGGTGTTTGATCGTCGTGGAAATTCCCCGAGTGTCCGAAGGGTTGGTGTCCTT
>JAYVSL010000228.1:0-29436 GCA_043775355.1 Planctomycetota bacterium
TGACTGGACGTGCAGCAAGTATTTTACTGGCAATGGCAGGAACCAAACTGGTGAGCAGTGATTCGCTACAGGACCACGCATCAACCAGGCCTACGCGACTCTCAGATCCTCTAAGACGCGGCCAAAGTGCAGTCATTTGAGACTCATCCAATTCGGCATTAAGGCAGGTCAACAAATGAAGACGGTTAAAAAAACGACGTTGTGGCTGAAGGGCTTGTTCCCGTAGCGCCACGCTTTCTAAGCGTATTCTTTCATTGAGCCCAAATAAGAATTGGAATAGCTCTGGTCGACTCTTCGCGTCAAGGAGACTACTCACAGGGGATACATCATTTATGTCGGTAAGGATGTCAGTTGAAAGGGTTCCAGGCTCTAGGGTTTCCAGCGTTACCAAATCACGTAATCCAAGATCAAGTTTTCCGTTTCCATTGGCGTCTTCACCGGGATCAAGTCGCCCATTGTTGTTGGTATCTTCACCGAAGAAAAGGTCATCCGTAACGCCGCGTACTAAACGAAGTTCATCGATGGTCTCAAATTTACCGTTGCGTGGCGCGTACGGAATGGTTGCACCTTGGTAATGCGTGTCGGTGCGTTCGGCTCCACCGTCGCTATCCACTGTATCATTACTGTCTTCCCAGTCACAGATCGCGGCGGTAATTTCAGGCGTCATACCATGGGCTGATGAGAGCGCTGCACGCAAAGTGTCGTGATCAACAAGCGAATTCAGACTGATTTTCCCTGCTTCCGGAATCAAACCAAAATGCGCGCGCAAACCTTGTGGATCACGACCAAGTAAAACCACCGTACATTCGCCAATGACTTCGCCTTCTGGTTTCACGGTGACCAACTGTGGCAAGGTTCCGGCCACCATTGATGTCGCTAGATCATTGCAGACCGCGCGCAAAACGCCGAGCGCTGCTTGGCGTGCTTGCGCCCGACCGACAAGGTCATCTTGCGCACGCAGACGTACGCCAGCTCCGGAAGCCATCACCACGGCGACGCTCGACACCACCAAGACCACCACCAAGGCGAGAAGGAAGACCATGCCTTTTCTTCGGATGACGCCCGATTTTTCCAAACGGTATAAGGTGTTCATGTCCCACTCGTCTGCGTCGGATCGAGGGCGACCATGGGTAAATCAATAATCACTTGATGATGCGGCCCTGTGCTGCCGTCGCTATTGAGCAGTGCATAGGTGACGCGTACGGCCAAAGGTAAAACGCCATTCTTCTGATCGCTATTATACGTTCGGCTCCAAGTGGTGCCGGAGAGCGTTTCCACGGTCAGTTCAGCAACGTGGTCGAGCAGGACTTCGGCGAGCGGGTCGGCAACCACGCCCGTGGCGAGGAGATTTGCGCGACGGCTCCGCGTCCACGCTAAACCACGGCCATCTTCCGCCTTTTGCAGCGTCCAGGTAATAACCGCTTGGCCGATTTCTGGTTCGCGAACGGCTATGCGTGGCGGTAGTGGCGGTGGCGCGTTGTTGAACACGGTTAGCGTGTCGCCGCGATGACCATTGCTTTGATCGTTTTCAACTACGAACGGTTTCGACACCGAACCATTCGGCAGCGGTGCGCTCATCAGATCGTCACGCAACATCGATAGCGCGAGTTGCTCATGCACTAACGGTTCGAGTATGCGCGCGGCTTGACGCTGAGCCCGCAAAGCGCCAATCAGCGCCGGAGTAATCGCGGCCAAAACCAATGCGACAATGGCAAGTGCAAGAATCACTTCGAGCAACGAAAAGGCTGCTTCAGCCGATGACGCCGCCGACAGACCGCGAGGAGTTCTCACGCTCCACCGCTGTTAGGTGGCGTCACCAGCGTTTCGATGCTGACGCTTTGCCCGGCATCAAAGCTGCCCCATGACACCGTGAAGCGCAGCGTACGAACGGTGGGATCGCGCCAGTTGGCAACCACCATTTGCCAGCGCATGCCGACCGCATCTTGTCCATCAACGGAAGGATCACAGGTGCCAGCGGTTCCGCTTTTTTGCCAAGAGCCATCGGCGACCAACGCTGCAAGTCGTGATTGTGCCACGCGCAGAGCAAGATCCTGAAACTTCACCTGATTGGCACCACGCAGAGCGGCGCTGACCCCAGCCAGCGCCACCGGTAAAACCACGGCAACCACGACGATCGCGATGAGCGCCTCAAGCAAAGTAAAAGCAGCGCGCAATTTCATCGCAGCTGGGCCTTGTTTGCATCTTCGTTCACGTCAGCGACGCGTTCAGGAATACGCGCACCGGCAAAGATACGTACAGCAGCGCTGTTAGTTTTTGACGTCACCGTCACCGTTCCCGCAGGATCGCAGCGTGCATCTGGCGAGAATAATAAATCAATGATATCGCGACCAGATTTTCCACTGGTGTGATGCGGGTTAGGGCCGTTCGTGCGGCGATTAAGTGAGGCCACCGCATCGCTGCGTTCGAAGGCGATGGTCAGCGCATCGGCGCTCGTGGCTAATTCGATGCGCTCGGCCTGGTTGTCATTGGGCAGGTGCTCATGGACGTCATCAAGTATCATCACGGTCAGTGTCTGAGCCAGAACGTCCAAGCGCAGACGCACGACCTGTCCATTGGTTGCCGCCAGATGTTGGCAGCGCTGCGTTTGATCAAGCAGATGTTGGACAGCAAGATCGACACCAACCGATCCGCGAATGCCACTCAGTCGCGCGCCAGCGATGGCAGAGCCAATGCCGAGTACGACCAGCACCAAGATTAATTCGAGCAGGGTGAAAGCGGACTTCGTCATGGTGCGCAGATGTTTCTGTGCACCGATCAGAGGAGTCAGTCCGTGCGGTTTCCCACACGCTGGTCTGCGCAATATAACGACGCTTTCCGCGTTCATTACTTGGTCCAATTGGCGATGTCATCTTCGCCACCCTCGCGTTGATCGGGACCATTGGACCACAGATCAAATCCTTCTGGGCGATGTTGACCAGGCTGGCGATAATTCCACGGTGTTTCCCATTGATCCTTGGGTACCACGTCGCCATCAAGATATGGTCCCGTCCAGGTTTTTGCGATATCGCCGCTGGGTTTTTCGACTAACACGCGCAATCCTTCGCTGGTAGTCGGAAACCGTCCGGCATCCAATTCAAAGCGGTTAATCGCGAGCGTGAAATTGGTGAGCTGAGTTCGTGCCGCTTTAATTTTTGCTGCTTGGCTCTGACCGACGAAGCGTGAACCAACGATGCCAGCCAGTACGGCAAGAATCACCAAGACGAGAAGCAGTTCGAGAATGGTAAAGGCTGTCCGATGTCCGATGTCCGATGTCCGATGTCCGATGTCCGATGTCCGATGTCCGATGTCTCGTGTACGGCGGTGGTGCGTGGTTCCGTTTGGCATGTGAACTCCAACGTTTGATGTATGAGGGTGATGCGCGATCCCGCGCGAACTTGGCGTACGAAGCGACATCGGACATCGGACATCGGACATCGGACATAGAGGGACATCGGACATCGGACATTGACTCATTTTATGGCGCTCCAGAGGTCGAAGATGGGAAGTAACATGCCGATGACGATGGTGCCGACGAGGGCGGCCATAACGAGCAACAGCAGGGGTTCAGCAAGGGAAACCAGCGTACGCAGACGACGGTCAAGATCACGTTCGCTGGCGTCAGCTAAACGTAATAATTCTTGCGGTAGGCGACCGCTGCTCTCAGCCACGGCGAGCGCTTCAAGAGCGGTAGGCGGCAGCATGGTGCCCATGTTCGCTAAAGCCGTGGTGAGCGATTCGCCTTGGCGCACGCGCTCGGTGGCTTCGATCAGCGCATTGGCCAACACCGGATTGCCAACGGCTTCGCGCGATACGGTAAGCGCATTCATTAACGGCACGCCAGCCTTCATTAAGGTGCCAAGCATGCGACAGAAACGGACGCGGGCTAGAGTAGCCTTCACTGCGCCGATAGCGGGTAATTTCAGCTGAAAACCTTCCCACCATGCGGCGCCCTGGGGCGTGGCTAAAACCGTTTTGCTGACCACCACGCCAATCACTGCCAGCACGACGAGAATCCAGCCGTGATGGACCAAGAGGTCGCTGACGTGTTGGATCATGCGCGTCAAAAAAGGCAGCTCGCGATGGAAAGAAGCGAACAACGTCGCGAAACGTGGGATGAACCACACTAACAAAAACGCCACCACGGTGCCCGCAATCAGCAAGAGCATCGCTGGGTAAATCAATGCTGCACCGACGCGGCCAATGAGTTCACGTGTCCGTTCAAGATAGTCGGCAACTTGTTCCAGAACGACGTCTAAAAAACCACCGGCTTCGCCAGCGCGAACCATCGCAACAAAAACCGGTGGGAATAATTTTCCTTCTTCACGCATGGCGTCCGCTAGTGACGCGCCGTCACGCACGCGCGCATGAATGCGTGACCAGGCGGCTTTTGCACCAGCGTGCGTGGCTTCGCGTTCAATGACGGTGAGCGCCCGCGATAACGGCACGCCAGCCGCGATCAGTCCGCCCAGTGAACGCGCGAACGCCAGCACTTGCGCCGTTGGCACACGACTGCCAAGCATGCCGCCCGTGCTGGCGGGTTTGACTTCGGTTGGAACCAAACCTTGTGCTTCGATGGCACGTTGCGCGGCGATCGCGTCATCCGCATCGACCCGACCCGAACGAGATCGACCGTCAGTGGCGAGAGCAAGATATTCAAAGGTCGGCATGGTTAGCGCGCCAATGAACCTGAGTGCGTATTGCGCAAGACTTCCGCAACCGAAGTTTTCCCATCGCGCACTAATTGCAGGCCGTCATCACGCAGGGATACGAGCCCTTCTTTTTCAGCAATCTCGCGCAGTGCCAGCGAAGAAACTTGTTCACCAGCAGCGTGGCGCAGTTGCGGGCTGAGGGTCAAGGCTTCAAAAATTCCAGAGCGACCGCTGTATCCGGTGCCATTACATTCGCGGCAACCAACTGGTCCGAATAAAGCGCCGCTATGAGCTGGCATTTCATGCAGCGCATCAGTGCGAGCATCGCCAGTGAGCTCGCGTTTACAGTGCGTGCACAACAGGCGGACCAGTCGTTGGGCGACCACCAGTTCGAGGGTTGAGGCGACCAAGTACGGCTCAATGCCCATATCGATTAATCGTGTCACCGCGCCTGGGGCATCGTTGGTATGCAGCGTCGATAAAACTAAGTGGCCCGTGAGTGAGGCTTGCACGGCAATTTCCGCGGTTTCGCGGTCGCGGATTTCACCGATCAGCACCACGTCAGGATCGTGGCGTAAAATCGCACGTAATCCTTTGGCGAAGGTCAAGCCGGTGCGCGTGTCGATCTGAATTTGATTGATGCCATCCAATTGATATTCGACCGGATCTTCGATGGTAACGATCTTCAGGTCCGGCGTGTTGATACGCGATAAACCGGCATACAGCGTGGTCGTTTTACCACTGCCGGTTGGTCCAGTGACCAACACAATGCCGTGCGGCAAATCGAGCGCGCGGTGAAAGAGGTTCAGATGTCGGCCGGTCATGCCCGTGCCTGCGAGTCCGACGAGCGCCGCAGAACGATCAAGCAGGCGCAGCACGACCGCTTCGCCGTGCAGCATGGGAATAATGCTGACGCGGACATCGACCTCGCGTCCGGACAGACGAAGTTTGATGCGGCCGTCTTGTGGCAAACGTTTTTCCGCGATATCGAGTGAGGCGAGAATTTTTATGCGTGAGACAATCGCCGCCTGCAAACGACGAACTTCGGCGGGCAATTTGGCTTCGACTAAAACGCCATCGACGCGATAGCGAACGGCGAAACGGCCTTCAAACGGTTCAAAGTGCACGTCAGTCGCGCGGCGTTCGAGCGCTTCCTGTAATACTTGATTGACCAAGCGAATAATGCTGGCGTCTTCGGCAGCGTCGGCGAGATCGACCTCGGCGAGCGCTTCTTCGCCTTTGCCTTCGACCAAACTTTGCACGGTGTCCGCGCCGACACCCAGGTGTTCGCGCAGAGCGTCGTGCAGTAATCGACGAGGAGCGACGACGACGTGTGGAAGAATTCCTCCACACGCAACACGTACGGCATCAAGCGCGGCACTGTCGAGTGGATCGGCTACGGCAACCGAAATGACATCATCGGCGCCGTCGCCACCCTTGAGCGGCAGCGCACGTGCTGCTGCCCACACGCGCAGCGGGACTTTCGATAACCAATGTGGTTCAGGAGCAAGTTCTGCGGGCGAGGTGGCCAAGCGCAGAACGAGCACCGAACTCAGCGCGGTGGCGACGGCCACATCATCGCTGACATCGAATAAAGCTTCGGCAATGGCCGTACCATTTTGCACTCGCGTGGCGACCGCTGCACGGCTGGTGGCATCAAGTGCCAGTTCGTCGCACAGGCGATTCAGCAAAGGAGACGAGAGCATAGTGGACCTGGGTTCAGCCTGGGATGAAGATATTCCTACGAACAAAATGGCGCACCGTTGGTGCACCATTTCGTGATTGATCAGCCGTCAGCTCGAAAAAATCATCAGCAACGTTGACGTCCGCTGCTGATGACTCTTACCTGTAAGAGGCTTTCTGGAAATACAGGATTGAACAGGAGAGCGCAGAGGCGCAGAGCAGAAGGAGGCTTAAATTCGCCGGTAGAGCGGGTTCTCTTCCTTTACTTTCGAAATCATGATTTCTCTGCGCCTCTGCGACCTTCTGTTAAATCTGCTGTTAAATCTGTCTTTTCAGTTAGCCTCTCAGTGATCTTATTCTAAAGTTCCGCGATCAACCAACATGGCTTCTTGTTGCGGAGTCAGCACGGCGCGCAGATCTTTTTGTGCTTTATCCAGAGCGGCGGTGAAACCATCGCGGGCTTTACGTAAACGCGCAACGGCACTGGTGAGTTCAGTCGCATTGGCTTGTTTATCATCGACTAAGGCTTTGAGCGCCTTCGAAGATTCTTGAATATCGACCACCGTTGGGTCGAGTTTCGTATCGCCGAGCAACATCTGTGGGTTGAAGAAGTTGTTTCGTCCACGGTTCCCGCCGCCAAATGCGCCGCCGACCATGGAACGTGCCGCGTTGTTATCGACCAGGCCTTTTTGTGAGCGCAGATTTTCGACGATGACAAGCAACGGTTTAATCGCGTCGAATTCTTCCTGCGTCATGCCCATTTGTTTGTTGAGCTCGGCGTGTTGAGTGGCTTGGTTTTCAGCCATACGCTGACGAATTTTCGGCGCTTCGGCTTCCATGCGCTTCTGCATCACCACGCGAATTTTTTCTTGGCCTTCTGGCGAACTGGGATCGACGCCCTCCAGTTCAGGATTCTCGGCAATCATTCGCCGCATGAAGCCATCGCGCCCACGATTCCCGCCGTTGTCAGCCGGAGTCGTTGGCTTTTCGCCTGCGGGAGGCGCATCTCCGGCAAAGGTAGAGAGGGTTGGTAACAGCAAGAGTGCAGCGGCAATCAAAGTGAGAAACTTATTCATAAAGGCTCCAAAGGTTTTCGTAAAATGGCGTGGCACGCGAGACCCAGGTCGAACGTGGTCGGCTGACACTGGTCATATACCGATTTGCCTACCGAAGTTTGCGTGCGGAAACGTCAGGTGATTGTCAGGGGCACGACGGACGGAAGCCGTCAGCGGCAAAAGCGCGCAGTAAAAAGCGAATTTCTTCAGGGGTCGTGGTGAGTGGTGGAAATAAATAACAGCTGTCCCCCAACGAACGCAGCAGAACTTCGCGTTGAGCAGCCGCACGCGAGAAGCGCCATCCCGTACGCTGTTTCGGATCTAAAGGCGAGCCATCTGCCGCGCACAAGTCGACCGCTGCCATCATGCCGACGCCACGCACATGGTGCAGGTGCGCATGTTCAGTGGCTAAAGCTGCAAGGCCCTGACGCAGCAAAGGGCCCGTGCGAGCAACATGGTCGAGCACGTGGTCGCTGGCATACACGTCAAGGGCGGCGAGCGCGACCGCGACCGCCAGTGCGTTGCCAGCGTACGTATTCGAATGCAGAAATGCGCGACCGTCGTTCCAGTCGGCAATAAAGACATCATACAAGCGGTCGGTCGTCAGCACGGTTGCCATGGGGAGATAACCGCCAGTCAGACCCTTCGATAACACCGCCATATCCGGCAATACATCAAGCCCGGCGAGATGCGACGCCAGCATCGCTCCGCACCGCCCCATGCCGGAAGCAATTTCATCGGCGATCAGTAAGACGTCATGAGTATCTGCCCAAACGCGTAAACGACGCAGCAGATCAGGCGAATATAAACGCATGCCGCCAGCGCCTTGCAGCACGGGTTCGTAGATGATCGCGGCAAGGGTATCGGCTTCAGCATCAAGCTGCGCTTGGATGGCAGGCCATTCCGCTGACGCGTTCATCCACAGCGGATCTTCCGGTCCGCTGCGATAGGGTAGTGGCCCAAGTTGCGTGCAGGGAAAAAGCAGGGGCGCGAACGTATTTTTATAGAGCCCACAATCACCAACGCTTAAAGCACCGATGGTTTCCCCGTGATAGCCATTTTCAAAAGCAGCGAAACGCGTGCGTTGTGGTCGCCCTAATTGTGCTTGCGCTTGGAGCGCAAGTTTCAGCGCGACTTCAACGGCAGTAGAACCATTATCGGCAAAGAACACTTTGCCAAAGTGCCCAGGCTGACGACCCGCTGGTGCTTGCGCGCCCCAAAAGCGTGACGGCAAACCGTTCGCCGCTGCCAGCAAACGTTCGCAAAAGTTAACCACTGGTTCGTTGGTGGTATTCGCTAAAATCACATGCTCGAATTTTTCTGACTGGGCGATCAGCGCAGCCTTCAAGCGCGGATGTCCATGGCCTAAACTTTTGCACCACCACGAACTGATGGCGTCAAACACGCGTCGCCCGTCAGCGAGCGTCAACCAAACGCCGTGCGCGCTCACCACCTCTAAGGGTGGGAAATCCTGATAATCGCGCATTTGACTACACGGGTGCCACAGTGCCGCCAAGTCGCGATTGACGAGAGGTGAAGCCATGGCCGTGGACGCTGGGCGCAAATCTACGGACGCAAGGGCGAGAGGTTAGGCGTTCGCGTTGAGCCAACACGGAGAGACGGTCTGGAAAGGCAAATTTAACAGGAGGGCGCAGAGGCGCAGAGAAATCGCGAGTTCCGAAGTGAAGGAAGAAAACCCGCTCTACCGGCGAAGGTGATCATCATTCTTCTCTGCGCCTCTGCGTACTCCTGTTCAATTCGGTCTTTTCAGACAATTTATTAGCAGCGCAAATTTAACGCATGTCCTTCGTTGCCGACAGGAATGGACGTGGTGTTGGCTTCTTCTACAGGGACATTTTCCCAGCCTTCACGCATAGTGCGGATAATTGGCAAAATGGTTTGAATCTGCTCAGGATTCTTACGCAAGCTCGCTTCGCTGATTTGGAAAACCAGAAAGGAATAAAGGTCTTTCAGGCGTATCGCCATCTCGCCACCTTGATCAAAATTGAGCGTGGCCATCAGTTCCATAAAGATGTCGCGCGCTTTGCGGCAATTCGTCATCGAATCGACGTACTTTTTGGCGGCCATCGCTTGGCAGGCTAAATCGAGAAATTTTTCAGCACCAAGATAGAGGCGGACAATTAAATCCTTTTGTGAAGCGGTAGTAATTTCCGCTGAACGATAGGCACCGTAGGCGTTAGCGTGTCCGCTCATGGTAGTCTCCGGGGAACGGCCTTAGTAACGGACGATCGCATGCTGAGATTAGCCATTATTTTTAGTCAAAGCATTGACGAAACCGGTCATGGCATCTCCCTGAGATTTAAAGCCCTGAATGAGTTTTTCCATGGATAAGAATTGTTTCGAGAGTCGTTGACGTCGCAGCTCTAATAATGCATCCGCTTTCGTGATGCTTTTCGTCGCCGTATTAATGTTGCCGCTTAATGTTTTGTCGGCGGCGGCGACCGAACCGAAAGAATTGTTGGTCAACGAGCCAAAACGTTCGCTGACCAATTGCGATAAACCTTTGTTGACCGTCACCGAAACGCCGGAGACCGGCACCGCAGACGTGACGCTTAATGACAGACCATCAGCAGCACTGCCAGCGGCGCCAATGAGTATTTTACCATTACCTGCTCCGGCGAGGCCGTTGATGGTTCCCGCGACGTCCGTACCGACAGCCGCTACGCCAGAAAGGCCAAGAGCCGTAAGGGCTGTCGACAAGCTGTTTACTTCGATACTTTGAGTGCGTCCATATTGGTTGGTGCGGAGATCAAGGCGATTCCCAGCTAGCGAAACCGTAACATTATCACCTTGCGACGTTACGGCTGCGTTGATCAACGCGTTGACGTGCTGTGCTAATTCATCGCGTGAGTAGGACTTGTTGGTTAAGGTGACGCGAATCGGGTGATTATTTATGGTCAAAGAAAGTGAGTTATTATTATCGTCGATGACCGTGGTTCCGCCAATAGCTGTGCTGGACACAACGGCTTGCAGTGGCGGTTGGGTAATGTTGACGGCGAAAGCCGCACCGACCTGGGTTTTTTCATTGAGGTATGAAAACTGCACTGCAGGGTTGGTGCTAGTCCCAGAATTATTGAACAAACGCATAACGCCATCAGGATCAGACGACAATTTTTGTTCGAGTGCGGTTTTGTCGACGCTTAATGTTCCAGTAGCTTGATCAAGGCGAATTCCTACGGCAGACAAAGCATTCAATGACGAGGGGCGACCAGCGACTGAGCCCGTTACGGTCGACATTAAGCGATTGAGGCCCGAAATTAAACTCGACTGCCCCATTAAAACCCCACCAGTTTTGGTGGTGGAGTCGTAGGTGGCATTGGTTTTTAAGTAAGTAACGGCGGTATTGAGGCTATCGACAAACTTGGTGATCGCCGTTTTTGCAACAGCGGTATCAGCGCTCACCGTAATGTTGACGTTAGCAGATGTTTTCACCGCAACAAAATCGACTCCTGGGACAATGGAGTTAAAGGTGTTACTTGCCTGTTCCACTTCGATGAAATTAATATTATTACCAATTTTTACTTTTGCGTTCGCGGGAGCGCTTAATTCCGTCATGCTGGAAAACAAAGAGGATAAACCTGCAGTTGGCGTGACTATCAGATTATTTTCTAGACCAGTTTTTTCGCCTCTCAAAATCAAGCGATATGGATTGGCAGTGCCATCATTAACAACCGAGGCATTGACGCCAATCCCAGCATTATTGATGGCGGCAGCGATGTCATTCATGCTGCCGCCTGAAGAAAAGGTCAACTGCGTGGCAGGACCGGAACCAATCTGAAGAGATACGGATCCAGGCATCAATGCCGCATCGGCAGAGGTTTGGCCAGCGGTAGATTTTTGCGCTGCCGTGGCGACGTTTTCTATGCTGACTAAATAGGACCCTGGAATGGCGGAGGTTCCGGCTTTGCTGATGGTTAAGGCTTCGGTGTTATTGCTAACGGCTTGACGCGCGCCAAAGGTCGACGTTTGTTTGAGGCTAGACAGGTCAAGCTGCGCTGACAGTAATTTAGCATTGAACGAGCGAACCGCATCAAGACGACCTTGATTAAGGGTTTTTCTGTTTTCGATTAATCTGGTGGACGCTCGTTCAGAATTAACCAGCGCATCAATGATCGTTGACGATTGGATGCCAGAGACCAAGCCGTCAACGGTTGGACGCGCAGAACTCGAATTTGTGGCAGACGTCACCATGTTAACCTCCCTATCAGCCGTTGGCAGTGCGACCGCAAATGGCCGCGATCATGCATTAAGCAGTCTTGTCGAGCAGCATGCCGACGAATTTTTGCAAGCGAGCATGCAGTGAAAGGATCTCTTCGCTCGGAATCTGCTTGATCACTTCGCCAGTGGAAGGGTCGGTGATCTTCATGTAGGCTTCTTTGCTGTCGGGATCGATGTCCATCGATAAGCGGCGAGAACTGCCGGCCTCGATGACTTGTTTGATCTGCGCGGCAGCGCTGTAGACGGAATCGGCAGATGGCGCGTCGGCGCTGGCATCGTTGGCATTGGCACGCAGCAACTGCGCAGCTTGTGTTTGGTTCTGGCGATCGGCGACGGTGTGCGATGGACGAATGATGTCGCCGACTTGAGTGGCAATGGAGCTGTCGATTCTGCTCATGATATTTCTGCCTCCTGGGGGACGGGAGAGTCCCTGCGGGCAGTATCGGCACGACGCATACCAGACTTGAGCACAAAGTTATTATCCTTGTTTGCTTTGGTTCAGACAGCAAAGAAATCATCTAACACCTAACTTTAGCAGCATGTTGTGCTTTCCATGAGTAAACCATAAGTAACGAAAAGGCGGCTCCTCTCAAAGACTAACGCAAGCTGCTGGCCAATTGCCGTCAGGGCTAGCGTCTCATCGTTCCTGGATTGCCAGATTGTCCTCAAGCGGTGGGAAAGACCGCCGTCAATCTCAGTCAAGGTCGCTATCGGCGGCCCGCGGTACGGAAACCGCCCCTCGGCTCTCACCAACATCCACCACGGAGGACTCCATGAGCCTTAGAATCAATCATAATATCTCATCGTTGAACGGCCATCGTCAATTGATGAAAAACCAAAACATGATGTCAAAATCGTTGGAACGTCTTTCCAGCGGTCTAAAGATCAATCGTGCTGCTGACGGCGCTGCTGGTTTGGTCATTTCTGAGCAGATGCGTGCTCAGATCACTGGCTTAGGTCAGGCGGTCAGCAACAGCGAAACCGCAGTCTCCATGGTGCAGACCACTGAAGGCGCGTTAGACGAAGTGAATAGCTTGCTGAATAAAGCGCGCGAACTCACTCTGCACGCGAACAACAGCGGCGCGAACGACACCAACCAACTTGCTGCCGATCAGTCTGAACTGGACAATGTTATTCAGACCATCACGCGTATTTCCGATGTGACCCAATTCGGCACCAAGAAACTCTTGGATGGTAATTTGAATGGCGCTTCGTCATTGGCAGCGGGCATATCGCATGTCAAAGTTGGCAATTTAGCCAATAACTCGGCAATTTCTGCGGGCACGGCGAGCCTTGCCATCACGGGCGGTATTAAAGAAGCCATCACCTTGAAAAAGAGTGGGGCCACAACGGATAACTTCATCTTTACGACTGCGGTTACCGGTGTTTCTTTGGGCTCAAAGACGGTTACTTCGGGTGTTACGGTTTCTTTGACGGTTGGCACTGGAACGGTTACCTATGCAACCACGGGCGCGATGAACGCGACGGCTTTGGCGACGAAATTAAGTGCCAAGTTGACCGCTGCGGGCATGAACTATGCCGCGACGGCTAGTACTGGCGGAGCGATCAAAGTAACGCGTTCTACCTATGGTTCGGATAATTTCACTTCAAGCATTTCCTTTACCAAAGCAACCAAGGCGGCCATTGCTGGTACCAAAGAAGCCGTGGTAGCAACCCTTAAGGCGACGAGCGATTCGACTTCGAGCATTGCCGCAGGTGCAATTTTTAGTGGTGTTTCGAAATTGTCTGGCTTGACCACGGCGGCGGTAGTCAAAGGAACCGGCACCAAGTTTACCACCAAAATTCAGACGGCGACCGGCGGCGTGTTTACCGATACCTTCACCTCAACCGGCAACAAGACGCTCTCGCAGGTGCTCAGTGGTCTGCAAACGTTAGTTCGCGCTCACAATGCTGGATTCAGTGGCGCTACCTTAACCTTGGGCACGGGTGTAACCAGTGGTGTTCAATTCAAATTGCAAAAAGGTTCGGACAGCGCTCTCACCGATTTCACTTTCAGTTTAGATATCGATAAAAAGAACAACCAAACGCTGAAGTCACAAGGTAACAGCCTGAATATCTCTGCAGGCGCTTACACCACGGGTGTCACCTCAGGCGCATCAACCAATGTCACTTTTGCCAAAGGCGCATCTTTGACCGGCGGCGCGGTGTTAGGAACGGTATTGACGGGTACTTCTTACCTGGTCTCGGGAAATGCCATCAGCGCGACCATTAGCGGCGTGACCGTAACCGTAACCGGCAAACGTACGCTGACCGCCGTGGCCACCGCCTTGCAAACAGCAATCACCAGCTTGGGTGCTTCTTATTCAAATCTGAAAGTAGTTTTTGCTAACAGCGGCACGGTCCTGTCTGGTTTGGCCGGTAATCAAAAGTTGACCGGTAAATTGGCAGCCGGTTTCCACGGGTTCTTTGTCTATAACACTGATGGCAATTCCATGAGCGTATCGCTCAAGGTTGACCAAAAGCAGGGAAGTGACATTGCTGGCACTTCGGCTCAATATCAGGCAGGCGCTAAGACTTCCGCAACGCTCGACGTCGTTACTACGGCACAATCGAGAGTGAGTGGTGTTACGACCATCGCGGCGATTTCCGGACGCACGGTGTCAAGCACGTCAGGTGGATCGACCATCACCAGCGGTGCTAATACGCTTGCCACGATGACCACGGCTAACGGTGTGACGCTGAACCTGAAACAGAGTTTCGCAACAGCGGCTGGCGTGGTGACGATGACACTGACCACCGGTAGTCAGGCTCTGGGTTATAGCGGATTCTCTGCTGAAATTACTTCGGCCTTGGCTAGTGGTGGAGGTTCAACTTCCTTTACTCTTGGCAATGGTGCTGAATTCCAGGTTGGCGCGAATGCCTTGCAGAAAGTTGGATTGATCATCTCGAATTCATCGGCGGTGGAACTGGGGCGTGGTGCAAGTACATCGCTCACCAGTTTGGAAGACCTGTTGAGCAATCATTCAAGTGCATTGACCAACGGTAAAGGAAACGAAGCCCTGAAAGTGATTGATGCGGCGATCGATGAGATCACCAATCAACGCGGTAAGTTAGGTGCCTTCCAGGCGAATACCTTGGAAAGCGGATTGAATAGCTTGCGCGTATCGAAGGAAAATCTGACGGCAGCGGAATCGACTATCCGCGATGTGGACTTTGCCGAGGAATCGGCTGCGTTCACCCGCAATCAGATCTTGGTGCAGGCATCGACCTCGATGTTGGCTCAAGCAAATCAGATGCCGCAGAACGTGCTCAAGCTGCTCGGCTAAGCGAGCTCTTGATCATAGCGGTCTTTGGACCAAGACCCCCGGCGCAGCGCGCCGGGGGTCTTTTTTTTTGGTTACAAAATCTCGAAAAAACGCTGTTACGGGGTAGCGTAAAATATTTAAGGACAATGAATTAGGAAACGGTGGCGCGCTCGGGGGGTGGCGAAGCGGTAATTGGCACGGCAGAAGCGTTAGTGCCTTCAGAAGGCAGAGATTCACAGCTGCCATTGCCGTTGGCCGAGTTCTTCCATCCACCCGTTCCTGAGGTTTATATGTCCCTGCGTATTAATCATAATATCGCCGCTATTAATGGTCATCGTATGATGTTGAAAAACGATGCCGCGGTGTCCGGTTCTCTAGAGCGTCTATCTAGTGGACTGCGAATAAATAAAGCGGCTGACGACGCCGCCGGCTTGGTCATTAGTGAACAAATGCGCGCGCAAATCGCGGGCATAGGACAAGCGATTAATAATAGCGAAACCGCAGTTGCGATGGTGCAAACGTCAGAAGGAGCATTGGACGAAATAAATACGCTATTGAATAAGGCGCGCGAACTAACTCTTCATGCAGCAAACAGCGGCGTTAATGACGTAAGTCAGCTTTCTGCTGACCAAGCGGAACTCGACAATGTGATTGAGTCGATCTCACGCATTAGTGCCCTTACACAATTTGGCACGAAGAGCATTCTCGATGGAAGCCTGAGCGGTGCGGATACCTTCGCAGGAGGTATTAATCGCGTAAAGGTTGGAAACTTAGCAAATAACCCAGGAATCACCGCCGGAACGGTGAGCATGGTGGTAAGCGCGGGATCCAAAGAGGCGATCACTTTACGAGGATCGGCCGCAACGGATTCGTATGTCTTCAGCGGTACGGTCACAGGTGTTAGCTTGGGTGGCAATCGTGTGAATGGTGGGGTTTCGGTAACGTTGGCGATCGATGGCAAGGTTTTGTCATACGTGACCACCGGGGCCGAAGACGCGACGACCTTAGCATCTCATTTAAATACCTTATCCAATCCAATGGGTTTTGGCGTTACCGCCAATGCCAGCGGCCAAATGGTGATTACTCGTAGTGTGGTTGGAGCAACAGACTTCGCTTCAAGCATTACGTTTACACGTGGAGCGACCGTTTTATCAGCAGGCGTAAAAGAAAAAGTTTCGTCGGCACTGAAAGTAACAGCGCCAACTACCAACAGCGGAGCCGCATCGGTTCTGTTTGGTGGCGTGAGCAAATTGTCTGGTGTTCAAACAACGTCAGTCGTGAATGGCGGAACGACTTTCGATTATACGTTACAAACGGCCACTGGAGGTGTTTTCACGGGCAGTGTGACCGTGGCGACCGGAACCACGAGTACGATGTCTGCGGTATTGAGTGGCCTGCAAACAAGCATTCGAGCGCACTCAACCTTTAGTGGTTCTTCTGTGACCCTCGATGGAGGAGCCGCAAGCGGAACTTTCCGCGTTGGGGTTGCGCGCGGATTTAATACCATCACCACAGACTTTAGTTTCTCATTGACCGTCGATCACCTTAACGTCACGGCACTTAAATCGCAGGCGAACACGGTAACTTTTGCTGCTTCGACGTTCACCACGGGTGTAGTTGCTAACGCGACCTTTACGACGGGCGCAGCAGGAGCCACCGCGATTCAGGGAAATGCGTTAGTCGGCACGTCATACCTTCGCAGTGGCAACGCTTTGAACCTGACCATTAGCGGTGTTTCTCTGGTTTTCACCGGCGCGCGAACGATGACGACTCTGGCGAGTACGATGCAGACGGCGATCAATGCGCTCGGCGGCAATATGGCGAACATTCGCGTCGCCTTTCGCACAGGCGGAACGTCATTTTCAGGTTTGGCTGGTCAGCAAAATATAACCGGAAATCTCGCGGGCGGATTCCGTGGATTTGTCTTTTATAATAATGATGGAAATAGCATGTCAGTGTCGCTAACGGTAGACCAAAAAGAGGGGTCTGACGTGAGCAAAGCAGATGTCGTAGCCAAAGTGGGCGTTATGGCCGGTGCTACCCTTAACCTCACCACGGTAGCCCAAACCGTAACCCAAGGGAGCGCGTCTGTCAGTGCGCATAGTGGGGTCAGTTTATCAAGTATTTCCGGAAACGCGTTAGTGGCTAGCGGAGCCGATGTCACGGCAGTGATGACGACTGCCAATGGTGTGATATTGAACTTGACGACATCTCATGTAACCGCTTCAGGGTCGGCAACGCTGACGCTGACGAGTGGCAGTCAAACGCTTGGTTATCGCGATTTCTCGACCGAAATATCTAGCGCCCTTGGTACGTCCGGAGGCATCGCATCATTTTCATTGAATGGTGGCGCGGTATTCCAGGTAGGGCCGAATGCAAATCAGCACGTGGGAGTCGTCATCGAAAGCGTCGCCTCGACCGAATTAGGACGCAATGTCGTTGGAGCCGGATCACTGCTGAGTCTTTATGATTTGCATAGCTCACAAAAGGGAGCCCTTCTCAACGGATTGTCAAAAGAGGCGCTCATGTTGATCGATGCGACGACCGATGAAATCACGACGCTCCGTGGTCGACTCGGCGCAATCCAGTCGAACACGCTGGAGAGCGGCCTAAACAGCTTACGAGCAACGAGTGAAAACATGATTTCTGCGGAGTCGACCATCAGGGACGTCGATTTTGCCGCAGAATCGGCGACCTTTACCCGAAATCAGATCTTGGTCCAAGCCTCGACCTCCATGCTGGCCCAGGCTAACCAGTTACCGCAAAACGTACTCAAGCTTCTTCAGTGATGCATAACGCATCGGGCAAGACTGGCTAATGTGAAATTCGTGTAGTATTCTGCTTCACTGTCCTCTTGGAGATGAGCAAAATGAAGTCAGCCCCTGCAGTTACCCGGCGAGATCATCGCACGAAACAAATGGTGAGTTCAACCCCTATGGCAAGCCCAGAAAGCATAGCGGTGTCAGAATCCCATCGTGCAATGGAGCAATATAACGCCATGCGTGTGCACTTAGCGCAGGCGTTCCCCATTTTTGCGGAAATACTCCCACCACAATGGCCACAAAAGGCTCCAGATATCGACCGCGCAAAAACGGTTGCAGTATTGCGGTCTGCTACCAGCACGTTGAACGAAGGATTATTGGTCGTCGGATTCGGCAATGGAACGATTATCGAGCATTTACGGCAGGATCCAGTGGGGCGAAGTAAGTTGGTAACGGTGCTGATACTGGAAGGCGAAACCGATGCCTTTGCGCACAGTCTTGGCGCGTTTGATTTTAGAGCAGCGCTGAGTGAGTTAAATCTGGATATTCACTACATAAAAAACACGACAGATTTAATCCGTGTTATTGCCGGTGTTTTTGCGAATCACAGCCAAATTACTCGACTGGCTGGAACGACAATCATGAGCAATCATCCATTGTCGCCATTAGCGGAGCAACAGCGAGAAGCCTGGATGCCGTTGTTGCAAAAATCGATTCTTGAAAGGTATGACTGCTTAGGAAATGACGTCTACGATACGTTTCTTGGAGCAAAACACGCGCTCATGCATGGTGATAAATTAAATAAACGCTGTCGTTCAAGTGACTACCAAGGGCGTTATTTAGACAAGAGCGCAATTTGTATTGCCAGTGGACCAAGTGCTGCTGGGTACTTTGATCACATTCGCTCGATTCAAAACGAACATGTCATTATTTGTGCGGATTCCATTTTGGGCGGTTTGCTTGAACATGGGATAGAGCCGGACTTTGTATGTATGGTTGAACGGCCAGAAGAAATGCATCGTTTGATTGATGCGCATGCCCCGAAGTGCAAAACCGTAATGGTGGCGCTTCCAGTGGTTCATCCAAAGAGCATCATCCCGTTTGGCGAACGCGTGATGTGGTGGTGGAACGCGGACGATCTTTATCCGTGGATTGACCCCAAAGAAGCCATGCTGCATAGCGGACGCTCTGCCGGCACCATCACGGTAGCGATGGCCGGACATCTTAAAGTTAAAACGGCATATTTAGTTGGCCATGATTTGGCATTTAAAGACGGCCAGAGTCATTGCGCTGGTGTAAATGCCATGGCGCTGGAGACACAGACCACCATTAATCGAGATCTATCCAGAAATAATCCGAATTATTACCGACGAATCTTGGATGCCGAAAAAAATGGCGGTGGGACATTAGAGACCATGGGCGTTTGGGACATTTTCCGCTCGGACCTTGAGATCATCACCCATGCGCATCAAAATCAGACGACATTTATAAATCTTAATATTAATACCAAGACCGGGGCCGCTGTATCTGGTACCGTTGCCGGTGAGCTTCCGTTGTCTACCGGGTTAGCGATAGAAAAAACGCACCCAGAATTAAGTCAGACAAAAGAAAGCGAGTGGCCCAAGTATCGTGATCGCTGTCTGATGCTTCGTGATGACTTTGATTTAGTCAAGAAACGCTTTCAGGAAATTAGTAAAGAACTTAGCTCTTGGCGACCATTGAATCACGACAGAAAAGAAGTTGAGGCAATGGGTGAACGGGTCGACTTAACCAAGATTGTAAGCGTCGAAAACCGGCCGTGGTTTGCATATGTGTTTCGTGCGGCGCTGCGGAACCTGATGGTGCGACTTCATCACAATACGTATGTTCGGACTATGGCTGAACGCAACTGGAACCAAGTTCAAATTATGCGATTGTATGTCGAATCAATTCCTTCACTTATCGATCGTTTGCGCCCCGAGCTCGACCTTGCCTTGGAGAATTTTAAATGAGCGACGTTCCATTTGAACAATTTCGTTCGATGTTGGCTCAGAGAAATCAGGTCGGCGAGTTACGCCATGAAGTGTTGCGCCATGAAATGAGCGCAACGATTAATCGCCATCGTTTAACTGGCCAGCAAGAAGGAATTTTGTCCTTCAATACCAGTCAGCTTTGTTGGTTGACCTCACTTAATCCAGACTGGACGCGAGGGCACTTTTTAGTCCTCGGACTTTTCCTGAGCTCGCTTATAGACGATGAGTACGACATCTTCCAGGAGGCCTTAAAAAATGGGGTTTTCCCCGATTCTTGGCGGTGGATTTCATGGGCGAATGGTTTTCAGGGAAATGAAGAAGAGTTGATTCAGCAATTATCAACCATTGCCGATTCACGCGAAAGATGCGGCGCGGTGTGTCTCGCAACTCGTACGTGTCCTCAGGCAATCGGATCAAATATTCTCGCACAATATTGCGAACCTACGCTGGCAAAGGTTTACCATCGTTTGTTAACGCGAGCGCTAAGCCAGCCCAGTTGCCATAAAATCGCAGCAACTGAACTTAAGCGACTAGCAAATCACTTAGAAGTTCTTTTTTCATGCGACACGGACGCGGTTCTTTCGGTGCTCGTACAATCGAGTGATTTAGATCACCCAGAAGTGGATATTCGTCCATTCAAGGACGCGGCGGGAGACTTAACACGTACCGCCGTTGCACGACGGCACCTTGAACGCGGCCGTGCTGCACAAGCACGTGATATGGTTAAAGATCTGCGCTTCCTTTCGCCAGCTTACGATCAGGCAATTGTCATTGCCGCCTTGGCAGCTTTGGAGAGCGGAAAGCTTGAATTAGCTGAATTTTATTCGCGCAACATTAGTGATGACGAACTCAGACTGAAAATATTAACACGTTTAGCGCAGGCCACGGGTGATGTTGTCGCAGAAATTGATGCGCTGAGTCAACTTTATGAGCGTCCGCAACCAGACGCACAGGTTTTTGTTCAGTTGATCAAGGCGTTATTGCGAACTGAGCGAAATGATTTGATTATAAAGCTGTGTGCTGAGGCCCAAGAACGTTTCTCTGGCGATCCCGTCATTGATAGTTTAGTAAAGCGGTTTTTGGTTGGCAGGTAGTTGGTCTCATTAACAAAAAAATCCCGTAGTTCTTCTGACAGCCACCTGAGTTGAACGCCGCGTCATTAGTTCAGCAAAGAATGGCGGCGGCAGAAACAGGAAAGGCGTGCATTAGCGCTTTAATAGTCTCCGCCAGTCGCCCAATAGATAGTAAAGCAAGAAATGAGCTATCAGGCTGATGGCTTCTGACCACGTGCGTATTCTTCAGGCAGGCCAATGTCATTCCAGGTTTCTTGCATATGATAGGCGCCTACAGGCAGTCGATCTGATAAACAGCCATCAATGAGTTCGGTAATCGGGAACATGCGACCAACGGGAACCCGGTCGATGACCTTGGGATCAAGGACGTAAATTCCCGCATTAATGCGATATTGTAGTGAAGGTTTTTCGACCAACCGAGAAATGCGAGAACCCTCTAATTCAGCAACACCAAATGGAACTTTGATGGTGTGGTCGCGAAGCGCCATGGTTGCGGCAAATTCACCGGCACGATGGAAGGCAAGTAGCCGGGTGATGTTAATGGCGGTGAGTAAATCTCCATTCATTACTATAAGGGGACGCGTTGGCTTTTCTGGCAAAAGAGATAACGCCCCGCCTGTCCCGAGCGGCTGATTTTCATGCAGATATTCGATGCGACATTGAAATGCGGTGCCATTACCAAAATGGTCTTCAATCATTTTACCAAGATAGTTTACCGACATGAAAATGCGTTTGACACCATGGCTCACCAGCAGTTGTACAATCCACTCAAGAATAGGACGGTCGCCAACAGGCAACATGGGTTTGGGAATTCCACTGGTGAGCTCGCCTAAGCGCTCGCCTTTTCCTCCGACCATGATCATCGCCCAGCTATCGCAGCGTGCGCTGCGCAACGAGGTGCGCATGGTGTGAAGATCGACCAATTTTCCCGAATCATCGACAACCGGAACACAGGTAATGCGTTTAGTTTGCATGAGATTTATCGCATCTTGTCGCGACACTGATTTCGAAGACGTCAATTTTATGAAATTACGGTTAACGATAGACGTTATATGTGCATCAAGGGTGCCACCATTAATAAAATGACGACGGATGTCACCGTCGGTTAAGACGCCCAACAAATGACGTTTGCGATCGCATACGAGCGCAACGGATAGACCGACCCGATCTATGACTTTTAATACGTCTAATACGCTCATGGTGTCATCGACCACTAAGTCCTCAAGATCAGTAAAAGCCGCAGTGGTATTCATGATTAAGCCTTTTTTTCGGCGTTGAGCGGATTCATTTGCATGAGCGATTCGCACATCAAAAAATCACTGAGATCATCAATGTCGATCGAGCGCTCTTTTGGCATCATGTAAGGATAGGTTCGATCGCCGTAATACCCTTGACGCCGAGCAAGAAAGGCCCGGTTGAACACGTAAATAGATCCATTCGGTAAGTAGCTCGGTGCATATTCCTGACGATTTCGATTGGCATCGCCGTCCGGTAGCCAACTGCGCAGAACACCACTCGCATCTATCTTGCGGGTCCAATGAATGGGATGGTGGCTTGGCATGACGCTGATAACGGCTTCGGCTTGGCGCTCATGAAATAGCGTAAGTGCAGCGGTAATGTCGAAGGCTTTTCGCAGTGGGGCTGTCGGTAGTAAAACGACGAATTGGTCGATTGGCTTGGCGCCGAGTCGCTCAAGTTCGGCGCACGTATATAAGTAGGTATCAATCGCTGGGCTCGTGTCAGTTGCCAAATCCGCTGGGCGCAGAAATGGAACTTCAGCGCCCCATGCACGGGCGACCGTGGCAATGGCTTCATCATCAGTGCTAATAATGACGCGGTCAATTTCTGGGCAAGATTTGGCCGCTAAAATAGTGTAAGCAATTAATGGCTTTCCAAGGAGAGGCCTGATATTTTTTCCAGGTAGCCCTTTAGAGCCACCGCGTGCGGGTATGAGTGCCAGCATGGTTGCCCCGTGAGGTTAGAAATCATCCTGGTCAAGTAACTTGTCATAGGGAATGTTTCGCTTTGCTGGTCGACCAACCATAACGGTCATGGCATCCGGCGGATAGCCGGTCCCAGGTCGTTTGCAGTCGAGATCGTCCAGCGTGATAATGTGCCCGGATGCAATTGGCTTCGCCGCAACCACGCTTCTGCGAAAGGCTGGTATTTTATTGCGGTCAGCGTCACTTAGGCGGCGGCGATAATCACCCATCACGACGGGTAAACGTTTTGCAGCTTCAACAATGACGGTCATTTCATCAACGGTTGCCGACACTTTGTGATCCCAACCGAACATGTTTTTATCAAGCGTGAAATGCTTTTCGATGACGGCTGCACCACGCGCAATCGCCGCGATGGGGACTAAGGTGCCAAGCGTGTGGTCAGAAAAACCAACCGGATAGTCAGGATAATTTTCTCGCAACATATCCATGTTTCGCAAGTGAACCTGGGCATCGTCTGGAGGATAAATGGACACGCAGTGCAGAATAACAATGCGCTTATTCCCCGTTGCTTCGACGGTGGTAACCGCCCGTTCGATCTCGTCGAGCGTGCTGAGTCCCGTCGACAGCATGACGGTCTTTCCCTTGCGCGCGATATAGTCGAGAAACGGGTAGTTATTGAGATCCATCGACGCTACTTTTACGAAGTCAGCGGCGAGGTCATTTACCAAAAAATCAACTTCTTTTTTCGAAAATGGAGTGGATGAAAAATCGATGCCAATGGCTTTGCAGTAATCACGCATCTCGATCAATTCGCGTTCACTTATGCTAAATGTATCGACGATGCTTTCGAGCGTATGATCAGAGCGTTTGCGGTAGTCGTCGTTGAGGAAATGATTCTGTTCGTAGACCTGTTTCGAGAATATGGTGTCTTTGCTCCACGATTGAAACTTGACGCAGTCGCACCCCGCCTGTTTGGCTTGATCAATAAGCTTTCTGGCTATATCCATGTCGCCGTTGTGGTTTGAGCCAAGCTCGGCGATGATATAAGAACGCGAAAAGTTCGCGACCATTTTATCGTACAGATGCATACATGAACTCCTTTGGATATTGAGCTGAACTCCACCACAGACCGCAAGGTGGTTTGTGGTTTTTCAGGAACGCGGAATATAAGCGGACATTTTCTGGTTTTTTTTCGAAGTGATCGAGTAGCGCTCCGTAATCGCAGCTGCGATCACGAAAAGGTTTTCCTATGTCGGCCAGCGCAGCGAAATGGGCGGCTTTGACACGAACCGCTTGCAAGAGCTTCTTGTCATCAAGTTGATCTATCGTTGCTATATTGTCATGGTGTTGTCGATAATGGGTTATCGCTTGAGACGTAAAAACGCAGGAAGCGCCATCGAAGAGAGCGCGGACATACAGCGCCCAGTCGAAGGCGATCAAGTCGTCGCCAACATGATCGAAGTATTTACTGATGCAGGCCACGTGTGCCGCCGTATTGCTGAGGCCGAGCATGTTGTGGTCTAAGACATCGCTCAGCGTCAACCGTTCCCCGTTCTTTACATGTGGTCCAAGAAGCGGGGCAGGGCGTCGGCAGTTTTCTCCGAAGGTTATGAGTTCGTTGACCACCACATCAAACTTCATGAGAAATTGTCGTGAAATAGCGATTCGGTTTGGGCAAAAAAAATCATCGCTGTCCGCGAACACGACGAGATCAACACCATCGGAGATGACTTGCCGAAGGCCGTGTTTTCTGATGTAAGAAGCCGTCCCCGAAACCGGTAAAATTTTCGTTTTATTAATCAGTGTCGAAAAATATTTTTCTACCTCTGGAACGCCATCGTTCAGCACGTAGAGAACGTAGTCTTGGTCAGTTTGCTCTGCGAGAGATTTGACCATGTCGGCGATGTACGGTTCCGCTTTGGGATAGACCGCTGTGAGTATCGCGAGGCTCATGCGCTTCTACGGAGTAGGGAACAGTAGCTTATGGGAACGTTGACTGTCATCACATCTTCCCATCAAGGCTCTTGCCGGTTTCGCGATGGATAAACCCAGGGACAACAGCGGCGAGCGCTTCGGCGATCAGGGCTTTGCTCGGAACATCACCGGCGCTGTGCGCGTGTACGGCTTGTTTGATCAGTGAAAGCAGGCGTTTGAGTGCGACCACGTTTACGCTGCTGGGCGCGGCGATGCTTGCCACGCGGACGAGTCCGCGTGGATGCGGCAGTTCTTGTTCACCGCGCGCGACAAATTCTTCGATTTCTTTTTCGCCACTGGTGTCAGAGGTGGTGATCAGCACGGGATAATGCCCGCGTGCGCGTTCGGAGGTAACCGCAGCGAGTGCCAGCGCGGGATCGCTGAAAGGAGTTGGTGTCAGGCCAAATTCTTTGAGGGTTGCGGCAGCGATGTCGACGAACGACGCCATATCTTTGGCAGGATCAAGACGTGGTACCACGACGTGGCCGTGCGGAGTCGCTGATCCGGCGAGCAGACATAACTGACCGGCTTCAGCTGGTGTGACCAAATATCGGCGAATATCGCCAGGAGCTGCTAAAGGCTGGTGCTTTTCCAGTCGTTGCAGGAACGCCCATGGCAGGCTGCCATCGCTGAAAGCGACGTTGGCAAAACGTGCCGTGGTGACATTGGTGAGCGGCTGACGATCACCGGATAGTTCTTCGCAGAGCGTTTCGGCAGATTGGGTATGTGCCCACAATAAGTATTCCATCGCTCGTTTGGAGGCGCCCATGATGCCCACAGGATTTGCTGCTTTATCAGTAGAAACAAAAAAAATACGCGCGTGAGAATGTGCTTTGCGTCGTCGCAAAGCAGCGAGAAAGAAGTCAGCCTTGAGCAGATTGACTTCAAGCATGCGGATAGTTGAAAGCGTATCGCGTTCGGAGCGCACGTGTTTGAGTGCGGCAAAAGAAAAAATGGTATCGAATGGTTTTTGCTGATCGAGGAAGAGGGAGGTTAGCGCCGAACCATAGTCGAGTGGCTGAACGATCAGCTCGCCGGTGAATGGTTGCGGCAGATTGCGGATGGAGCGCACCAGCTCCGCCAAATTATTTTCGTTGGGATCCAACACCGCGATCGTGGCGGGCTTGGCGACGGCGAGCATTTCGATCAGGGTCGCCGAGCCAATCGATCCCGCAGCACCCACCAGCAACACGCGCTTGCCGTCGAGTTGCTGGCGGAGTTCGGTTCGTGCTCGTGCAACGTCTGCGGCGAACAGACTCTCACTGCGGCCAGTGACGGCTTGAGCGATGCGTTCGATGCGTGGGGTCAGGCACAGCGGCACGGGAATATCCTTGGTAGCAGGAACGGCATGCAGAGCAGAGCGCTCACGCGTGGTGAACTCTACCTCACGATATCCGGGTTGCGCAACCGGGACGTGATGAGGAAGAGGACGCCTCGTGGTGTTCCACGTCGCCACGATGCGGATTCGCATCGTTAACGCATCGCTTACGCATGAACTACGCAACCCTTGTGCCGACGATTCCTCCCTGGGCTTGTCGAAGTTGGCCACGTCGCATGCTGCCCGCACCCTATGAACGAATCCGATGCTTTGCTGCGACTTGCTTTGATTCCTGGACTCGGGCCGATTTCGGCTCAGCGGTTGATGGAACAAGTGGAACACCCCGCCGAAATTTTCAGTTGGTCGATGGAGCGTTTGCAGTCGGTCGACGGTATCGGCGGCGAACGCGCTCGACGGATCTGCGATCATCGTGGTTTAGAAAACGCCGCGAATGAACGCGCCAGAGCGCATGCCGCCGGAGTGCGCATCATCACGCGCGTTGATGAAGGCTATCCGCAGGCGTTCAACGAGCTTGGCGATCCACCGCTGGCGATTTGGGTGCAGGGCACTTTGGAGCCACGTGATCGCCTGGGTATCGCCGTGGTCGGACCGCGTCGACCAAGTGCGTATGGTCATCGTCAAGCGCATCGCCTCGGTAGTGCCTTAGCGCGTCTTGGGACGTGCCTGATTTCTGGACTAGCCCGTGGCATCGACACCGTCGCGCACGAAGCCGCGCTCGGTGCCAATGCACGGACGATTGCGGTGTTGGGTTCTGGTTTTGATAAATTGTATCCAGAAGAAAATCGTCCATTGGCGCTGCGTATCGCCGATGGGCATGGCGCGGTCATCAGCGAATTTCCCATGGCCACGCCGCCAAGCCCTGGGACTTTTCCTCGGCGAAATCGCTTAGTCGCTGCGCTCGGTTTGGCGACCTTGGTGATCGAAGCTGGCGGTCGTAGCGGCGCGCTGATCACGGCACGTTTAGCGATGGAATTAGGCCGTGAAGTGTTGGTGATTCCCGGTCCGATCGACAATCCTGAATGCTCTGGTTCGAACCAACTCATTCGCGACGGCGCGACGTTGGTGGCCAGCATTGATCACATTTTGGAAGAGGTCGAACCGCTGATGACCATGGCCATGGGCATGACCGGCGGAGCGGCCGTTGAAAATCCCCGCGCAGCCGCGCTGTCAGGCCGTGAAAAACAAATCTATCAGTTGCTCGATGACGCCCCGCGCACGGTTGACGATCTGGTGCGCGTTGGCGGAGTGCCACCGTCCGCCGTCAGCGCGACGTTACTATCGCTCGAATTACGCCGACTGGTGCGCAAAATGCCCGGAGGCTACGTTCGCGCGGTGTGAAAAAAGTTCCGCAAGATGAGAGGGACTTCCTTCCCCAGGCCTGGAACCGCCGGCTGCCAGCCGGCTCTCCAAATCCTCCGCTCCTCTTATTCGTTGTTTAGCTCTTTGGCTGTCCAAGGAGCTGGTGCAGAGTCAAAAAATTCAGCAGAAGCCGGACCTGATCCGCAATTTGGAATCAAACGAAACAGGGTGTGGCACGGTAACAGAGCTTGACGGTCTCTCAGTTGGCAGCGGTTCGTCCGTCGTCACACTGGCGCCTGCGGTTCGGCTCTGACCACTGATCCATCGAGGTTGCCCATGGTGCGTACATTCCCGCCGATCTGTTTGACCATCGGTGTCTCGGATTCATCAGGCGGTTCCGGCATTCAAGCGGACATTAAAGCCATCGCCGCACAAGAATGTTACGCCGCATCCGTCGTCGTTGGAGCAATGGCACAAAGCTTTTCCAACACCAAAGGTTCTTTCATTCTGCCCGAAGCGTTTGTCCACGCCCAGCTCGACGCGGTGATCGAAGAATTGCCGGTGAAAGTCGTCAAAGTCGGCATGATCCCCAGCGTCGCCACCATTCGCGTCATTGGCCGCTGGCTACGCGAACACCCAAAATTGCAGGTCGTCGTCGATCCAGTCGCCGCTGACAGCCGTGGCATTCCGATTTTGCAGCCAGAAATGGTCCAAGCGTTGTGCGAACAACTGATGCCCCGCGCCACCGTCACCACGCCCAATCGCTTCGAAGCCGCGCTGCTGTCAGGCATGGAAGAATGCCTCAGCGTCGAAGACATGCAGCAAGCCGCGACGGTTATTTTCAAACGCTTTGGCTGCCCAGTCGTGGTCACCGGCGGCGGCCTAGCTGACCGCACCATCGACGTGCTCTGCGGTCTTGATGGCATCAGCCACATCGACGCGCCAACCCACAAACGCTCGAAAGTCCACGGCGCCGGCTGCGCCCACTCCGCCGTCATCGCTGCCTGCCTCGCACGCGGACAACACCTGCGCGACGCCATCTACCACGCCAAACACTACGTCAGCGCCGCCATCGCCAACGCCCCCGTCCTAGAAAACGGCCGCGGCACGCTGTGGCACAGCGTCAAGGTCAACGCCGAAGCCATCAGCATCGGCAGCGGCGCCTACCGGATCCTGCCCGATCGCGGCTAAGGCCTTTCAGAAATTGGCCAAAGTTCCCCAAGCTGAACGCCGACCAATAGCCCACTAGACAAAACCCGGCCCATCCTATATTCCGCCACCCTACGCGCGGGCGTAGCTCAGTTGGCTAGAGCGACAGCTTGCCATGCTGTAGGTCGTGAGTTCGAGTCTCATCGCCCGCTCCATAGCGTCAAAACCACGGTGCAAACCGTGGTTTTGCCGTTTCTGGAGACTAGGCTTCTGGGGCTGGTTTGGGGTCGGTTTGGGGTGCTTGATCCCAGTTCTTCTCCCAGTTCCCTCAGCTGCGGCGCTCCCGCTACGGCTAAAAAAATCGGCCTGCGGAGTTCCCTCCGCAGGCCGATTTGTCCGCGATTAGGCCCGCTTTTAGGGGTGAGGGGCCGTAGCAGGAGCATTGATCGCATCGTCATAACTCAACAGGTGCCCATAGTGGCGATTTACCATACGTGTGTCGCCATGCCCCATCCAACGTGCCACCTTCACGTCCGAGATATTGGCGATGAGGAGGTTTGATGCGAACGAATGACGCATCCCGTACATCGTGATCTCCTTGCCACCAGCCAAGCTGAGCTTCTTCATCATTCGCCGCCAGACCTTGGTCGGGTTGTAGCGGTAGTTCCAACCCGTCCCGCCACGAGGACGCCCCTTCCGGTGCGGCTCATTGGTCAGGAGGAAACCCTCGGCCTTCCGGTGTGCCAGCAGGATGGGCAACAGTTGGTCGGACACGGGGATGTCCCGCGCTTCACCATCCTTGGACTGCCACCCGGAGTGGGCAACCACATGGCACACTGGCCGGCGCACCCCCGAGGCCGGATCCTTGGCGTCGAGGTCGAAGTCCTGCCTGTTCAGCGACAACTACGGTGACCGCCTGACGACAACTACCGTGGCCGGTCGGCGGTTCGCGGCGTCAACTACCCGGTCATGTTCGGCATAGGCTCTTCCTTC
>JAYVSL010000229.1:0-10350 GCA_043775355.1 Planctomycetota bacterium
CCGTAAAAGTAGTAAGCGCCGAGAACTCTCGGCGACTCTCGGTGCATTTTTTACAGCGAAATAATTTGGCACTGAGCGATTGCTGTTCCCAAACAGCAATCGGTCGCTGTCGGAATTATCATCCCTAGCGAAAACACTCCGGATGATCGCGGCGAATGCTGACGAAGCGGCCGCTGTCGCCAATGATAACGTGGTCGACAAGTTTGACGTCCAGCGTGCGGCCAGCGGTAACTAAACGCACGGTGACGGCGAGATCGGCTGGTGACGGACTGGGATCGCCGGTGGGATGATTGTGCACGGCGATGCATGAGGTTGCGCCAGCGGTTAGCGCGGCGCGGAAAAATGCGCGGGGGCCGGCGTCGGTGCCGTCGACATCGCCTTGCGATATTTGGCGCGGTTCGCCGATGAGTCCGCTGCGTGGGTCGAGTGGCAGGCACCAGAAACGTTCATGATCCAGCAGTACCAATTCGCGCAGGTGTTCGACGGTGAGTTCTGGTGAAATAAGTTTGGGCCGTTCGCGCCGACGCGTGGCGCTGGCAACGCGATTGGCGAGTTCGAACGCGGCGGCAAGTTCAGTTGCTTTGGCTGGACCAAGGCCGCGCGCTTCCAGCAAAGTGTCGATTTCGGTGCGCGCTAAACCAAGCAAACCGTCGTAATCTGCCAACAATCGATCGGCAAATTCCAGGACGCCTTCGTCGCCGCCACCGGTGCGCAATAACAACGCCAACAATTCTGTGTCGCTCAATGAGCGAATACCACTGTGCAGCGCTTTTTCGCGCGGACGTTCGCCTTCGTGCATGCGCTCAAGTCGACGCGGTGGTTCCGTTGGCATGAGCAATTGTCGATAACCAACGCGGGCAGGCTCAGACCAACCGCCGTCAACTAACTCACCGGCAGCGTGTAGGCGGCGGCAATATAATGTCGCCTCATAGTGCGGTACCCCGGCGGCGACCAACATGTCCGTGGTCAACGCATCTGCGCTAACGGCCGCATCAAGAAAACGTCGCACCGGTTCAGGCTGTAAACGTAAGGCCGCTTCTAATGATAACGGCATGGTTACTTTCTGCTATTTTCTTAGAATGAACTGCATGGCGTAAACCCACACGATCATCACCGCCAGCAGAGCAAGTAATAAGTACAGGCGACGATTCGCGCCACCCTTTGGCAGCGGTGCGATGGCTGCACGGGCTTCGCTGAGCGCACCCTGAGCAACCAACGCATGATGTGCGATGTCACGTTTTGCCGCCTCCATGTCAGCGACCGTCACCGCAGCACGATCAGCCCGCAGCCGACGATCAAAAGCCGCCAACACCTGCTCCATGGCAGTTGCGCTGGTCACCGCCGTGGCAGAGCAACGCTCCATCACCGGAGCCACCGCTGCGAACGGTTCCACCGGGCCTGCGGATCTGACCAACAAATGCATTTCTTGACATTCCGTCGCTGCCCGCACCACCGCGTGCGCCTGCGAATAGATCGCCTGCAAACGCGCCTGCACTGCCGCTGTCGCTGCGGCTGCGATACGATCGCCACGCAACACCGATGGCGGCGGAGGTGGCTCAAAACGCGGGCCCTCTGGCAAATCTTGCGGTAATTTCAGCCAGCGGATCAGTTTGACGCCGAACAACAGCAGCATGGCAAATATCATCAATCCGCCAACGATGGCGATCATGCTTGATGGTAATAGCTGCGGATCGACGGGCATGGCGCGGACGTTAGAGCAGGCCGCCGGTGACGAAAGCAGAGAACCTCCGCGAAGTCGGATAAGGCCAGCTGAAGCCCAGATCGGTCAGCTTTTGGCGCCAAGTGCTTGCCCCCCTCCGCCACGGCTTCATCATCCGCGCCCGTCTGAAAAGGAGCCTGCCATGGCCGTATCCGTGCGTATTCCCAGTGTGCTGCGCAATCTGACTGCTGGTAAAGAGACCATCGACGTCATGGCCGCCACCATCGACGAAGCTTTGGCTGCGGTCGAAGTCGCCCATCCCGGCATCAAAGCACGGCTGTGCGACGAGACCGGTAAACTCCGTCGTTTCGTCAACGTCTTCGTCGGTGAAGAAGATATTCGTTTTCTTGACGGGCAAAAAACTGCGCTGAAGGATGGCGATCTGATCGACGTCGTGCCGGCGATTGCGGGCGGCTGAGCGATGGCCACTACCGCAGCGGCCGCCGAAGTCGCGGCGCTGCGACTCGACCTTACCAACCAAGGCGTGCGCCTTGGTGAAGACGTCATTGCCGCAGGTTTTGACTTGGCCCTGGTCAGCGGAACGGCGAACAACAGCAGCGGAGCGGCGAGCAACAACAACGCCTCGGAAGGAATCGATCTGATCCTTCCTGGAGGCTGGTGCACCAACGTGTGCATCGCCCCAGGCTATGCGCGGACCTCGCCGTACCTTTTAAATTTGAGCACCAGCAACACGCTTGAGCTGCGCCATCCGCGACACGGAATCATTCCGGTGAGCGTGCCAGATACCGCACGCTTTCGCCATGAACGCACTCCCAGCGGCGCGTCATGCGGTGACATCGGCGCCGTGCACGGCGTGTGGCTGGTGATCGCGCCATTTGCGGCGCGTGACGGTCTTGGCCTTGATCGACCACGGCGTTTTTTAGGACTGCCGCCGCAGCGTCCTTTGCAAAAAGGACAATGGTCGGTCGATGAGGTGGTCGCCTGTGCCGAAGCGGCGTGGGCGCATGCTGGTGCACGATTGGTCCATTTAGAAGCCAGTCACTTGCTGCGCGATGACGGCGGTTTGGCGGATCTGTCGCCGTATATCACTGCGCTCAAACGAGCGCTGCCAACGTTGATTTCGGTATCCGCATTACCGCCGATTGATCCGGCGCTCACGCTTGATCTCTATGCCGCTGGCTGCGACACCATCAGCTATCACTTGCTGGCGTTTGATGCTGGCGCGGCGGCTCACGTCGCGCCCATTCGCAGTCGTTTCGTCAGCCATGAACGCTTGATCAATAGCTTGCGCGCTGCTGCACGGATCTTTCCGCGTGGCGCCGTGTCTACTGATTTGCTGCTTGGTCTTGAACCGCTGGAACATGTTTCTGCGGCCTTACCACAATTGACCACTGCAGGAATCGTTCCCAATTTGGCGCTATTTCGTCCATTGCCCGGCGGCGAAGACGATGTTCCTGCGGGTGCGCTGGTGCCAACGGAACCGATTCTTGCGCTGCGCGCCGAACGTGGTGACCACATGCGTGCCCACGGTCTGTGGCATAGTCGCCTGCGCGGTTTTCCCCGCACTTTATGGGGCTTTGAACCCTATGTGCCAACGCTGAGCGATCGCCTCTATGCCAGCGTCCGACGCTCGCTGCGAGTGAAGCGAGAAGCGGTATGAGCCATGATCTTCCGCCAAATGCCGCGCCGCTGCAATTCATCGACTCACATCGTAGTTGGTTGCTGGTACGTCGTGGCTGGCACGTGGCCATCGTCTTACTGGTGCTCGCAGGATTAATTGGCGGCTACGTGTGGAGCAACGATCTCCCGATAAAAGCTGCCGACGGTGGCCTGAATCAATTCGGGGCGCGCACGTTAGCGATCTTCTTAGCAGCGGTCATCTTATGGGTCACCGAGGCGGTGCCGCTGGTCGTCACCGGCCTAGGCGTCTTCGTCGCACTGGTCGCTGGCGGTATCGGTACACCGGCGCAAGTATCGGCGTGGTTCGGTGATCGCGTGGTGTTCTTTTTACTCGGAATATTTCTGATCGCTGGCTCACTAACCGCATCGCACGTGGTTGATCACGCGGCGCTGCGCTTGCTCAACGCGGTGGGAACCAGCCCGCGCAAATTGCGTCAGGGTGTTTTCTGGGTGTCGTTTTTCGCCAGCTTCCTGCTCGCGGAACATGCCGTCGCAGCAATGTTATTTCCGGTGATTGCGCGCATCCGTGATGCGCTGGGCAAACCACGGCAAAGCTCTTCTTACGTCGCCGGATTATTTTTGGCCCTCGCCTGGGGCTGTTCCATTGGTGGTATCGTTACCTATTTAGGCGGCGCGCGCATCGCCTTGGCCATGGGCATCGCACAGACCAAAGGCATTGCCGTTCCTGGTTTCTTCGAACTGATGGCGATGAGCCTACCGATCGCCATCCCCTTCGGCATTATTGCCGCGTTCATTCTCGAAATCGCTTTCCCGATCGATGTGCCAAATGTCACCCAGGCGCGTGAAGCCCTCGCCGAACGTCGGCGCGAGCTTGGCCGTTTTGGTCCACGACAACGTGCCGTCTTGATCATTCTCTTGCTGACCGTTGCCGCATGGGCTTTCTTTGGCGTCAAATATCTTGCCCCCGTCGCACTCGCCTCGGCCGCCGTACTGATGAGCACCGGCCTCGCCCGCTGGAGCGAAGTCGAACGCCACGTGCCGTGGGATTTATTAATCATGGAAGCCGGCGCCCTCGCCCTCTGTTCTGCTCTAGAAGCCACCGGCGCTTCCGTATGGGCCGGGCATATTGCCTTCAGCAATATCGGCCACGAACCGATCTTGATTATCGCCGCCATCACGCTCTTCACCATCATCTTGACGGAACTGTTCTCAAATCCGGCGGTCGTCACCTTGCTCGTTCCGTTGCTCATCCCTGCCGCGCCAGCACTCGGATTTCAGGGCAACGAAATCGCCTTGGTCCTTGCCGTCGCGCTGCCATGCGGTTTATCGTTCGTCCTTCCACTCGGATCTCCGCCACTCGCCATCGCGTTTTCCAGCGGAGAATACAAAGTCGCCAAAGTCGCTGGTTGGGGCATCTTGTTAGATCTTATTCCCGTGCCGCTGACTGTCGCGGCGTTCTGGTTATTTTGGCGTTCATAGATAGGCAAAGCTTGCTCTGACATGGAGCACCGGAGAACCGGAGAATAAACAGATTTTCAATCCTATAATCCACGCTGATTCTTGGCTTTTGGCTTCTCCGGTACTCCGGTGCTCCATGTCATTCTCCCATTTCTAGACAGCTTCTCCGTATCGACCGTGCTTCTGCACGGTTGGCGCCGCTGATTCAGCAACTATGGTGCCGCCCATGCGTTCCTACCGGGTGAAAGAAATTTTCGGTCCTACGCTGCAAGGCGAGGGCCTGCATGCGGGCATGCCGTGCGTGTTCGTTCGGCTGAGCGGCTGCAATGCTTGGGATGGTCGAAGCGAAACTCGTGCGACGTCGGCGTGTCCGTACTGCGACACCGATTTTCGCGGTGGTGAAACCATGGATGCCACGCAGATCCTTGCGCAGTTACAAACATTACATCCCGCTAGCGCCAGCCTCGGTTGTGTGCTCACCGGTGGCGAACCTCTGCTGCAAGCCGATGCCGACTTACTTCATACGCTGGGTAAATCTTTCGCCTGGGTCGACATCGAAACCAACGGTACCCGTGCTTGCCCACCGCGACCAGCCAACGTCTTTATCAGTTGCAGTCCCAAATTCATTGCCGATCAGCCGATCGTCGTCGAACCGGATTGGTGGAAAATACTGATACCTGATCAGGAACGTTTTCTTGAACACGCCCTCGCCAGTGGCAAATCCGTCTTCGTTCAACCCACCTGTCCGGACGGCGGACCGGTCGGCGAGCGCTATCAGGCAAACGTCAAAAATTGCATTGATCTCTGTTTTTCACGCGGTTGTCGACTCAGTTTACAGCAACATAAATATCTCGCGATACCATAAATATCTCGCCTCGTCTTAGACTTCGAACGACAACAAATAACCAGTAAGCCATGAATATTTTCCTTGTCATTTCCTATTGAAATATTCACCGTTCTTCACTATGCGGCTTATTTTACGTCTTCTCATTGAAAAAAAAGATATCGTAGTTGGTGCTATTCGTGACATTAGCGTGGAATTAACCTCTGCATAAGCCATGCGCGCACGGCCTGCGTGCGGAACTCAACGCACCAAGCAACTCCCAAAGCATAGATATAAGTAACCACCAACAACAATAACGACCAAAGTAATAAACGTACACTCATCGGACTCTGAAGTCCTTCTCCGAACCACGTCTGAACCATAGCACATGCAAGTAGAACAAAAGGGAAGTGAGTCAAATACAGACTATAAGAAAAATTAGCTAAACGCTGGTGAAAAACTGCAGACTTCACGATAACGACTTGATGACTTTGATTCTGTACTGCCAAAATC
The DNA here is from genome assembly GCA_043775355.1 of Planctomycetota bacterium. Lineage (GTDB taxonomy): Bacteria > Planctomycetota > UBA11346 > UBA11346 > UBA11346 > BOG-1363. The sequence goes on from JAYVSL010000229.1 coordinate 6,117, forward strand.
ATTCCTGCAAATAACAACGCCGCACCACAATCCTGCACTAGTCCACGCAAACGCCCAATTGGAAAATAATTGATCAGCGGATCAAGAAATCCATTTCCTGCCAACATCATGTAGATAACCAGAGCTGCACACCACCAACCCCAGGAACCAATCGACTTCCATGACACCGATGGCAGAGCAGCTCCAATCAACCACACCAGGAAATAGAGACCGATTTGCTCACCAACGAAGGTGGTGAACCCTAATAGAACTAAAGCGGAAACCATGCGCCTGTATATTGTACGATCGAACACGATGTTCGCGAAGAGAGGGCACGCCAAATAATACCAGAATTCATAGGCAAGACTCCATAGTGGACCATTGCTACCAAAGTGTTCGCCCAATATACGCTGGCAAAAAATAGCATTTACCAATAAATCTCGTAGACCAAGGTGGTCAACGATTGAGTAAGATACCAAAGGGAACACAGCGCGACCACCGTATAATCCGTTAAGATTGAAAAAATAGCTACCTATGAGATCAAAAAGTCCCCCTAATATGAGGGCTATCACGAGAACTGAACCCAGTCGACTGATACGATTCACGAGATAGATGCGCCATGAAAACGTCTCGGCGCGCACCGCTTTAAATACCCCACCCCCCACCAAATAACCACTAAGCACGAAGAACACCATAACGGCAAGGTGGTTAGTGTTCGACACCAACCATAAAGAATATGACCACCAATGGGCTCGTATGCCAGGGTCTTGGTCATTAAATACCATGTGAAGAATATGGCCAAAGACCACTATTAACGCCGAAATCCAACGGCTGGCATCAAGTACGACTGACAAATAATTACGCTGATTGTCCGACATGTTTCCAAACTATCTGACAAAGATAAATGTAAATGCTTCAGTAATATTCATGCCCATGCTTCAGAGCGTACCACTCATCGACTTTACCTACCAATCACAGCCCGGCCGAGCCGAAACCAAAGATTCATGATCGTCTCCACCGGGCTGTTCGCTGTTGCTGCAGGAGCTTTCGCCCCCACACCCCCGTGACACTAAGGCGCGAAATTTTTCTGCTGTCCGGAGATTTCGCACCTTAGTGTCACAAAGTCAACTCGCGCACTCCTCAATGACGATACCGACTTTCGCCAGCAATCGGCGCTGAGCTGCCCACATGCGCTTCAGTTTCAGAGGTGTGACGTCGTCATAGCCAATCAGATGCAACAGGCCGTGCAGGCAGTACAGCGTCAGCTCATCGCCGGTATTGCGCCCACGCGACTGCGCTTCGCGAGCGGCGACGTCGACGCACACGGCCAAATCGCCAAGGTGAACGATGCCGGTGGCTGGGTTTTCTGAACCATCGGGGAAGGTCATCACATCGGTGGTCGTGGGATCTTGAAAATGTTGCGCGTGTAATTCGGCAGACTCTGAATCAGCGACCAACAAAATGGTCAGGCTCGCGCGGTCGATACCGGCTTCCGCCACGGCGGCATCCAAAACCAGTTGTAAGCGTGCGCGGCGATAGCGCGGCTTACTGTCGGAACGGTTGAGAAGCGTGAGTGCGAGCCTTGGCATGGGGCGATGCTTGCAGAAATTTCACCCGGCGAAAGTCAGGAAATCCAGCCGTCACCTGAGCCTGCTCAGAAGTTCGCTGAGGCCAGGGCACGCAGCGAAAAACGGACAATGATGGACAGTCGGTCACCTCACCCTTCAATCCGCCGCCCATGACCATGCCTGAGCACACCTGGATCGAAACTCCTGACCGGCTGTCCGCCCTGGGCGAGGCCATTGCGGCGGCGCCGTGGGTGGCCATCGATACCGAAGCGAACTCCATGTTTGTGTATCGCGAGCAAGTTTGCTTGCTGCAAGCCAACGTTGCGGGCGCGTTATTCATGGTCGACACCCTGGCCATCGCCAAGGCTGGCGGCTCGCTCGACGCATTGAAAAAACCATTAGAAAACCCCGCACGCACGGTGTGGTTGCATGGCGGCGAATACGACGTCGGGACCTTGAAGCGTGATTATGGCATCGCGCTGAATGGCGTTTGGGATAGCCAGCAAGCCGCCAGTTTGCTCGGCTATGAGCGCACGGGTTACGGTTCAGTGGTGGAAAAAATTTGCGCTGTGACGCTCGACAAAGCCTACACCCACTACGACTGGGGCACGCGGCCGATCGAAGCCGGAGCGCTGCGCTACGGCCTTGAGGATGTGGTGTACTTGCCGCAGGTCTGTGAGGCGCTGCGTGCCGAAGTCAAAGCGGCTGACCTCGAAGAAGAAGTCGCCATCGCCAATCAGGCGGTAGAAGCAACCACGTGGAGCGGTGGTTTCGACCCCGCTGGATTTTGGCGCATCAAAGGAATCCGCGAGGTTCCGCGCACGGCGTTGCCGCTGTTATCGGCGCTGTATGTTTGGCGTGATGGCGTGGCGCGCGCTGCCAACCAACCACCGGGACGCCTGCTGAACAACGAAGTTTTGTTAGCGATTACGCGGAATGCTCCAACCAATTTCCAACTGCTCAAACGCATCGGTTTACGCGGCTGGTTCCTTTCCGCGCACGGTGAATCCTTGATGGACACCGTCAAAGCGGCCCTCGATCAACCGCCAACGCTGCCCGATCGTCCACGTCATCGCGACGTCTTGCCAGAAGAAGAACTGCGCGAAACGCGGATGAAAGATTGGCGCCGCGCTGAAGCCGAAAATCGTACCAAGGCGGAAAATCGCCCGGTGCCGTTGCAAGTCGTGCTGCCAGCGAAGGCGTTGGAATATCTCAAGCAACACGGCGCGATGGATTTGAGCGCCGTGCCGCAACTTGGGGGCAAACGGCGTGAACGCTACGGAGCTAAACTCCAGGAATTATGCCGCGTTTAGCTCACGCCTGAGGCGCGACTTTTTTCCGGGGAATACGCGTGGTTTCGCCACCGGCGTCAGCAAGTTCTTTGATCATGCCGAACAAACTTCCGGCATCGCTGGGACGTTCGCTGGGTTCTTTATTCAGGCAGCGATCAATCGCCTGCGCTGCGCGTAACGGTAATTCCGTGCAGCGGGTGCGAATCAACGGCGCACTTTCTTCTAAATTAGCCTTGATGCGGCCCGAACGACTATTGGCGTTAAACGGTGGTTCGCCCGATAACATGATAAAGGCACACACGCCTAAAGCGTAAACGTCACTTTCCTTTGACGGAGCTTTACCTTTTACCAATTCCGGCGCGAGATACGTCGGCGTACCAAATACGCGATCATTTTTCCCACCAAAGAGGCGCGCGAAAAAACCCTTGGATTCTGCCCGACGCGCATTGCCAAAGTCGACCACGGCGACACTACCCGTTGAGCGCAAAATCACGTTTTCCAATTTAAGGTCGGCGTGAATGACGTCTTGGCCATGTAAGTAACTAACGATTTCCACCAGTCCATAAAACGCCTTCACGCGATCCCACGCTTTGTCCATGCTGGCCACTTGGTGGACCGGATAGCCGCTGAAGTAATCCATCGCAAAGCTGTCGCGGCCCTTGATGTCGCCCTGCCGACGGCCGACGGGAATGCCTGGATATTTCAGCTCTTTAAGGAAAGCGAACTCTTCCTGAAAACATTGCCGATGATATTTGTCGGCTTGTTTTTCAGGGCGCATGACTTTGACCGCGACCACTTTGTGATCGTCGCTGTGCTCAGCGCGATACACTTCGGCAATGCCACCCGCGCTAATCAGATCGCGCAACATATAAGGGCCGAAAGACGCATTGACCAAACTGTTGTTCATGACGGGATCTGGCATGTACGCACCATGGGAGAAATGGAAAAGGCGAGCAAATGGAAGCGACGAGAAAGCTACGATGAAGAGCAACGTTCGCATCTGCCTAAGCGGCTAAACCGTGGGCGGTGCTTGATGAACTCCTCGCCTTATCGTTTTTATATCATTCTCTGAAGGTGGCAGCTAATCACGGCCTCTAAGGCTAATGGAAACACCTCAGAAAGCATTTGACGGCTTGGTCACCAGGCGACCAAAGGCAACCTCAAAGGCCATCACCAGCGCCTGAGCTGCCGCTCGCGCTTGCACGCGTTCGCGCGTGCCGCGCACGCAAATCGTGCGTGCAACCACGCCGCGCTGATCGGCCACCGCTATGCATACCGTTCCCACCGGGATATCGACGGTTCCGCCCTCAGGGCCAGCGACGCCGGTGGTCGCAATGGCTAAATCAGCGCGGGCGTGCCGACGCATGCCCTGGGCCATCGCTGCGGCGACCGCTT
>JAYVSL010000230.1:0-4728 GCA_043775355.1 Planctomycetota bacterium
CGCCGCGTTGTTAGCCAAGGCCGGACTCGCGACGAATGCCAAACATGCGGAAGATGGTTTGTGGCTGACGCCATTAGCACGCTGCCAAGTCGGCGAGCCGCTGGCGAATACAACATTGACCCCTGATGAATACCTAAGCGTGCTGGATGCGACCGGACGACTCTTGAAATCTGGCAAACGCGGAGCCATTCCGCCAGAATTAGCGCCGATCCTGCAACGCCTCGACCTGAGTGTCGACGCATGGCTAGCGACCATGCTTGGCTGGCGGATGTTCGCGTTTACCAGCGCCATCGGTTCAGCCGCGAGTCGATTTACCGAGGCAAGTAAACGGAAATTATCATGGATTCGTAACCGGTGTCCGTTGTTTGTGGAGAAGTCAGCGGAAAAGATCGGCGCAGCCTGAATTTTTTCGAAAGAAACGCTTGGAATTTGGCCGTGTGGTGCGTGAAGATCTAAAATGAAAGCCCTAACGATTCTCCACGCCAATCTTTGAAAAGATGAACCGTAATGACGATATAGTGTCCGTCTCCATGCCGCCGCGCTCAACAGTAAAGGGAAGATAACGATGGCTTCTGACCTGAGCTCGCTGGGTTTCAAACGATCACATCGTCCTCGAAGACGATCCAAAAAAAGGACATACGCATTTCTTTTGTCACCGAGCGACGGAATAGGCATCTCGTTAACTTCTCCCTCACTTCTTAACTGGGCTAAAACTACCACGACGGACTCGATGACGAAGGTCACTGCCATGACCTACGACTATCGCGATCGGAAGAAGACCCTTACGGATCGCCTCGCATCGGCGGGAGTGACCAGCTTCGACTATGATCAAACCAATCACCTCCTTAAAATCACCGATGCGGATTCGACCGTGAGCGGCGTCACTGATTACACCTATGACAGTCGCGGTTTACTGGCGACAGAAACCTTCCCTGCGAACGCGGCGGGTAAGCGCACGGTGCGGACCTATGGCTATGATAATGGCCAGCGATTGCTGACGCGTGCGGTGACCACGTCACCCGTGGCGGTTCCGGCGCTGAATGAAGTGACGACCTACGGCTATGACTTGGCGAATCGTCTGACCAGTCGCAGCTATAATGATGGCAAGGGCAATGATGGATTCACCTATGACGATGCGGGCCGTCTGCTGGCGGCGGTCAGTGGTCGTTATGGCTCAACTGTCACCCGCGCCTATTCCGGCAATGCGCCAGCGGAAAAAGGCGGGCGGTTGACCAGTGAACGCTTGGATCTGAGCGGTGCGAACGTCGGAACGTGGACGGTGGGCTATCAATATGATGCGGACAATCGTCTGCTCGATCTCAGTTACCCCTCGGGTGATCATGCGGTGCGCGGCTATACCGCACGGCATCAATTGCAGAGCGTGACTTTTGGCGGCACGTCGGTGGCGACACGTGAGTACGACAACAGTGGACGTTTGACCACCACCACGTTTGGCAACGGTTTGGTTGAACAGCGCACGTACCGTTCGGATGCAGGTGGCGTTGATCATCAATTGGCCACGCAGGTCATTCCTGGCGTGACGAATTTCACGTACGCCTACGACGCCAATAAACGCATTACGGCCGAAACCAATAATCAGTTCACCGCGCAGACGCAGCAGTTTGTAACCTATGACAACGAAAACCGTCTGACCAGTTGGAGTCGCGGCACGGATTCGCAAACGTGGCTGCTCAGCAAGGTTGGCGATTGGACCTCCACCACCATCAACGGCGTCGCACAAGCACGTTCGCACGATGCCGTGCATGAGGTCACCGCCGTCGGCATTACGCCGATCAGTTATGATTTGAAGGGCAACCTGACCCAGAACCAAGATGGCTCCGCGTATGGTTGGGACAGCGAAAATCGCCTGGCGAATGCGACCATCAGCGACCCCACGGTGGGCGTCACCGATGTGGCGACGTATCGCTATGATGCGCTCGGTCGGCGCGTGCAGAAAACTGCCTATGGCATGGCGACGACGTTCGTCCATGCGGGCGCTCAGGTCGTGCATGAATTCGATGCGAAGATCCAACTGCCAGCGTCATCGGCAACCGATGACGGCGATGGCACGGGTACGCCTTCCGGCGGCGGCATCCTGCAAGGTGCTGGCGTCACTCGGTTCAATTATCAACCCAGCCTCAGCCCGATTCCTCCCGGCTTTTTCGCTGATAAGGGTTCGGTCTATGGCGTACGTTCGAACGGGAAATCATACGGCTGGCTGACCGCCGCGCGTACCGACACGGTGATTCGTAATCAACATCCGTGGCCGCAGTTCGATAGTTTCAATCAAGCGTGGCTGAATAATACCGGTTCCGCTGGAACGTGGGAGATCGCTCTCGCGAACGGTACCTATGCGGTGATCGTGGTGATGGGCGACTGTGCCTCAGCCAATCAAACCAACGACATCACCATCGAAGGTCAGGCGCAAACCGACCCGGATCCGGCGGTCGTCACGCCACCGGCCTATCGTCGCGGCGACTTTGACGGCTACGCCGTCACCGCCACCGTCGCTGACGGTAAACTGACGCTCTCAATCCCCAGCACCGCGCTGAATCCGAAAGTGTGCTTCATTGAGATTGGACCGCTGGGGTCATCGATTACGCAGGCTGATCGTGATCGACTTGCGACTGCGATTGTCAGTGCGGGCGATGCGACTGGAGCCCCAGCGTTCCCGAAAGCGCAGCCGTCGCCACGGTTGTATGCATATGGATCGTATGTTGATGAGCCGCTGATGATGAAGGCGGGGGCGAATCGGTATTATTATGCGACCAATCGGCTCTACTCCGTGGCGGCGATTACCAGTCAGTTAGGGCAGGTGGTTGAGCGGTATATGTATGATGCCTATGGCAGACAAACTGTGTTGGCGAACAATGGCGTGGTCGCTTACAAACCATCCGACTATGGTCAATTCGTTGGATTCACCGGTCGCTACCATGATTGGGAAACGGGTCTTCAGTATTTTAGGGCGCGGTATTTTGATAATTCACTGGGGAGGTTTATTGGTAGAGATCCGTTGGGGTATGTGGATGGACGAGGTTTGTATGGAGCATACTTAGTTCCAAATGGAAGAGACCCCTTTGGACTGAAAGTAACAGTAATCATGGTGGAAAATAAACCGCCTGACACAGATCCAAAATCGACAGACCCAATCAGTGGGGGCATAATCGGTTACACGGCGGCACAAAAGGCCAAATTAAATAACGATTTTATAAAACAATTCGAGGATAAAATCGATAAAATGAGCGAAAAGAAGTTTAACGAAATGAGGGATGCCGGTCTTGTAAAGTTTAACGATGAAGTATTTAAAGGAAAAAAAGACGATTTCAAAAAGGCAATTGAAAGGGAGACAACCACTGTCAATTATGAACCTAACGCAACACTGGAACAGCTTGAAAAAATGCAAAAAGAAGCAGGTGCTGATCAGCAGCCCCAAGATGACAATACGGTATTCTTTCATTCGAATAATGACGGGGGACTGCCAGATCCGCTGATTGATGGGGATCCTTCATTCGACGACGTGAAATCTAAGCTGCATGTACCAGGTGAAAATAGGACTATCGTTACATGTGGTGACAACAAAGAACGCGCTAGGCGAGGTATTGACATAGACAATCCTGGTCTAAGGGAACGAAAAGACAGGCATAATGTACTTGAATTCACTTCACCTAAAGTACATGTTAGAGGACCGCCTAATTTTACTCGTTATGATCTAAAGACAGGGGGACCAGTAAAGTAAATGCGATATATTATCTTTCAGATTAGCGATAAAACGAAGGCCAAAATCCCATGGCCAGATTATATAGTCATGCACATTGGGAAATTAAGGACGCACATTGTGAGATTATTAATTGCTTCAGTTGCCCTTGCATTAATCGGACTCTGTTCGCTGTTCCTAATTGGATGTGGTGAGAGAGGCGCTGACGATCAGCTCGGCTCACACGGACTAGAAATTATTAAAATAAAGTTAAATGTTGGCGCTGACGGTCATTGGTCGGGAATCGCGACAATAAAAAATACCAACAAGAACAACTTGCTGGTATCTCAGGGGACATTTGATCCAATGTATATTTCTTTTGGCGACGTAGACGGGAAAGATAATATGGGTTCATCAATCGACGACAAAAACAAAGCGAAAATTTCAGTGAAGAGCGATCAGACGTACTATTTTATTAAAACGAGTAATTCCGTTGATGTAACTTTTCAAATACCTTTGGAGTTTCAGTTTGAAGATGGCGATCTCGACAGGAAATTTTACGAAACGCCATCAATTAATGAAGAGGTATACCCAGGAAATGGGGAATGCAAAATATTGACATTTTCATCAGCAGTGTATATTATGGATCCAGTAAAGGGAGTGGGGAGGCTGGTATTTTTAAAATATACATGGACAAAAAAATAAGCGCCAAAGGAAAAAAGGAAAACGCTAGGACACACACTTTCTTTTTCTCATTTCCGCTCAAATCCACTCGCTCTCGCCTTGAACACTAAAACCCAGCCTTCCGTTCCGGCTGGTTTTTTTTACTTCCTGGGCAGCAGAAGAACTTCACATTACGAACAAAAATGATTTTATAAAAACAACCCCTTCTTGCGTCAAAGGATCCAATAATGGACATACGCATTTCTTTTGTCAAACTAAAGGACAGGCATCTAATACATTGACATCGCCCGTTCCCCGTCACTCTCCCCGCCCATGACCACCGCTCGTCGCAAGCTCATTGACCGAACGGC
>JAYVSL010000231.1:0-7255 GCA_043775355.1 Planctomycetota bacterium
TGGAGTTTAGGAAAATTGTTGGGGTGCTTACTCATGGTGCATCCTGGGTGATGAGAAGATGAGGAGACGAAACTAGTTAGCTTGGTGAATGACCACACCCGCGTCGCGAATGCGCGTGAGCTGATCCGCAGACGCGGAGTGATCGGTGATTAAGGCATCGATTTGGTCAATGCCGGCAAAGGTAACGCCGCCGTGCACGCCGAACTTGGTATGGTCAGCAAGCAAATACGTGCGATCTGCGCGGGCAATTAACCGACGTTTGACTTCAGCGAGTCCTTCGGCGGTCTCGTTCAGTCCATGTTCAGCATCAACGCCAGCGCAGGACAGAAACAAACGATGGATGTTGTAGTGGTCAAGGACCTGCTCGGTCAGCGCGCCAGAGAGTGACATCGACGTGCGATCCAAAGTTCCGCCAGCACAGACCACCCGAATACGGCTGCGTTGGGCCAACGCCATGACCACTGGCATCGAGGTCGTCACCACGGTGATCGCCATTTCGGGCAGAGCTCGCGCCATCGCGAACGCCGTTGAACTGCCGTCGATAGCGATGACCTCGCCGTCGTGAACTTGCTCCGCCGCTAAACGAGCGATGGCATCTTTTTCTCGCTGCTGAGCGCCTCGTCGCACATCGAACGGCTGTTCACGACTGGCTGCGTCCAAGGCCAATGCGCCGCCATGAGTTCGGCGTAATTTTCCGTGATTATCCAAACGTTCGAGGTCACGTCGAACCGTCTCTTCCGTCACCTGCAAACGTGACGCTAAAGAGGCAACGCGAACGCTGCCCTCTTTCTCAAGAAGCTCGATGATCAGGTGATGACGTTCTTGGGCGAACATGTTTAAGGATCGGACCTGGGTGGATGCAACGCGTTCTGTGTATGCCTGTATTTATCTTTGCAATTGTGGGAATCGTTGGGACTGTCCCGCCCCAATGACGCGGCTGACGCACGCTGCAACCTTGGCAAACCCAGGGTGATCAGTGCTTCAAACCGCCCACATCAACGCAGATTCCTCCCAACACCATTCACCCGGTTTCAATTCCTAAAAGGACACCGCTATGATCTCTCCAGCCACCGTCGTGCGCGATGTGCGCAAGCTCACCACCCTCACTGGCGCTGATGTAAAAGCCGCAGCTGTTGCCGCATTGAAAGCCAACGGCGGTCTGCTGCGCCTGGCACCGAACTGGGTTCCGCGTTCGTTCCTACAACCTGGTCAGCGTTTGAAGCTCGACCCGCGCGATCTGTACGCTTTCGGCCTCGACCGTGGCGGCATCGATGAACGTTGGTTCGGCTCAACCACTGAAGCTGCCAACGATAACCGTCGCGACGACGAAGGTCTCAGCTACATCGTTCACGAAGGCGCGCGCTTTACGCTGCGCGACGCGATCAAAGCCGTTGGCGCCGACATCGTTGGCGATCGCATTTGGAAAGAATACGGCAAATGGCCTGTGTATTCGAAGTTTTTCGACAACATGGGACCGATTCCCCATCACATGCACCATGATTTCGACTTGGCAAAAAAAGTCGGCCAACAGGGCAAGCCTGAGGCGTACTATTTCCCGCCGCAACACAACAATGTGGAAAATAATTTCGCCTACACGTTCTATGGTTTGAATCCCGGCACGACTAAAGAGCAAGTGAAACAATGTCTGCGCGATTGGAATAAGGGCGACAACGGTTTGCTCGACCTGTCTGCCGCGCAACGCCTGCGTCCAGGCACCGGATGGTTGGTTGGTCCTGGAATCTTGCATGCGCCTGGTTCGCTCTGCACCTACGAACCACAATGGGGTTCAGACGTGTTCGGCATGTATCAAAACTTGGTTGAAGGCCGCGCAGTACCATGGGATTTGTTGGTCAAAGACGTGCCTGCCGACAAGAAACACGATATCGATTACATCGTCGACCAACTTGACTGGGAAGCGAACATCGATCCGCAGTTCAAAGAAAATCATTACCTCGAACCCATTCCCGTCGGCGACACCGCCGCGCAGGGATATGTCGATCGCTGGATCGTTTATGGCCGCGTCAAAGGCCGTCAGTACTTCAGCGCCAAAGAATTGACCGTCGATCCTGGCTCTAGTTGCACCATCACCGACAAGGGTGCCTCCAGCGCCATCGTCGTGCAGGGCGAAGGCTATATGAACAGCCTGCGCATCAGCAGTCCGAAGATGATCGGCTTCAATGAGCTGACCGAAGATGAAGTCTACATCACCGAAAATGCCGCAACGAAGGGCGTGACGTTTAAAAATACCTCGACCACCGAACCATTGGTGTTGTTGCGTTACTTCGGCCCAGACGTCAACCCGGACGCACCAAACGTCGGCGATTACCGTAAGAACAAGAAGGCTTGATGATTGACCCACGTCATCCCGACGCCGAAATAATGGCGTCGGGATGACGTGGGGATGTCGTCCTGATCATGGTATGTGACGGCGCCTTATTAATTAGCGGCGTCGTGCTTGGTCTCGCATTTTGGCGCATTTTTTTTCGACGCGCGCCCTCGTCTTCTCTCCATGCCATCCAATGTTTTTGTTCACCACGGCAACGAGAATCCCATTTTGTGCGCAACACCGCGCCCAGAATCGCGTACCTCGCTATCCTTACGTCACGTTACGGCAAACGTGTTTCCGTCGACGAAAGCCACCAATGCCACATTTGAAAGATCACATGCGCAACCGCCTCTTACCGACCCTCGCTTCGTTCATTTTTACGGTCGGCATTTACGCTGCTGATCCCACGCCACATTGGCTGTGGAGTGGAGCAAACGGAGGCGCTGACGAAACCGTCGCCTTTAGAAAAACATTTATCGTCGAAGGGAAAGTGACACATGCGAAGTTGAGCGTGACTGGTGACAACCACGTCATCGTGTGGGTTAACGGCCAGCAGGTTGGGAAATCAGATGAATGGAACGAACCGGCAACCATCGATATCACCAAGCATTTAATTGCCGGCAGCAACGTGGTCGCCATACAAGGCAAGAATAATGAAGCAGGTCCGGCCGGAGTGGTCGCGCGCCTGAAATTTAAAAACGCTGTTGGTAAGGACATCCTGGTGGTCAGCGACACCAGTTGGAAACAAGGCACGGTGGTGAATGGCTGGGAAAAGTCAGCCTTCGATGACAGTGCGTGGAAAGCGCCGCATGATCTTGGTGCGCTGGGTAAAGAACCATGGGGTAACATATTTTCTGGTGAAAAGGGCGGCAGCGGAAGCGGTGTTCTCGCCGCCGATGCTCTCGTTATGCAGCCAGGTTTTTCCGCTGAATTAATTTACACGGTGCCCAAGGGCGAACAGGGATCGTGGGTCAGTTTAGCGGTCGACCACAAAGGCCGTCTGATCGCTTCCGATCAAGGTGGTGCCGGACTTTACCGCATCACGCCACCACCGGCGGGCGGTTCCGCTGAGGCGACCGTCGTTGAAAAGATTGATATTCCCATCACTGGCGCGCATGGCCTGCTCTATGCTTTCGACAGTTTGTATGTCTGCGTCAACGGCGGTAATAAAGAATACGGCAGTGGACTCTATCGCCTGCAAGATACCAACGGCGACGATACATTCGATAAAGTCACCGTGATGAACAAGTTTAAGGGGGCTGGCGAACACGGACCTCACTCGGTGATGGTCGCGCCTGACGGCAAGTCGTTGTACGTCAACGCAGGGAACCACACCGCGCCGCCGGAAAAAATCGAAACGTATTTGGCACCGAAAATTTGGGCTGAAGATATTTTCCTGCCGCGCCATTGGGATCCGAATGGTCATGCCAAAGGCGTCACGACACCGGGTGGTTGGATCGCGCGCACCGATCCCGAGGGCAAGAGTTGGGAGATGGTCAGCATCAGTTATCGCAATCAATTCGACATGGCGAAGGACGCGAATGGCGAGGTGTTTACTTGGGATTCCGACATGGAGTGGGATTTCGGCACGCCATGGTACCGCCCAACGCGGGTCTGCCACGTCACCAGTGGAAGTGATTTTGGTTGGCGTTCGGGTTCCGGAAATTCTCAGTCATACGTGGCCGATTCATTGCCACCGGTCATTGACATCGGACCAGGCAGTCCGGTTGGCACCACCTTCGGCACTGGAGCGAAATTTCCAGCCAAGTATCAGCAGGCATTGTTCATTCTCGATTGGACCTACGGCACCATGTACGCGATTCATTTGGAACCGCAGGGCGCGAGTTTTAAAGCAACCAAAGAAGATTTTATCTCGGGTAAACCGCTACCGTTTACCGACATGGTCATTGGCCACGATGGCGCGATGTATTTCGCCATCGGTGGACGCGGCACCCAATCGGCGCTGTATCGTGTCACCTATATGGGGAATGAATCCACCGCTGCCGCGAAAGCTGTCGCACCAACCGAGCTTGCGGGCCTGCGTCACAAACTGGAAACGTTCCATGGCCACCAAGATCCAGCAGCAGTAGCCACCGCATGGCCTGAACTCGGTAACGCTGATCGTTTCATCCGCTTTGCCGCACGCACGGCGATTGAACATCAACCCGTCGCCACATGGCAAGATAAAGTCTTTAGCGAAGCGAAACCGCAAGCACGTATCACCGCATTGATTGCCCTGGCACGCTGTGGCGACAAAGCACTTCAACCCAAGGCTATGTCGGCTTTGCTCGAACTCGACATTGCCAAAATGAATGTCGATCTGCAATTAGAAGCCTTGCGCGTCATTCAATTGTTGGTCACGCGAATGGGCATACCTGATGCGACCCTAGCCAAACAAATCACCGACAAACTCGATCCGTTGTTTCCTTCCAGCGATTGGCGTTTGAATCGCGAGCTATCTGCCGTGCTCTGCACGCTAGGTTCGCCAACGGCTGTCGCGAAAACACTTTTTCAGATGGCGAGCAATGAAACCTCGACCATTACATTCGATCTCGCTGCGCTGATCGCACGCAATCCAGGCTATGGCAACGACGTGGCCAATACCTTGGCATCAAAACCACAGCAGCAACGCTTGGCTTATGCATTGGCCCTCAGCACAACTACCGTTGGTTGGACGGCGAATTTCCGCCAACAATATTTCGCATTTTTCCAAGAAGCTGAAACCACTGGCAAAGGCGGAAACAGCTATAAGGGCTTCATTCGCGCCATTCGCAAAGATGCGTGGAACAACGTACCTGAAGGTGAACGTCAAGTGGTGACCGACTCGTTGGCCAAAATTGAAACACGCAAAGAAGTTCCAGTCGTACAAGCAAAAGGCCCAGGACGTAACTGGACTATGGCCGAAGCCGCAACCATAGCCCAGGCTTCAGGCGCACTGAGCAAGCGTGACTTCACTAACGGCAAGAATCTCTTCGTCGCTTCGCAGTGCACCATGTGTCATCGCTTTGCCACCGAAGGCGGCGCAGCTGGCCCCGATCTTTCCAGCGTCGGAACCAAGTTCAGCGCACGTGATTTACTCGAATCGATTATCGAACCATCGAAAGTTATTTCCGACCAATATCAAAGCACCATGATCGTTACCAAAGACGGTGGCGTCTTTATGGGACGCGTCATCACGGAAGACGGTAAAAACCTCACTATCGCCACCAATCCGATTGATGCCTCAATAATTTCGACGGTGGCCATCGCGAATATCGCCAGCAAGTCTGTACTTAAGAGTTCGATTATGCCTACCGGTTTAATCGATCGTCTCAGCCCGAATGAAATGCTCGACTTACTTGCCTATCTGATTTCGGGCGGCAACGACAAAGACAAAATGTTCCAACCCTAGCGCTTTGTCAGAACGATCATCCAGGGGACTACAGACGACTACAGACTAAAGATTACGGACCACAGGACTGGCTGCGATGTCATAGCACAATCCTGTGGTCCAAAGCCGGTAACCCGTAGCCCTCTCGTCGGCCTTCCTGCCTAATGAATTCACAACTCGACAGTGAAATACGGTTCTAAATGAAGGACTTTGAGATTCGCCACAATCCGTGGGTCAATTTTCGATAAAATAATCGGGTTACTGCCTTTGCTATTATAGGTGAAGTGGAGTTGCATCAGACCAGCGTAAAACGTAGAGCTAACGCGTGCACATTTGGTCATGTCCATTTTCACTTTGCTGTACGGCCCTGGATGGCGACTCAAAATACTGACAGCCCAATCTTGATGCAGGTTGCCAAAATCAAACTCACGCTCAATGACGATATGGAGCGCGCCGTCAACGACCTGAGAACTATATGGACGTAAGTCAGATTCTGAGCCCACCGTGCAAACCTCCTTGCCCTGGATGAAGCCAGTGCGATGGGTAACCATACCATCATTTTCATCACCCGTCCGAGTTCAGTAACCAAAGTTCAACGCACTCATTGTCGGATTCGTCGGGTTCAGCTCGCGACTTGCGCAACGAAAGTCGCCTCCTAGTGTCCCCGCTCCCACGAAAAAGGTGGGCTTTGCAGATGGCCTTGTAGCTCAGTTGGTAGAGCAGCGGATTGAAAATCCGCGTGTCGCTGGTTCGATTCCGGCCAAGGCCACCATCCCACCCCGGTAACCCCGGGGTGTGTTTGTTGGTAGACGTATGCATGTTGGTTTCAGGGCTAGCAACGGGTGCTCGGACGCCTCATCCGATGACCCCAAAAGACCACTGCTAAACCGACGACCTCGACCTGCGACGTAGCCGCTTTGGTTACGCCTTGATCGAAGTCGGCTCTGTCGGCTTCTGACATTCCGCGCAAACGCCGTACAATTCCATGCGATGGTGACTGAGCGTGAAGCCGTGCTCGCGAGCAACGGTTTCCTGCAATTCTTCAATCGCCACGTTGTGAAACTCAATGATTTTAGCGCAGGCGGTGCACACGAAGTGATCGTGGTGCTCTTTATTGACCTCGCATTCAAACGTTGCTGAGCCGGTGCCGAAATGACGTTTGGTCGCTACGCCCATTTCGACCAGCATATTCACCGTGCGATAAACGGTCGCAGCACTAACGGTGCGGTCGATCAAGCGAACGCGGTGATGCAGGTCTTCAACCGTGATGTGTTCGTCGGCCGCGATAAAAGTCTCAACGATGGCCTGACGTTGGTTGGTCCAACGCACGGCACGGCGGCGAGCCTCTTCTCGTACCCGGCGCATGATGTCGTTGCTCGTCTTCACGCTGGCGAACCCTATGACCGAACTGACCAGAACAAGCCCGCCCACCCGCGATGTGTACCGAGCGCTGATGCCATCCACAGGGCAATTGCATTACCCCTCGTGTGACACGGGCGTGGCTATTCTGGCGAGGAGCTGGATGAGGTAATTATGGTCCCAGCCCGCGATTTTCCTGC
>JAYVSL010000232.1:0-17885 GCA_043775355.1 Planctomycetota bacterium
TAGCCTAACATTGGAATAAATACACATTTCGCCTTAAGTAGTTAACTGAGTTAACTTTACGTAATATAACTGATGGCACACTTGTGTAGAATGAGATGCGTCCTCTCAGCGAGAATCAGAAAAGG
This sequence comes from Planctomycetota bacterium, assembly GCA_043775355.1. Lineage (GTDB taxonomy): Bacteria > Planctomycetota > UBA11346 > UBA11346 > UBA11346 > BOG-1363. Next base: position 126 of record JAYVSL010000232.1, read on the forward strand.
CACCTATTTGACCCACACGGAAGCAGGAAGCCTCGATTATTTTCGCACCGCACACCTCTGCTGTAAGTACAGATCCAAAAACGAAAAGAACGCCTCGAAAGGGTCTTTATTACGCTCTGCCGCATATTCTGATATCAAATCAGCCCAACCAATGCTCCTCCTTTCGCCATGAATTTTTTGTGAGGTCCATTCTGAAAAATCACGTGAATCGAAGTCGTTAATAGCTTTGTCTTCACAGCCAGAAACGGCCATTATGTATCCCCATATAACATCGTTTAGACTATGCAGAGAATTCTGACTAATAAACGTCCTGTATCTTGGGCGGATATTTGCGATCATCTCTGTAGTTGAAATCATATAATCCCCTCGTTTTACGTTATGAAACCATAAAGGTCATACGCATATTGGCTTTAGCCAATATGCGTATGAAACCATGAGGTCCAACAATACACTAGATGCCTGTCCTTTTGTTTGTAAGATGGGAAATCATGAACAAGATGAGTCTTATCACACTCGCTGTTTCGATGGCGGTTCTCGGTGGCTGTGCGCGTGAGGGACAGGCAGATAGCGATAACATAAGGATACATTTCATCCAGATGTACAAGTACGAAGGCGGAATAGGGGTGGCAGGCGATGAGGAGGTTTCCGTCCGCGATAATAAGGCGAGTGTCACTTCGTTTGTTGTGGGAGGAAGCAGAATTGTCATTTCCCATCCTTGGGCCAGCGAAGGAAAGAGCCTTTCGATTAAGGTCAAGGACGACAAAGATGTTTCTGGTATGGATTACGAAGCGGTCGACTTATCGGCCAAAACGAAGCTGTTCTACTGCGAAAAATATAGTCTCCTCATCATTTTCCCTGATCGTCTGTAGTGCCCAGTTTCGTTCCCTTGATTTCCCAGGCTATTTCCATGCCTTTTCCCGCTCACGTCTGAGTTGAGGAAGGAAACCATAAAGGAAAGGAAACCATAAAGGATAAAGGAAAGGAAACCATAAAGGACATACGCATATTGGCTTTAGCCAATATGCGTATGAAACCATGATGCCCAACAATACACTAGATGCCTGTCCTTTTGTTTACCGTCTACATTCAATGGAAAACTTCCTCATGAACTTAATGCATAACAAACTAAGATTCTTGTCAATAAAATAACAGAAATTCACAGGGTGGACGCGAAACATAAAGGACATACGCATATTAACCAACGCTAATATGCGTATGTCATTCATGTGACACCGTCTACATCTAACCCATGGAAAGGCCGATATTCTATGCGCCGGGGAATTGATTGCAGGGATTAGGGGGCCGAACGCTTACGTTAGCTACTTTAGGCTCCCAATTTTTTCCGCTTGGCGATTAATGCCTCGACCACGGATGGATCAGCCAGAGTGCTGATATCACCGAGATTATCGGTCTCTTGCGCCGCGACCTTGCGCAAAATACGGCGCATGATTTTTCCTGAGCGGGTTTTAGGCAGGCCCGGGGTCACCAGAATTTTATCCGGCGTAGCGATCGGTCCGATGATCTTGCGTACTTCTTCGCGCAGACCTTTGATCAGCTCAGGGCTTTCTTCGTAGCCGTTTTTGAGAATCACGTAGGCGAAAATACCCTGGCCTTTGATCTCATGCGGATAGCCAACCACCGCCGCTTCCGCACACGCAGGATGAGCGACCAAGGCGCTTTCGACTTCCGCCGTACCCATGCGATGACCGCTGACATTGATCACGTCATCGACTCGGCCGGTGATCCACCAGTATCCGTCAGCATCACGTCGACAGCCATCACCGGTAAAATAATATCCTGGGTACGGCTTGAAGTAGGTGTTCACAAAACGCTGATGATCACCGTAGATCGTGCGCGCAATGCCCGGCCATGGGGCGGCAAATACCAAAATGCCGGTGACGTCTTTGCCCTTGACGACATTGCCCTTTTCATCCAACACCAGCGGCTGAACGCCAAAGAATGGCACGGTCGCTGAACCTGGTTTCAGCGCGGTGACGCCAGGAATAGGCGTGATCATATGCCCGCCGGTTTCGGTCTGCCAAAAGGTATCAACAATGGCGCAGCGATGTTCGCCAACGACTTCGTAATACCACCGCCAAGCCTCGGGATTAATCGGCTCGCCGACGCTGCCGAGCACGCGCAAACTGGAACGATCGTATTTTTTCGGGTAGGCATCGCCCTCTTTCGCGATGGCGCGAATCGCGGTCGGTGCCGTATAAAACGAATTGATCTGATGGCGCTCGACCATGTCCCAATAACGCCCCGCGTCTGGGTAGGTCGGAATCCCTTCAAACATGAATGAGGTCGCGCCATTGCACAGCGGTCCGTAAACGATGTAGCTGTGGCCGGTGACCCAACCGACATCCGCCATGCAGGCATAGATGTCGCCTTCACGGTAATCGAAAACGTATTTGTGGGTGATCGCTGCATAGAGCAGATATCCAGCCGACGAATGCGCCACGCCCTTCGGCTTTCCGGTCGAGCCTGAGGTGTAGAGCAGGAACAATAAATCTTCGCTATCGACTGGTTCAGCTGGGCACCACGGACGCTGCGCATCCATCGCCTCACGCAGCCAGAGGTCACGTTTTTCTGTCATCGGCACATGTTCACCCGTACGTTTGAGCACCAGCACGGTGTGTACATTTGGACAGGCCGATAACGCCTCATCAGCCGTCCGTTTGAGCGGCACGTGCTTGCCCCCACGTAAACCTTCGTCGGCAGTAATCAGCACCCGACAGTCAGAGTCGAGAATGCGGTCGCGCACCGATTCAGCAGAAAAACCGCCAAAAATCACCGAATGAATCGCGCCCAGACGAGCGCACGCCAACATCGCTACCGCTGCTTCGGGCACCATCGGCAGATAGATCGCCACGCGATCGCCTTTTTTGACCCCACGCGAAATCAATACATTCGCCAGCTGGCAGACCTCAGCGTGCAACTGTTTGTAGGTAACGCGGCGCACATCGCCGGGCTCGTCCCCCTCCCACAAAATCGCCACCTGATCGCCGCGCTTGGCCAAATGCCGATCCAAACAATTTTCACTGACGTTCATTCGCCCGCCGGCGAACCATGCGATATTGCCCTCGGCAAAATTACCCGCCAACACGCGATCGAAAGGCCGCTGCCAGGTCAGGAATTTCTTCGCCATGCCACCCCAGAACTTATCGGGGTTCTTCACACTCTCGTCGTACAGTTTTTTATACTGCGCCGGAGCGTTCAGATGGGCGCCCTTTTTGACCCGAGCGATAACGGGGTAAATGTCTTTGAGTGGTGCGGCAGTAGACATCAGGCGATCCTTGGAACGTGGTCAAAACGAGGTGGGGATTGATAGGCGCGCTGAGTCAGTCTCAAGTCGCCAGCGTGTTTCTCACCCTCTCGTGCACGATACGGATGCACAGCGAGACGGCCTTTGCATACCAAAAGCGCATGCTAACCGCGTAGGCCGACCGCGCATCGCCGCTGGTCAGTTCCGCAAGAGCCACAGACTGCGGTCATGACCGATGCTTCCCAAGCCTGCTCTGGTACCTCAGGCCGAGTGATCCCGGTGATCGATCGCAACCGCTGTGAAGCCAAAGCCGACTGCGTGCGCGTATGCCCGTATGGCGTGTTCAGCATTCAGAGCTTAACCGCTGACGATCGCGCATCGCTCAGCCTACGCGGACGCCTCAAAGCATTTTTCCATGGCGGAAAGCAAGCCTACACGCCGAAGGCCGACGAATGTCACGCCTGCGGTCTGTGCGTCAGCGCTTGCCCAGAAGGTGCGATATCATTGCAGATACAGCAGCGTTGACGCTTCAACGAATAGGTCCGGCATCAACTTCAGGAATAAATTTCAACCTTGCAAGCCAGGTGAGACTTCCCGTTTGCCACGCATCCCAGCTGGGACCTTTGTAGCCATTAAATCCGTGACCACCGGTAGCGGGTTCTAGGAGCTCGACTGGGCGTTTGGCGGCGCGCATAGCAGCGGCAAATACACGGCTGTTCTCAATCGTCACCAAGGTGTCATCGACCGCGTGCGCCAGATAACACGGCGGCGTTTCGGCGGTTACTTGGCGCTCGGTGGAAAAACGTTGGAGCAGTTCTGGAGTTGGCTTTTGACCGAGCAAACTGTTTCGCGAACCGCCGTGCGTCAGGCCCTCTTGCATGGAGATCACCGGATAAATCAAGATCGCGAAATCGGGACGACTTGACAGCCGCAGCACAGGATCGGTGGCGCTGGCATTGCCTGGTTCAAATAAGGTTGCTGCACTTGCCGCCAAGTGTCCTCCCGCCGAAAAACCAATGATGCCGACTTTCTTCGCGTCGATATTCCATTGTTTGGCATGCGCGCGCGTTAATCGAATTGCGCGTTGGGCGTCCAACAACGGCACCGCAGAACGGCCTCGGGGTAAGCGGTAATCCAGCACCACGCCCGTGATGTTGTGCTTATTCAACCACGCGGCGATGCTGTGGCCTTCACCACCGCTCACGCGTACGCCGTAGCCACCACCTGGACAGATCACCAATACCGTACCATTTGGTTTCGCCGGGCGATGCAGGGTGATGGTCGCATCTGCGGGAACAGGTTCCGTGGTGCCATTACCGAGCGGCGCTTGGCCATCCCATAACGGCATTTGCTCGCCTTCGGCCGCAGAAACGGCAGAGAAGATGCAAAAAGTCATACTCAACAACAGGGATGAACGCAGCATATTGGGCTCCAGGTTAAGGTTTACGTAAAATCGCGAGTTTGTTTTCAACTATTTCTGAAATGAGTCCGTGTGAGGTGATAAATTCCGACCATGCCTGATGCGCACCGTCAAATGCATGATCGGTCCGACAATCGTCAATCACCACCACGCCGCCGGATGCTAACAATGGCCAAACCTGAGCCAGAGCCGCGCGCGTTGGTTGGTACAAATCCACATCCAGCAACGCAAAGGCGATCGCCGGAACCCGCGCAGCGAGGTCGATGGATTTGATGTCGCCCTTGATGCTGGTGACATTTTCAAAACCGTTGAGGCGCATGGTGTAGTCAAACCAACGCTGATCGTTCATGCCAAACAAGCATTCACGTTGCATCGCATCCAGCTGTTTGCCGCGCGTCTGTTGCTCAAAAGCCACGTCTTCACCTGTAAAACCCTGAAAAGTATCAATGCAGGTATAGCGCCGCACGTCGCCTTCCGCATGCAGGTGTTGATTGAGGAAAACCGTGGTCGCTCCGACAAAACAGCCGACTTCAAGAATCTCACCAGGCACACGCCGAGCTTCATCCAACAACTGAACTAACACCGCGAGCTGACGCGGAGTAAACGCGTATTGATAACGTGGGAATAAAAATCGACGAAGCGGGGTGTGAAAAAGTACTCGCCGCATCATGATTCGCGGCCATGCCCATACCATCTCAGGGTCCAACGGCTCGCCACATGGCAACTTCGTCACAATCCAGGAAGCGATGACAGCGAATGCATTCGCTCCATACTTTGTCTGGCAAGCGTGAGCGATCGACTTTGGCGAATCCCAGCTTGGTAAAAAAATCGACTTGGTACGTCAGGCAAAAAACTTTTTCCAAACCAATGTTTGCCGCTTCGCGACAGCAGGCGTCGACTAATTTGCGCCCGACTCCTTGGCCATGCGCCGCCGACGCCACCGCCAGCGCTTTTAATTCGGCAATTTTATCAGTGTCGATGTGCAGGGCAGCGCAACCAACTAAGCCGCCCACTTCGGCCTCAGCGACCATGAAATCACGGACGTTTTCGTACAATTCACTGAGCGAGCGTGGCAACAAGAGTTTCTTGTCCGCCCAATGCGTCAGCAGGGCGTGAATGCCAACGACGTCTTTCAGACGTGCAGGACGAACGGTGATTGAGGAAATAGTAGCAGACATAGCGCCCTAAGCCGACAGGCCGTACACGGTCAATAACGTTTGATTCCACTCGATTTCGGTGATCCCGCTGGAATCGGCGCTGAAACCGCCAGCGGCTTTTCTGCCGGGGTGTATTGATCAAGTCGATCAATGAGTTTACCAAGATACTGTCGACGCACTTGTAAAGACTCGACCTCCGCCTGTCGTTTCTTGAGCTCTTTAATTTCTGGCTGCTCGCCCAAGTACTGAGCGAGAAATTCCGCCTCAGCAATGGCGGTCAACACATCGACCAAATCGGCTTCGAGTTTGGTCAATTCTTCCGCGTACTTGGCGCGGAAGCGTTTCATCGCTTCGCGTTGTTGGCCTTCGGAAAGTTGAACGGTAAGCGGTGCAAGTGGCATGGGCCGTACGCTAGCAACGCTCTGCTGGGCGAGCAATCACGTGCTGGCAATGAGCTGTGACCAGAGGGCAACCTGGCAGCGACCACCGAGCCTGCGTCTTAGGCGCGAAAGCCGCCGGCGATGCCTTTGACCACGACGCTGACCGCGTTGTGCGGATGCAGACTTTCCACGTGTACGGCTTCGACACGGTAATCGCTAACCCGCGCGTCAGCGTCAAGGACGCACTTCAAGCGACGACCGGCATCTTCGCAAAACATCAAATTCGCGCCATTTAAGCGGGCGAATTCTTGTTCGTCTTCACGCTTTACGGCCGCCTGAACCGGCGTTTTGAGCGCTCCCTCAACCATGTCGATCAGCTGCACAAACGTCGGGGCTTGCTCAGGATCGCTGATTTCAACTTCCAACTTGGCGTAGCTGCGTTGGCTGTGCGGCGTGGCCATAATTGACGACTCTTTGCCCAACCATGCGGCCATGTCGTCGGTGGAGATCGCCGCCTGATCGGCGAAATCACTGCGGAATTTTTCTTGGATCAACTGACGGGCGAGAGCCGCCGAACACGGGCAAGTGCTGGAATACGCAGCTGTGATGCCCAGACGGAAACGGAAATGACCACCGCGCAAATCGCCCGACACCGTCACCGGATACGTGCGCCACGAGGCATTATCGCTGACCAAAGCCCGACGTTTCACCGGCAAATCGAAGACCAAGCGAACGTAGGCGCTGCGACTAATGCCGGCATGCGAACCAACAAATTGTGACAGCAAACGCTTGACCACCGTCAGATTTAATTCCTCGCTGGCGAAGATTTCCTGCAAAGCCAGGAATAGCCGCGACATATGAATGCCACGGGCTTTCGGATCATCAAGGCTGACAAAAGCATCGGCTTTCGCCGGACACAAAAACACCATGCCATCGTTATCACGCAAACGTACGGGGACCTCAATGTCAGTCATGCCAACTTTATCGAGCATGCCGCCAACGCGCGTGCGCGAATCCAACGCAACGTCGGGCATCGACTGACCGGCGGCGGCAGATTGATCGCCAGCAAGAGATGAATCTGGTGCCATGAGCGGGCTCCTTGAGGGGAGGAAGATCTGGGGTGGAAAGCGCCGGACAAGCAGTGCATCGCCAACCTCCGGCAAAAATCAATTTTTTTAATGCTCAGTTGGCCCATTTTCGTTGACCTTGCGTCCGTGTCAGCGGCTCAAACATGGTCACCATGCTTACTGCACCCGCTTTAATTCTGGCCAGCACCTCGCGTTATCGCCGTCAATTATTAGAGCGTCTGGGCATTCCGTTTCGTGCCGTGGCACCTGCGTGCGACGAAGAAGACCTCAAAGATCCGCGCCTTTCTCCGCAAAAATTGGCCGAATTCCTTGCCGAAGCCAAGGCCGCCAGCATCGCTGAGCAAGATCCCGCTGCGGTCGTGATTGGCAGCGATCAACTGGCCGCTGTCGAGATCGATGGCGCCTGGACCATCCTGGGAAAACCAGGCGCCGCAGCGAGAGCCGTCGATCAGCTCACGCTGCTCAGCGGTCGCACGCATCTGCTCATTACCGCAATGGTGGTCGCTCGCGGTGCGGAACGTTGGCGCCACACCGACCTCACGCGACTGACCATGCGTCACCTTGATCGCGCTGCGCTGACGAGATACGTCGACGCCGATCAACCGCTTGATTGTGCCGGAGCCTACAAACTTGAGTGCCGTGGCGTCAGTTTATTCAGCGCCATCGATTCCGCCGACGCTAGCGCCATTACGGGACTGCCGTTGCTAGCGTTATCGCACATTCTTGCTGGGCTTGGCTACGCCGTTCCGTGAATGAAAAAACCTGTCCGCCTACCGGACGGTTGTCGTGACTTACCCTGACTTACCCTGACTTACCCCAACGTCCGCTTAAATAGCTCTACCATCATTCCGTAACAAAGGTGCGCTAACGCTGGATTATAACGATGGCCTTCATCGCGCATGAAGGCGTGAGCCGCATTGAATTCATGCCATTCAAATGAGCGCTCCGCTGCGTTGAGGCGCTGATAAATAGCCGCACGTCCTTCGGCTGGAATATGTGGATCCTGACGGCCGAAAATCATCAGCAGCTCGCCAGCGATCTCTGCCGCACGTTCCAAACTATCGTCAGCCAGACCTTGCCCCAGGCTGCGTTTGTGCAAATCCGTCGGATAAAGACAGGCCGCTGCGCGAATCTGCGGCTGCAGCGCAGCACGAAAAGCGAGATGCCCGCCCAGGCACATGCCCGCTGCGCCAATGCGACCGCTGCAATGCGGCGATTGCTCTAAATAAGAAATGCACGCGCGCGTATCGTCGTCGTAATTGCCAAGCGGTTTAGCGATCTTGTCGGCATTTCCGCGCGCTGAACCGTCGTTGGTGTAGGGCAAGACTGTTCCTGGGGCTTCTAATTCGTGATAAACCTCCGGCACCGCCACCATGAAACCATGGCCCGCAAGAATTGCCGCCGAACGGCGAATTGGCCCCGTCACCTGAAAAATTTCAGAATAAAAAATGATACCAGGAAATTTCCCAGGTGCTGCTGGGCGGAAAAGATGCGTTCGCATCGGGCCCGCAGGCGTTGGCAGATCAACGGTCTCAGTGTCGAGGATGTTCATGACATGGTGGTATAGCCATGACGCGCCACGTCTACGGTTGTCGACGACCTGGCGTTAGCGAAAGGCTATCGTCGTCCGCCGAAAATCTTGCCGAACCAGCTAATCCCCGACGCTGACAATTCGTTGAGCGCATCGTGTTCCACCGAAGCCAAGGCGTCGAGGAATTCTTTCGCTGACTGAAAACGCTCCTCTGGAAGTTTGCGAATCGCCTTCATCACCACCTGCGTCATCGCTTCGGAAATCGCTGGCACGATCGTGCGCGGATCTGGTGGATCGACATTGAGGACATTGAATATCGTGCTTTCAAGGTCCTCGCCTTGCAGTGGCTGCTTGCACGTCAACGCCACATACAGCGTCAGACCCAGCGAATAAATATCGCTGCGAATATCCAGATCACGATCGCCGTAGAGTTGTTCGGGCGACATATAACTGGGCGTGCCCATGCGCTCCACATCGTTCGGATCAGCATTGGAAGTGCGCGCGCGCATCAGGCCAAGATCACCGAGACGCGGAGTAAAATCGCTGTCGAGCAGGATGTTTCCAGGTTTGATATCACGGTGGATTAACTGTTTTCCGTCTAGGTATTGAAGGCCCAATAACAACGCACTAAACATATGAATCGCGCGCGGTTCGCTCAATTGACCTTCGCGTTTGAGTTGATCGGCCAGATCGCCGCCGGCCATAAAGCGCAAGGCCATGTAAAGAAAGCCGTCTTCTTGCGCGGCGTCGTAAACCGTCACCAAATTGGGATGATCGAGTGATGCCGCGATACGGGCTTCTTGCATGAAACGCGTGGCGAATGTCGGATTATCAGCCAAGGATGGTTTCATCAGCTTGATGGCGACCACGCGATTCAATGTGGTGTGCGCAGCTTTCAGCACCACGCCCATGCCGCCTTCACCAAGAACGCCCTCAATGCGGTAATGGCCCACTGTTTCAGGAACAGCGAATTCAGGAACAGCAAAGCCTGGTGACGGCTTCACGACTTCTTTCGCTTTGAACCATGGCGCGGTGCGATCAACATCGATCTTGCTTGGTGCCGGCGAATGATGAGTCGCGGTCGTCGTGGGTGGTTTGCTGGACGGTTGATTCATCGCGCTGTCAGGCGACATCAATCCTTGAATGGTGCGCACCACGGCACGCCGACCAGAGATCGATGACGACGGCGGCTGCGTTTTCACTGGCGGTGCCACTGGCAGCGGCGCGGATGACGACGCTCGCTGAATCGCCGGATGCAAGCCCTTCGGAATCGTTGATGACGGTAATACTTCCGGCCATTCAACGCCTGAGTCAGCGTCACTCGGCTTAAAGACTTTGGTCAACGGCTGGGAGTTCGTCATCCGATCGGTGTCGGGAATTAACTCATTCGCCATGGCTGCCACGGGCGTGGGCTGCGCGGCAAGCTCTCCTTCACTAATGAAAATCGCCGCCCACCAGCCGCCCACCGACCACGTATGCCCCTGCCAAGATCCACGGCGAACATCAGGCGCACCATTGCCAACTCGAACTGGTGCAAGCACCGCCTTGGTGCCGATGCCGAATAATTGATCAAACGTCTTGCCGACCACGCGAGCAGTCAGTTCGCCTTGCGTATTGAGGACCAAATCGGTTGGCAGTGGTTCTTTCACTCCGCTGTGGACTTGCTTCACCACCAATAGCGCAAGATCGAGCGGCTGAACCATCGCCACCGTACCAGTCCACGCACCGCTGACCGAGATCCACGACCACAAAACGGCATCGGGCTGCTGATCACGAGCCACCGTCGGATCGCACGGACGAGCGGACAATAACGCCGATTCACGATAGCCATGACGCATCGCGACATTGAGTGCGCGTTGCAGATGTTGACGGTCGACATTCATATCGACCGCCATGCCCATCGCAGGCGACCAGAAAATTGAGCGACAACACCAAACGTAGTCATGGGAGTCATCATTCTAAGCACAGGTTCATTTGAGCAGCCCCCCCATGGTACCGTCAAAACCCTCATGATGTCGTCACCTATTTTCACGACTTTCACGACTTTCACGACTTTCACGACTTTCACGGCTTACCGCACAACGATTCAGCTGCGACGCGCCCCGCACTCATTCCAAGAGACACCGAGCCAGAGACACCAGGGCCACTCGTATGCGCAAAAGCCAGTCGCGAATACGAGTGACGCCGAAAGCCGCCTACACCGTTGGCGTTGAATCGCTGACAGGCTGGCCGCCCGTTTCGGCACTCGGTTCAATGTCTTCAGCCATCATCGGCGAACGTGCAACCCCGGTGACCGCGTCACCATCGTCAAGATTGATGATCGTCACGCCCTGCGCCGCACGCCCAGTGGTACGGACCTCATCGACCCGCGTGCGCACCATGGTGCCACCACGAGTCATCAACATCAGCGCTTCGCCAGGTTTGACCGACATCGACGCTACGACTGGCCCGTTACGTGCGCCGGTATCAATGTTGATGACGCCTTTGCCGCCGCGTCGGGTCAGACGGTAATCCTCAAACGGAGTGCGCTTGCCGTAACCATTTTGGCAAATGCTCAGGACATCGCTGCCCGCTTCGAGCCGGATCAAGCTGACCACCTTCGCGCCGGAACTCAGTTCAATGCCAATTACGCCGCCGGTATCACGGCCAGTCGCACGACAATCGGTTTCATTGAAGCGGCAGGCCTGACCGTCATCGCTGGCGATCAACACTTCATCGTTGCCGTGGGTGATCACAACTTCGACCAATTCATCACCGTCGCTGAGTTTAATACCCTTGATGCCACCAGCACGCGGATTGCCGTACGCTGCCAGCGCGGTTTTCTTGACCTGACCTTGCAAGGTTGCCATCAGCAAGAATTGGTCCTCACGGAATTCACGCACCGGAATCACGGCCGTAATGTGTTCGTCTTTGGCTAAATTCAGCACGTTCGCCAAATGTTTTCCCCGCGAAGTGCGCGCACCTTCAGGAATGTCATAGACCTTCAGCCAGAAAATCTTGCCGTGGTTAGTGAAGTTCAACAGATATTGATGGTTGGTCGCGGTAAACATTTGCGAGACGAAATCTTCTTCATCCTTCAGTGAACCACCGCTGACACCTTTGCCGCCACGTCGCTGAACCCGGAACGTCTCAACCGACAGACGCTTGATATAACCGCTCTTGGTGATCATGACGACGCACGGGTCATCCTCGATCAAATCTTCCATGTTGAATTCGCCAGCAGCAGCGACGATTTCGGTGCGGCGACCATCGCCGTATTTGTCGAGCAAATGCTGCAGGTCTTCTTTGATGATCATGAACTGACGGGCATCACGGGCGAGAATATCTTTATAGTCGGTGATTGCCGCCAGCAATTCATCGTGTTCGCCTTGCAGCTTGTCGCGTTCCAGTCCGGTCAAACGACGTAGCTGCATATCGAGAATGGCTTGCGCCTGCGGATCGCTGAAACCGAAATCGCCAACCAAACCACGTTTGGCTGCGTCGCTGCTCTCGCTGCGGCGGATCAACGCGATGATTTCATCAATGATGTCGATCGCTTTCAGCAGACCAATGATGATGTGCAGACGAGCTTCGTCGCGCGCCAACCAGAAACGCGTGCGGCGAACGATGACATCTTTGCGATGTTCCACATACGCTTGGCACATGCGCTTGAGCGACACCGTACGCGGACGACCGCCATCCAGAGCGATCATGTTGATGGCGAAATTGTACTGAAGATTGGTGTGTTCCCACAGCTGATTCAAAATAATGTCCGGATCTTCACCCTTCTTCAGTTCAATGACCAAGCGAATGCCGTTACCGACTACGCCGCCATAAACCTTGAACATGCCTTTGATGCGCTCATCGCGATCGGCATTGACGATCGATTCGTTGATGGTCGCCAACTTGATGCCGTAAGGAATCTGGGTGACCACCAGCGCATCGCGGCCATCGATTTGCTCCTGATGAATCTTCGCGCGCATGACCACGCGACCACGGCCAGTTTCATAGGCGTCACGAATACCTGACGTACCGCAGATCAATCCGCCCGTTGGGAAATCCGGCGCCCGCACAAATTTCATCAAGTCAGGAACGGTACAGGCAGGGAAGTCGATCACGTGAATGATCGCTTGGCAAACCTCGGTCAAATTGTGCGGCGGGATATTGGTCGCCATACCGACGGCGATACCAGAACTGCCATTGACCAATAAATTCGGCAGCTTGGCTGGCAGCACCATCGGTTCTTGCCGCTGACCGTCGAAATTATCGCGATGGTCGACGGTGTTAAACTGGATGTCCTCCATCATTTCGCCAGCTAAGCGATGCATGCGCGCTTCGGTATAACGATACGCCGCCGCCGAGTCGCCATCGATCGAACCAAAGTTGCCCTGGCCATCGACCAGCATGTAGCGCAACGAAAAATCCTGCGCCATACGCACCATCGCGTCATAGACCGACGTATCGCCGTGCGGGTGATAGTTACCCAGCGCATGACCAACGATCTTGGCCGACTTCTGATACTTCGCCGACGCGGTCAGATTGAGATCGCGCATCGATTGCAAAATGCGCCGATGCACTGGTTTCAAGCCATCACGAACGTCAGGCAGCGCGCGATCTACCAACACGCTCATGGCGTAAGTCAGGTAGCTTTCCTTCATCTCCTCTTCGATCAAAAGGTCGCGAATGCCAGAGGTCTGGTTGGTCGTCATCGGGGCTCCGTCGGTGGACCGGGGGACTATGGTTCAATCACCGCTCGGGCAAGCCCAGGAACGCGGCCCAAGAAGGTCGAAGCAAAGGCCGAGCAACGGCTACCGGCTACTGGCTACGGACTACAGGATCGTGCTGCGACGTTGCGGACAAAACCAGTGATCTGTAGCGGTAGTCATCATCGGAACGGCAATCACTCCACCGTCACCGACTTTGCCAGATTGCGCGGTTGGTCAACGTCACAGCCACGGCGACGGGCGACGTGGTAGGCATAACGTTGCAACGGCAAGATCGAAAGAATCGGCTGGAGCAGCTCGTCGCCCGCTTGGTGAACGGCGAACAGATGATCGCTCAGATCACGCAGATGCTGATCACCTTTCTGCCCGACCGTGATGATGCGGCCTGCGCGCGCGCGGACCTCTTGCAGATTACTGATCATCTTTTCGTACAGCGCGTCTTTCGGACACATGCATATCACTGGCAAATGTTGCGTGACCAGAGCGATAGGGCCGTGTTTAAATTCGCCCGCCGGATAACCGATCGCGTGGACGTAGGCGATTTCTTTCAGCTTCAGCGCTCCTTCCAGGGCGGTCGCATGTTCACCGCCACGTCCGAGAAACACCGTCGCTTGAGCGGAGGCAAAGAGATCGGCTGCTTCGCTCACGTCTTCTTCCACCTCGCGCAAAGTCGCCGCCACTTGTTCAGGCAAGGCCTTTGCTGACGCGATGGCTTTGGCTTCGGCTTCGGGCGTCAGCAGGCCCTTGGCTTTGGCCACTTGCAGGGCGAACAAATACAGCGCCATAACTTGCGCGGTGTACGCCTTGGTACTGGCAACGCCGATTTCAGGTCCCGCCATCAGCGGCATCACGCCGTTGGATTCCCGAGCAATCGTCGAGGTCACCACGTTGACCAACGCCACCACGGGAATGAATTTTGAGCGCGCTAAACGCAGCCCCGCCAGCGTGTCTGCAGTTTCGCCAGACTGACTAATCGCTACCACCAAAGTTCCGCCAGCGGCCACCGGATTGCGGTAGCGATATTCACTGGAAATATCAACCTCGACGTGAATGCGTGCCAGCTGTTCAAGGAAACGCTTGCCCAACAACGCCGCATGCCAACTGGTACCACACGCTAGAAAAACCACGTGATTTACCGCTTTCAGATCAAGTCCCAGATCTGGCTCAACCAATTCGCTGCTATTCGCACCGCCGCGCAGTCGACTGTCGAGTAAGCGCAACAACACCGATGGCTGCTCGGCAATTTCTTTGGCCATGAAACTATCGAATGTACCTTTCGATACCGCCTCAGCCGTGACTTCAATATTTTTGAACGTCGGCTCAACCGCCACGCCAGCAAACGTACTGATCGCCACACCCGCGTCGCTAAGATCGGCGATGTGACCATCTTCCAAATAACACACCTGCTGCGCATGCGGCAACAGCGCTGGCGTATCGCTCGCAATCATCAGTTCGCGCGCCGTGATACCGACTCTAGTGAATGCGCCGGTGTGGTCGTCACGCAGCGGATTCGCCGGGTCGTAGGCTTTGCCGCGACCAATCAGCAACGGTGAACCTTGGCGCACCGCAATGATGCGTCGTGGCTGTTCAGCAAAAATCACCGCGAAGGCAAAACTCCCCACCAATTGCGCCACTGCTGCCCGCACCGCCAGCAATGGATTCGCCCCGGGAACATGCAGCTTGGCAAGCAAATGCGGAATAACCTCGGTGTCGGTTTCACTGCGGAAAATACTCCCCGACTCTTTCAGCATGCGGCGCAAGGCTTCGTGATTTTCAATGATGCCGTTGTGCACCACCGCAATGCGACCATCCATGCCAAGATGCGGATGGGAGTTCATTTCCGTCGGCGCTCCGTGCGTCGCCCAGCGCGTGTGAGCAATACCACAATGACCATGCAACGGCTGGATTTCGAGCTTGTCCGACAGCGCCTTCAACTTCCCCGCCGCGCGGCGCAGATGAATTTCACCATCACTCATCACCGCCATGCCCGCTGAATCGTAGCCGCGATATTTCAAGCGTTCCAACGCCACAATCAAAACTGAGTCCGCCGACTTAGGACCAAGGTAGCCAGCAATTCCGCACATTTTACTTACTCCAGGAGCGGCACTCTATGGTCGACTGTGCATTCGCCAATGTGCGAAACTTTGGGGCATTTGGGGATGTGAAATGTGAAATGCGAAATGCGAAGTGCGAAGTGCGAAGTGCAAAGCGAGCACATTCGGCGTAGCCATTAAGTTGGTGGTTTTCCAAGGGGCTGCGGAATGGTCCCCGCCTCGGATAACGGTGAACGTGATTTTTGCCACGGTTGCATCCCGCAGACAACGAAGAAAGTCCACTCACCTCGCTTCCAGCGATGACTTCTTCGCAACTCGCGCAGCTTCATCACTGCACGCTGTTTCATCCATATGAGAAATCCCATGCCCAACGAACTTGCCAAAGAAACTTCGCCGTATTTGAAACAACACGCGGACAATCCCGTGAACTGGGTGGCGTGGAATCCCAAGGCCTTCGCCGAGGCCAAGCGTCGCGATGTGCCGGTGCTGATTTCTATCGGCTACAGTACGTGCCACTGGTGTCACGTTATGTCGCATGAATCGTTCGAAGACGGCGTCACCGCGTCGCAGATGAACGCCAATTACGTGTGCATTAAAGTCGATCGCGAAGAACATCCTGAGGTCGATGCGATTTACATGGACGCGATTCAAGCGCTGACCGGACACGGCGGCTGGCCACTCAATGCTTTCGCTGATCACACCGGTCGTCCGTTCTACGCCTGCACCTATTTGCCTACGCCGAATTGGCGACAACTACTCGATCACCTGACTCAGCTATGGAACACCGACCGGCCCAAAATAGCAAACGCTGCCGCGCAATTGACCGAGCATTTGGCACGCGACGAAGCTGCTGGCGGAGCGCTTGCCAAAGACGTTTGGGAAAAGCTGAATAGCGCCATCGATCGCACCTACGATGCGGCGCATCCAGGCTTTGCTTATGGCGCCCAGCAAGCACCGAAATTTCCATCGAGTCAGCTGCTTCCGCTGTTGCTGAAAAGCGGACGTCCGCAGTGGATTGAACAGGCAACCGCCGTGCTGGAAGCCATGCAAGATGCAGGCATCCACGACCGCGTCGGCGGAGGATTTCATCGCTACAGCGTCGACCGCAAATGGCGCCTGCCGCATTTCGAGAAAATGCTCTACGATAATGCGCAGTTGATCGCGACCTATGCTCGCGCCGGAATTCAAGTGCAGCGCGCTGATTTCACCCGCACCGCCGTGAATGCCGGTGATTATCTGCTGCGCGATTTACGCGTTGAAGATGAAGGCACTTTTCACGGCTACGCCGCCGCTGAAGACGCTGACGATCCGGGTGGTGAAGGCAGTTTTTACGCCTGGAGTCCGTCGCAATTAAAAGCGGTGCTGGGCGATAAAATTGGCGACACCGTCATGGCGCAGTGGGACATCATGGTCGGTCACGCCGAACATGGTGCGTCTGGCCACGCCGAGCCGGTCGTATCGCACATCCCGCATCCACGTGGTGCCAACCTAGCGAATCTCGCCCCCAATGGCAACGTGATGGCGATGCGCGCCTCGTGGGAAATTCACCTGCCGATTCTGCGCGCATCACGCGCCCATCGCCCACGCCCAGGTCGCGACTATAAAGTGCTGACCGATCAAAACGGTTTAGCTCTCGAAGCTTTCGCCGCACTTGGGCGATGGAGCGGCGACGAACGTTTCATCTCCGCCTGTCGCGAACTCACCAACATCGTGATTTCCCGTCAAAGTACCGACGGTCTTAAACGTTTGCCACACGTGCTCGCCTTCATCACCGACTATGGCTCCGCCATCACCGGACTTACCGCAGCGTTCGATTTGCTGGGTGATCCTGCGCTGATTAACGCTGCGATTCGTATCGCTGACGAAGCAGTTGCCAAACTGCGCGCCGACGACGGTGGCTTTTATGTCACGCCCGCAGGTCGCGACGATTTGGTACGTCGTGGGCGCGAGCCGACCGACAACGCTTGGCCAAGCGGACAGAATTCCCTCGCGCTTGGGTTCGTCCGTCTGTGGAATATTACCGGAGAAAAAATCTGGAAAGAACGCGCCGAAGGCGTGTTCACCTCGTCCGCCGCCATCGCCATGCAGGCCCCCTCGGCGTGCTCGACTTTGCTCACCGCGTGGCTGCAACTTGGCCGAGGACAATTGACGGCGGTCATCGC
>JAYVSL010000233.1:0-10146 GCA_043775355.1 Planctomycetota bacterium
AGGAAAATCGCGGGCTGGGACCATAATTACCTCATCCAGCTCCTCGCCAGAATAGCCACGCCCGTGTCACACGAGGGGTAATGCAATTGCCCTGGCGGCGTGGACCGTGGGTTTCACGCACCTGCGTGCAGTGCCCTTGGTGCGCTTGCGCCATCACCTGGACATGGCAATGTCGCCAACGACTTCACTGAACTGACTCGGCCCGAAGGAATTCGATCATGCAAGAAAACGTTAAACCTCAGGTTTTGATGGAGCTCACTAAAGACTCGCTTGAAAGCGGCCTGCGTGGAGTGCCAGTTGGTTTCTGCACCACCAGTGCGGTTGAAGCAGACAAAGGGTTGTTTTACGTCGGCGAACCAGTTGAAAAAATTGCTGATCGTGATCCTGAAGACGTTATTCATCTGTTGTTGTACAAACACTGGCCAAGTGCTGGTGAAAAGTCAGCTTTTGCACAATTGTTGCGTGATAACAGCCAAGTCGATCCGGCGGTAATGGCTTCGCTGAAGGCACTGCCCCGTACTGGTCATCCGATGAAATGGTTTCTGCATGCGATTAATGCGCTCGGAATGGTATATACGAGTCGTGACTATCGTCGTGAAGCGATTGATTTGATCGCCAAAATCCCCGTGGTCACGGCCGCAATTTTCCGCATTCGCGAAGGGTGGGGCGAACCGATCGCGCCACGCGCGGATCTTGGCTACATGGAAAACTTTGTGCACATGCTGGGTATTCCTGGGCAAAGTGCGGAACAGAAGCAGAAGCTCGTAAAACTTATGCGCGTGTTCGAGATAACTCACCTCGACCATGGCGGTGGCAATCTGTCGACCTTCATCGGTAAAGCCGTGGCATCGGGTAAAGCTGACTTGTACGAAAGCATTACTGGCGCCATGGCTGGCCTTGCCGGTCCGCTGCATGGTCGCGCGAATCAAGAATGCTTAGAGTTCATTCAAGAATGCGTCGCCAAAGTTTCCGCGAATTTCAACGCGGCAGACGTGACGACGATGTTACAAAAGAAATTGGACAATAAGGAAGTCGTGTACGGATTTGGCCATGCGGTTCTACGCGTTGAAGATCCACGAGCTCGCGTTCTGCGTTCCATTGGCGAAGAAATTTGTCCCAACGACATCAACTTTCGCATGGTGAAACTGCTCGCTGAAGTTGGACCAGGCGTGCTTAAGAAAAATCCCAAGATCAGCGATCCACACCCGAATGTCGACAGCGTTTCAGGTTCGTTGTTGATGGCCTGCGGTTTGGCAAAATCGGAGTACTACACCGTGCTCTTCGGCCTTTCCCGAGTTATCGGCATCTCGGCGCAGATTGTTTATGAACGCTGTGAAGCACGTGGTGGCAAAGGTACGCCCATCATTCGCCCCAAATATTTTTATAGCCCAGAAGGCACCGCGAAGGGTGAGGCGGTTATCGCAGGATCAGGTTGATCCGATTCCGATGCAGGGAAACGGAAACAAAGCGTTAGTTCCCTGCCGCTGACAACAATATCCAAATCATCACGTAGGCTACGTAAGCAATCGCCCACGCGCTGTCAGTATTTTCGGAATAGCTCGAAGCGCTGTGGCAGCCGCCATCCGATCGGGCATGGCAGCTGCTGAGAAAAAGCGTCAGGATGATCGCTGAAATGAGCAGCAACCAAACCCGATCACGGTTTTGTAACCATGCGAAACACGCGGAAATAAGCGGATAATTTGCTAAGGGCTGTGGTCGTTCGTCAGGTGGCATACGGTTGGTCGATATTGATGGAGTGGGCGGACCTGTTCATTGCTCACATTGGTTTAGTTGGTCGATACCGCTGGAGTGACGGTCTCCGTCCCAGGCTTAGTTGCTGGGTGGCCGATGATGTGCAAACCCCATCTTCCATCGTGTTCTAGTGCTGGCTCAGCATTAAAAATCGAAACGAGGTACGCCGGTTGATGCCAGAGCAGTCGTCCCGTGGGATAGACGGTTCCCATCACCGCGACATCGCCAACTGCACAGATCACGCGGCCAGAGCCTTCGACGGAACCGGCTGCGGTAGCCGCAGTCGCGGTCACGGCAGATGCTGGAATTCCAGTCACGACGCGTCCGAGTGGCTTCAGCAGGTAACCCCAAACAGAACGAGCGCCGATCTGTGCGTACCAGCCGAAAGGTTTTTCATTGATGAGATCGGCAATGTCAGCGGAGGTGTGATTATAGTCGCGACCGATTCCGCTGAAGACGTAATCGCCTAAGCATTTTGATCCAGCGAAGTGGTACATATCTCCAATCGCGTTGTTCTTGCCATCGTGCGCGAGGCCATCGGTACCAAAGCGGCGGATGTATCCGCCGGCACGCGCGTAGCTGTCGCCGGCACCTTCAATAGTTGGTGTGATTCCTGGAATAATCGCGACGTCCCATAGGTAACCCTTGGTGTCGGTTAGTTGACCGTCCATGTAGAGGTCGGTCATTTGCTGGCCATTGGTAATGACCATCGGTCGGCTGGCAGTGCGCTGATCGCCACAGCCGGTGAGTCCGAAAGTGGCCACGGCGGCGAACAGCAATGTGGTTGCTGAGGCGGTTGAGCGATGGGAGGTGGTTGGAGAAACGCGCATGGGATGCTCCTGGTGTGAATAGGAGCAAACGATAGCTAACTTATTAATCCGTCAAGCGGTTAGCTGGCTCAGTTGCGAAAAACATGCGAAAAACGCAATAAAAGACTAGAAAAAAGACGCCTTTTGATCAGCCAAGGCCAAGCTGTTGCTGGACGTTACGGGGCAGCACGAACATGCCGGGTTGCAAGTCAGGAAGCCAGCAACGCAGATCTTTGTGCCATGGCTGAGCGGAAATAGAGGTTGGCGCATCGCCCAAAACACAACGCGCGACAGCCCACTGACCACCAGGGAAACTCGGAATGGTCATCAGATAGGTGCCAAAGTGTGAAAATTTTTCGGCCAGTTTGCGCAGCGTGGCGCGGCAATCGTCGGCAGCAAAAGTCGGGCATCCGAGTGGCGCGACCAAGATGCCACCATCTTTGAGTCGACGGAAAACCGAGTCAGCAAAGCTCGTCACATGAAAGACATCGCTGGCGGTGTTGGTCAATTCACAAGCGTCGACAATAATGACATCGAATTGATGTGGGCAATCACGTAGATAACGGTGCGCATCATCAATCACTAATTCGACCCGCGAATCGTTCAAGCAACTTGCGGCGGTGGGAAAAAACTTGCGACAGACTTCGACGACATCGCGATCGATTTCAACGACCGTGACTTTTTTCACACCTGGGTAACGCAGGACTTCACGGGCCACGCCACCGTCTCCGCCACCAAGGATAAGGACACGTTCGGCATTGGGCATCACGCTGAGTGACGGATGGACCAAGCATTCCGAGTACAACGCTTCGTCGTAATCGGTGAGGGCAATCGCTCCGCCCAAGGTCAACACTTTGCCGAAGGCATGGCTGTCGTAGACCGAAATGCGTTGAAATGGCGACGTCGCGCTATGCAGGCAATCGCGCAATTTCAGCTTCAAACCAGCGGTTTCGCCGTAGAGATCTTCAAGCCATAGATTCAGGGATTCATTTGCCATGGGAGTCCTCAGTCGATGACGACGATCTTGGCTTTGGGAAAAAAGTTAAAGTCGGTGGCGCTGGCCCAGGTGTAGGCGCCCATCATTGGGCTGGTGACGAGTTCGCCGCATTCAAGCTCGGGTAACATGATGTCATTGTAGATCACATCGATGCTGTCGCAGGTCGGGCCTGCAACGACGCTCAAGCGTTCGGGACCGCCTTTGCCTTCAAGTTTAGCGAGGGGCATGAATTGGTAATCGCAGTGGTCGTAGAGCTTGCCGGAATAACTGCCGTAGAGGCCGTCGTCTAAATAGTACCACATCCGGCCTTGGCGTTCGGATTTGCCCATCACCGATGCGACCAGCGTCATCGCTGGCGCGCTGATAAAGCGGCCTGGTTCAGCCAGTAAACGTACGCCTGGAAATAGACGCTCTAATTCGGCGGCGATCGGGTGACAATAATATTGGATCGGCATGACCTGATCCGTGTACGGCACCGGATAACCGCCACCGATATCAAGCGTGTCGAGGCGAATGCCATCAAGCGCGGCGAGGTTGAAAAGCTGACGACAGAACGAAATCGCTTCGATGTATTTGAAGTTATTCAGCAACTGTGATCCGGCATGAAAACTCAGGCCGCGCACATTCAGGCCCATAGCTTTGGCCTGCCGCAAAAGGTCGAGCCCTTCGGACGGTTGGACGCCGAACTTCAGCGACAAATCGCATTGCGCTTCTTTATTGCGGAAACTCAAGCGCATCAGCAATTGGACGCGGTCTTTGTAGGGCAGGAACTTGGGCAGTTCGTACGGATTATCGAAGACGAACGTGGTGCAGCCGTAGTCCAACGCGTAACGGATGTCTTGATCACGTTTGATCGGATGGGTGTGAATACAGCGCGTCGGATCAATGCCGACGTCGCGAACGACATCGACTTCGCCGTTGGTGGCGAGGTCAAAATAGCCGCCTTCATCTTTGATCGCTTGCACCACCGCTGGATGCGGCAGTGGTTTGAGCGCGTAATGCAATTGCACGCCAGGCAGAGCTTGACGTAGCGTGCGGTACTGACTGCGAATGGTCTGAGTCGACAACAGCAGTAACGGCGTGCCGTGTTCAGCGGCGAGCGCGCGCATACGTGCTGGGTCGGGAAGAGTAGGCTGGGACACGGCGATCACCAATCCTGGAACGTGGGGGCCGTCGGTTGCGCGATCTGTGATCGCGCGACCCGGACCAGTTTACTTGCGCTTACCGGCTTTCGCGGACGCCTTCTTGGCAGTCTTCTTGTCGGCTTTCTTCGCAACTTTCTTGGCGACTTTTTTCACCGCTTTCGGCGCAGACTTTTTCGCAGCGGTTTTCAGAGGGGCTTTCTTCGCCTTTTTCTTGGCAGGTTTGTCGCTGACTTCGCGCAGCTCCAAACCGTCACGGTTGATGTCGATATCGTCGAGCACGACTGGCTTGGCATCGGTAATGATCGGCACGCTCTTCAAATCAGCGAGCAGTTCGCCGATGAAGGGGAACTCGCCGAGCATGCTGTGGTGAGTCGTCGGGCTGTACGCTTTCAGTCCGCTGATGCCGCGTGCTTTTAAGCGTTTGGCGATTTCGCCTGCGGGAATTTCGGCGGCGTCGATGGTGTCGCTGCACACGGTGATCGACCACAACACGGCGTACATGTGAATGTAGAGATAGAAGGTGCGGCGGAATTTGAACACTTCTGACAGTGTGCGGTGACATTGTTTAAACGTGTTCGGGCGCGAGATCGGGCTCTCGGTATGCATGACGAACAAACCGTTCTTGTCTTTGAACGTGCTCTTCACGTGCTGGAAGAATTCTTTGGTGTAGAGCATCACCGACGGACCGAACGGATCGGTCATATCCATGATCACGGCATCAAATTTCTCATCAGTTGTTTCAACGAACTTGCGACCGTCGCCGACTTCCAAGCGGTACCGCTTATCAGCAAAAGCACCGTCGTTGATCTCTGGCATCAGTTCTTCGCAGAACTCCACGACGCCGCCGTCGAGTTCAGCCATCACCGCTTTGTTGACGGGATGTTTCAACACTTCGCGCAGAATGCCGCCGTCGCCAGCACCAATAATCAGAACGTCTTTAGGATTCGGGTGACTGCACAGCGCTGGGTGAACCATGGGCTCGTGGTAGAGGAATTCATTTTTCGAAGTGACTTGGGTCACGCCGTCGAGCAGCAAGACATTGCCGAATTCCTCGCTCTCAATGATTTCCATTTCCTGCCACTGAGTCTTACCACGGTGGAGGGTCTTACCGGCTTTGTAAAAGTAGCCGAAGGTGGGGTTGAGGCGTTCAACGAGGTAGCGGGACATGGGTTTTCCTGACGGTTCGAAACGTGAGGCGCGCGTTGTAGGAAGGCCAGGGGGGTCCGCAATCCGAAGGTTCGGGTAAGGAGCGATAAATTTTTCGTGATCATGCCACGGTCGAGCATCAGGGACGAGTGCTGTAGCAGAGCGAAAACGCAGGGACTATAGGCTACTGGTTACGGACCACAGGATCGTGCTACGATGTCGTGCACTCTTCCGGTGGTCCGTAGCCTGTGGTCTGTGGCCGTATCATGCTGACCACGGACTGTGCGTGGTGCAGCACTTTTCAGGCTCTTCGGCTATCTAGCGCCGTCTCACGGGGCCACTAGTCTCCCGCCCATGCTGCACGATACCGCCTCGACATTGATCCAGCCGAACGAACTCGCTCGGCTTCATAGTTTGGAGGTCGTGGCTCGTTTGGTGGTTGAAGGTTTGCAGACGGGAACTCATCGCAGTCCGCACAAAGGTCATTCGGTCGATTTTGCCGATCATCGTCCGTACGTGCCTGGCGACGACTTACGCCATCTCGATTGGAAAGTTTTAGGTCGCAGTGATCGCTTGGTGCTGAAACGTTACGAAGCCGAAACCGACATGGGCTGCACGATGGTGGTCGATGGATCGGCGAGCATGGGATACCGTGGTGAGCGCGCGGCGGTCAGCAAATTCCGCTATGCGGCAACCCTGGCCGCATCGATGGCGTACCTGCTGCTGCAACAGCAAGATCGCGCGGGCTTGGTGATTTTTAGCGAAAAAGCGGTGGTCGAACACAAGCCATCGCGCACCGGCCAATTATCGCGCATCTGTCGCGAGCTGGAACAATATCAACCCGCCGCTGGCACCGACGCAGCAAAATCGTTGGAGCACTTGGTGCAGCCAGCGTACAACAAAGGCTTGGTGATTATTTTCAGCGATTTTATGGCCGATCCCGCGCTGATTACCGACACGCTGGATCGTATGTGTCATCGGGGTCATGACGTTGCGTTAGTGTGGTTGCTTGATCCCGACGAAGTTGATCTCTCCGTCGCGACCGTCAGTCGTTTTGAAGGGATGGAGATGGACGGGCAAATGACCGCTGAGCCGCGCGCCTTGCGCGCTGCGTATGCTGCTGAGGTAGCAAGACATCGCATGACGCTGCAAAAAAATTGTCGCGCGCGCAAGTTCGCTTTCGTTGAGGGTCTGACTTCTGAATCGCCGTCGCTGCCGCTCAATCGGCTGTTGGTTGATTTGCATGCGGATCGTCGATGAGAATTTATCACCGCGCGGATGCGGCGGCCACCGAAGATAGCGCAAGAGCCGTAGCAAAAAATGGGACGGAAAAAATAAGCACTCCGTTGAATTCGTTGAAAAGCCTGATGACCATCGGCGCGATGATCTGCGTGTTGGCTTTGTCTGGCTGTGGTCCTGAGGCGCGTTGGACGCGTGCTGATCTTTTTTCACAAACCGAAGCGGCGCGCTCACAACAAGTCGTGGATGCCACGATTGTGAGCGTGGCGTCTCTTGGTGTTCAGCGCGGGCTGAATCTCAAGCTCGATGAAATGGTGAAGACTGATCTTGGGACGACGAAATATATTTACCTCGAACAGCCGGCCCAATTGCCAACCGCCATTATGCTGATGAAACGCGTTCGCGTGCACTTCGATCTCGCAGGCAGTCCGCTCTATATCGAAGAAATCGTACGTTCTCCGGTTAAATAAATTTTTTGAATGACTTCTTTCCCCTGACCCTTTTTCGGAGTTTCAACCGTGTCTACGAACGAAGTCTTTGCCGTGATCATGGCCGGTGGCTCCGGCACGCGTTTCTGGCCGCTGTCGCGAAATGCGCGGCCGAAGCAACTCGTTCAGATTATCGGTGACGACACCATGATCCAAGCGACGGTGGCGCGATTACAGCCGCTGATTTCACCTGACCGCGTGTTAGTCATCACCACCGCTGCGTTGGCCGCTGAAACGCGCGCCCAGCTGCCGATGTTGAAACCAGAACACGTCATCGCCGAACCGGTTGGTCGCGACACCGCCGCGTGCGTGGCGTTGGCCGCGTTGGTGGTCGAAAAAATGTCTCCAGGTGCGACGATGATTCTGTTGCCCGCAGATCAGGTGATCAAACCTGCCGATCAATTTCAAAAAGCCCTCGCCGCTGGCATCGAAGTCGCGCGCGGTGGTAACTTGGTAACCTATGGAATCACGCCGCGTTTTCCGGCGACTGGCTATGGCTACATCAAGCTGGCTCAGCGCTTATCCGACGTGAAGGGCGTGACCGTCAACAAGGTCCTCGGCTTTGTCGAAAAACCTGACGAAGCGACGGCGAAGAAATACCTCAGCGATGGCGGCTATCGCTGGAACTCTGGTATTTTCACCTGGAAGAGCGACGTGGTGTTAGACGGCTTAGCGACGCATTGCGCGTGGCTGACCGAAGCGTTGCAGCCAGTGGCGGATGCCTGGGGAACGCCTGATTTCGCCCGTGTTTTGAACGATGTTTATCAGCCGTTGAAAAAGATCAGCATTGATTACGCGCTGATGGAGAAAGCCTCCAACATCAACGTGGTTACGGCTGATTTCATCTGGGATGACGTGGGCAGTTGGGATTCACTCTACGATCACCTGCCCAAAAACGTCGATGGCGTTATTTCTCAAGGCGAAGTTTTAACCCAGGGCTGTAAGGAAACCTTGATCGTCAATCAAACCCAGCAAATGGTCACCGCCATCGGACTCCATGATATGTCGGTGGTGGTAACCAAAGATGCGATTTTGATCGTACCCAAAGGCCGCAGCCAGCAGGTGAAGCAAGTCGTCGATGCGTTGAAGGCCAAAGGTCGCAGCGATTTACTGTGATGATCGTGCGCCATCGACGAGAGGGGGAAGCAAGTGACGAAGCAAGAGGCGAGACAAGAGGCGAGACAAGAGAGAGAAAATAAAGCGAAAACGCACGTCGATCATTTGGTTGAATTCCATCGGGCTTCAGTGGCGGTGCCGCTAGCAGTGCGTCTGATTGCTGGGCTGAGTCTTATTAAATTCATGTTGTTCTTGGTGACGGGGTTGGTGGTCGGACGTTTCATTGATCATGAAGGCGCGCGCTTCATTCAACGCTTGGCACTGGACCTGCATATCGATCCTGACGGCGCGCGGCTCAGTCAGCTCTTAAATTGGGTATCTGGTATTGATGTCGCCAAGCTGCAATTTCTCGATGTGGTCTGTTTCTCGTACGCCACGCTCTATCTCATCCAAGCATTAGGTCTGTGGTATGATCGCTATTGGGCGGAGTGGCTGACCTTGGTGATGGCGCTGTTGTTTGTTCCTTATGAAATTTTCGAGGTGATTATGCATCATCAGCCATTGACCATCATTTTGTTGGTGCTGAATCTAGCGGTCGTGGCGTACTTGATTCATCATGTGCGCCAGAAACGGCAGCAGAGAAAATTGACGCGAGAATCAGCCACGCATTCAGCTTAGCCGGTTTTGTCAGCGTAACCCGCGACGATATGGTTTGCCCTCAAGCGAAATTAACGTTTGACCCAGCGATCAAGCACCACCTGAAGCGCGTTCATCTCTACGGGCTTGGGTACAAGGTCATCCATATCGGCGTCGCGGAAACGCTGACGATCCTGATCTAGGACGCTCGCGCTCATGGTGACGATGGGTATGTGGCTACCAGGACGTTCTAAGCGGCGAATTTCACGAGTGGTGTCGACGCCGTTCATTTCCGGCAATTGGTAGTCCATGAAGACGATGTCGAAGATCGTGCTGATAAAATGTCTGAGCGCTTCTTTGCCCGTGCTTGCCACGACCACCGTACAGTTCAATTTGGCCAACATTTTACTGGCGACTATTTGGTTGGTCAGATTGTCTTCGACCAAGAGCACACGAATGGGCTGTGTTTCCGGAGTACCGACGGCAGGGCGTTTACCAGAAGATAACGATCCACGCGCTTCGGCTAAACTGTGGCGGGTGATCAATTCAGTAAAGGAATGGGTTTCTTTGGCATGGGCGATAGTCGCTAGTGCATCGCGCAGATCGAGCGAACGCACGGGCTTGATAAGATAGGCGCTGAATCCGGCTTCACGTACCATTTTGGCGTCGCCGCGTCGTCCGACGGAAGTGAGCATGATCAGCGCCGTACGACGAAGCGCTGTGTCAGCAGCGATGGTTTGACCGAGGGTAAGACCAGGGCCATCGGCCAAGGTCGCATCGATGAGCGCTACAGAGAAGGGCCGTCGATCAGCAACTGCCTGACGGAGCATTGCCAAGGCCTCTTCGGCACTTGGAGAGGTCGCGGCATCGCAGTTCCA
>JAYVSL010000234.1:0-4765 GCA_043775355.1 Planctomycetota bacterium
CGCTATCGTCAGAGGCGAAAACCTGGGCGAACATTTGAGAGAATTGCGAAATCGCCGAACTCGAAATGGAAGCGATCAACTTATAATACCAAAGCAAAAGCCAAGAAACGCAGGGGGAAATTGAATAAATTAGCCGAATAGCATTGTGTGTGTCTAGATTTTGTTATTCACAACGCATTGGCGCGTCAACTGGCGTCAACTGGCGTCAGCTGGCCAAGGACCTTGCCTCGTACCAGACGACTGATGGAATCCGCGCCCTCAGGAATCTCCTCATGGCAATCCCCGTCGCAATTCTTGGTGTAACTGGCTACGCAGGCGAAATCGCTTTGCGCATCTTGCTCAATCACCCGCATTTTACCGTGGTTCACGCCGGTAGTGATCGCTTGCATGGTCAACGAATCGCTGACGCCGTGCCGAGTTTTGCCGGAGAAACCGACCTGGTTATGGCCCCTGACACGCCAGAGGCCATTCGCGCGAGCGGCGCCAAAGCGGTGATCCTGGCGAAGAAGTCGCCCGAGGTCACCAAGGTGGTGCCCGAATTGTTGAAGGCGGGCCTCAAGCTGGTCGACGTCGGCGCGGAGTTCCGTCTGCATGATCATGCCGCGTATAAGAAGTGGTACGGCGACGACCACGCGTGTCCGGAGCTGTTGCCCACTGCGGTCTACGGATTGAGCGAAGTTCACACCGAGGCCATTCGCTCCGCTTCGGTAGTCGGCAATCCTGGCTGTTTCGCCACCACGGTGATCTTGCCATTGGTGCCGCTACTGAAGAGCGGCCTGATCGATGTGAGTGCGCCGCTGGTGTCGGTCAGCTATTCCGGCATATCGGGCGCGGGTAAACGTTTCATCGAATCCAACAATAATCTTTTTTACGCCATCAACGAAAACCTTCACAGCTATAAAGCGGTCGGTCATCAACACACCGGAGAGATCGACCAAGAACTGTCGCTCGCCGCTGGCGCGCCGGTCCATTGTTCGTTCATTCCTCATTTAGCACCGATCACGCGCGGCATCCATTCAACGATCACGGTGACGGTCAAACCAGGCGTGACCCAAGAGCAAATTACCGGTGCTTGGGGTGCCGCCTACGGCACGCGGCTCTTCGTTCGTATTCGCAAAACGCCAAAAGACGTTGAAGTCGCCAACACCACCGGCACCAACTTCATCGACATCGCCGCTGCCCTTGATGGCCGCACGCTGATCATCGCTGCTGCCGAAGACAATTTAGTTAAAGGCGCCAGCGGTCAGGCGATTCAAAATCTTAACCTCATGTTTGGCTTTGATGAAACCACCGGACTTTTGCGTCGCGGGATGTGAGCGTTTCTGCTTGGCGTTTGAGCGTCTTCGCGGTGTAAATTTCATTTTATCTGCGCTTTGCGCTTGAGTCTCTGCGTCTGCGCACCGGTGCGCTTGCGTTAGCGAAGTTGCACGCACGATCGCGCGCCTCCGTCCACCGCCTGGAAAATAAACATGCGCCGACTCGCTCCTTTCGCTGCTTCTTTAGTGTCCTGTACCCTGGCTGCACTTGCGCACGCGGGTGACGCGCCGGTCTTGTTCCAAGTCACGATTGCCGATGGCCCGCTTTTGGTGCAGCACTTTCAGGCCGGAACGCTCGGACGACTGTGGGCTGACCCGGCGATGACGCCGCTCAAGGGCAAGCTGGATGAGGTCATGCCGATGGCGATTGAAACGTTGGGTTTCTCGCCCTTCGAAATTCCTGCGGCGCTGAGTTCTGCGCAATTTACTGTGTTTGGACTTTCACCAACGGCGAGCAAAGACGAGATTGCGGCGTGGAAAAAGACTCCTGACTTTCAACTGCAAGCTGGCTTGGGGAAACTTGCCGCACCGCTTTTTGCCAAGCTCAAGGAACACGGAAAATCGGCAACCATTCTTGGCGCTGCTGAAGCGTTGACCTTCGAGAGTGAGAAGGGAAATGGAAAAAGCACATTAGTGCGCCTGGGCGAGCAGTTGATATTGGCCAGCCAAGCAAAACGTCTGCTGCCATCATTAATCACGGCGAAAGGCCATGATCTTAGCATAACGCTGAATGGACAATTCATCCGCGATGCCGTCCTGGCCGATATGGATGCGGCCAAACGTCCGCAAGCTGAAGCCCTCATGGCCGCGCTCCACCGCTTCTTAGTTCCGATAAAATCCACCATTGATATTCATCCGCACGATGTGTCCTCGCGCATGGAAGCGCAGACCACGCTGCCGTTCATGATTCCGCTCGATATAAATTTGTGCCGTCATTTGCCCACGAATGCGTATTCGGTCTATGCCACCGCCATCGACGGAAAAATACTCTGGAATGATCTGATCCGCCCGTTGCTCACGGCAGCAGCACAGGCTGACAAGAAAACGCCCGAGGATTTCCTGGCGCAAGCCGATCGCCAACTTGCCAAATTGGGCATTACCTCATCCATCGAAAATCTCATCAGCGGCATCCGTGGGACCACCATGATGGCCCAGACCCCAGGTGCACCATTCCCTGGATACACGCTGGCAATTCCCCGTTCGCCTGGCGTCGATCAAGCGCTCGGCGCGCTCATGAAAATGATTGATAGCGAATTACCGACCGAAGGAATGTCGCTGCCGGTTGTCATTCCAAACGTACCGATCCCGCTGACGTTGATTTGCGACGCGACGCATTGGATCGCCACCAGCGACACCGCTTTGGCAGCCAGCTGGACGACCACGAAAGACAATGGTTGGCTGACAAGTCCACTCGGCAAACTTGCGCTGGAAAAAAGCACCAAGGAAACTTTTTTGCTAACGGCCAGCGATAGCGCGGCCGAACTGCGCGCCATGCAGGGCTACCTCACCCTGATGATGGGGACGCTTCCGTTAGAGCCGAAACAAAAACAAGCGGTCATGCGTGGCTTCAGTTACCTGATCGCCAATGCTGGGCTGACGTACGAAGTCATGTATCAAAAGGACGGCAAATTAATCTCAGAAGGTCAAAGCATGATCGGCGGTTCGTCGATTGCCGTCGTCGCGATCATCGCCGCTATCGCCATTCCTAATCTGTTGGAAAGCCGCGTTGCCGCCAATGAAGCTGCCACCGCAGCGACGCTGAAATCCGGTGTTTTTCCGGCGCAAGTTCAATTTCAAGGTGGTGGATACCGTGATCTCGACCATGACAACGTGGGCGAATATGGTTTCTTCCACGAACTTTCGGGCGGGCCGGTTGCGGGTCAGGTCAATGACGCGCAGATACATCTGATGACGCCAACTGAACGTTGGAATAAACCGCTTCCAGAAGCCAACGGCTATCGCTTCGCGATGTTCTTAGCTGACGGCAAAGGCGGAGCGTTTGGCGCCGAAGATCAGCAACCCGCTGGACTCGCAGAAAACGCCAATGAGGGAGAACGCTCCTTCATCGCCTACGCTTGGCCGATCGACGAAGACAGCGGACGCCGGGCCTTCGCCATCACCAGCGCTGGCATCGTCTACGCGATCCAAGCGACAGAACTCAACGGCAAAGCACCGACGTGGAACGCGCTCTTTGGCGGCGAAGAGAAAAGTTGGAATGACGAGCCGCAGTGGCTGCCCTACAATCGCAATTCCACCCCCCGCCGCGCGCGCGTAAATAAACCAGACGGTGGACCTGTGTCCGCACCTGTCCCGGATGAACCGGCTTTCTGATTTCGTCGCGTACATTTTGTCGAGTATATTTTGTCGAGTACATTTTTTCGCGCACATCATCCCCCTCTTGCCCTGCGCGTGATCCTTCGAACATCCCCGCCCATGAGCGATGGATCGGCTTCCGTTGGTGGTGATCCCGCAACCTGGGTGGACGCCCATGGTGCGGCACTGCTGGCCTACACCATGACGCGGGTGCGTGATCGCCAGACCGCCGAAGATTTAGTGCAAGAAACCTTTCTGGCGGCTTTACAAGCTGACAATTTTCGTGGCGATGCGGCCGAACGCACGTGGTTAACCAGTATTTTACGCAACAAAATTTGTGATCATTTCCGCCGCTTGGCGCGCGAACGAACGCAACCCGGCGGCGAAGACGTTGACGTGGTGGTTGATGGTGGCTTTGCCAAAATAATGGAACACTGGGTCAAAGAGCCCGGACGTTGGATAGTCGATGATGAAGCGTTGATCGCCAACCGCGAGTTTTGGGAAGTTTTTCACGAATGCTTGCGCGGTTTACCATCACGTCAGGCCGCAGCTTTTGTCCTGCGAATGATGGAAGACGTTGACAGTGAAAAAGTCTGTCAGGATTTAAATATCAGCGCGACCAACCTGTGGGTCATGTTACATCGTGCGCGCTTTCGCCTGCGTACCTGCCTTGAAGAACACTGGTTTACACCATGAGCACCTGGACATCGTGTAAAGATGCGGCGAAGACCGTCGCCGAAGAACTGGAGCGTAAGCTACCGTTTCATCGCCGAATTGCGTTAAAATTTCACCTCCTTATTTGCTCTGCCTGTCGTCGTTATCGCCGCCAAGTTATTGGCATTAACCTTTTAGTGCGTCGTTACGTACGTGAGTCGAGCCAACCGATAGCCGAACTCGATCCGGCGACCCGCCAACGATTCGTTGAAAGTCTACGTGAAGCTGCGGTTAAAAATAAAATCACCACACCCGCACATGGCACACCCACCGCTCCATATAAAGGTGGCCCTAGCGAGACACCACCGCGTGATTAAACCTAAGGGGGCTTCCGGCTTCCGTGTGGGTCAAATAGGTGCCTTTTCTGATTCTCGCTGAGAGGATGAGGCCATGAACGATCGTGAACTCTATCAACGCATCCT
>JAYVSL010000235.1:0-18305 GCA_043775355.1 Planctomycetota bacterium
CGGTCCCAGGCCTGGGACCGCCGGCTGCCAGCCGGCCAGAGGCAATTCATCCCCGCACCCTGCTCGTTACCAACAAAACTGGTCCGGGAATTGGTTTACCCTGCATTTGTCTCAGAATCCCAACGGGATTCTAAAAGACCTGCATTTGCCTGCCCATATTTTTGTGGGTAATGAGCAGCATTTCAGTGCCGGGGAACCGGGAGTCATAACGATGCAAGCAGATTCCTGGAGGGACGACTGAAGTAGTTTACATTACCGCTCAACCTGATTTCACCGTTCGACGCTGATAACTTTGTTCGGCGCACGCGCGCGCAGATAGACTGGACCGATCATCGGCGCACTATTGCCGCTGCGCGCTGCTTCTTGCAGCCATTCGGCTGGTGATGCGGCTGGATTGTCTTCAATAAGCGGCTTGTCGCGGTAGGTCCAGATGATGCGGAGTTCTGCGCCATCAACGGTGCGAATGGCGCCTGCTTCGTTGGTCAAACGCGAGTTGAGCGATTCATCAGTGAGCACTTTGAAAATCTCGGAATTGAATGCGTTACTGTTATTTCCGTTCAGCAAAGAGTCCATCTTCGCGACACCCCAATCCATCCTGCCATCCAACGCCAACGCTTGCAGATCGAATAAACCGCCGCCGGTGCTCAGCGCTGTGACCTGCGCCAAATCCGTACCGCCGAATTGCGTGTCATGAAAACGTAGCGGAAACCCAGCCCAGGCATAACTACGACACCTGAGGAATGCGGCGCGTTCGTCTGCCGCCCGCGTTGACAAATCCTTGGGATATCCACTTGGATAACGCGGCCACCAACCAATCGCGAGCGGTGCGAGGTTCGGTATCGGGGGTAATGGCGGTGGCTGACTGCCGTTCGTTGGCGGCGGTGCAATCGCTGGAACTGGCGGCCGAACTGCCCAATTAATTGGCGTTGTATTATACATTCCTCGTAACCATGGAGCCGTATGGTTGTTCGGCAGCACCGTGATTTCTTGGCTTTTCCCATCGCGACTGGTCAATAAAACAGCGGGCGGATTAAATGAACGACCAGCAGGTAAAGGCACCAGATCTAGGGGACCAGTAAAATCGATTCCCATGGGCTTCGGCGGTGTCGGCGGAATGGTCACAGGAGGAGGGGGAACTGAACCGATCACTTCGGTAACTGGGCCGATGGGCAGACGCAGGATCAACTCTGGGCCTTTATGGATGCGCGCCGTTGAACCAAGCAGACTTCGACCGATGAGCCAAGCCTGGGTCGTCGACTGTACAAAAGGATCGCTTTCATTATCCCATTGTTTGTAGGCAAAGGTCTCGCCACCGATTTCAACTATTCCATAAAGATCGGTAAAAATTCCTTGGTTTGCGACCACCACGGTTCTTTCACGTAGTGGTTGATCGTCTAACCAAATTCCCGGTAAGTTGACATGCGCCTGGTCGATCTGGGGACCTGAACAGACCGCATCGATAGTCGCTTTATTTCCTGGCGACGAATTTGAGTCAGCCAGGATAGAAATCTTACCGCCATTATCATTAAAGTTGGGGGCATACGCGGTGCCCCACGGCAACACCCAGCCCGGATTCAGAGTCGGAATCGAAGCCGGGCCCGGACTCAGGTCAATTTTTGGCGTCCAGCATGGCCAACAAAGCAATTGATAAGCGTTTTTATTGGTGTTCCAGGTTTCAGGGATTGCATCGGTAAATGCGAAATACTTACTTCTCCCCGCATCGATCGGTGGGATGTTAATATCATCCGAAAAACCGTGGCTTGCGGAGTATCTGACGCACATCTGGCAAAGCCGCACGGTCCCCGTGTTGACTGATGCCAATGTGACGACGTCTCCAGCTTCGAGACGGTGCCCAGATGAAACCCTTGTCTGCACGGGAATCACGCGTGTACCAACGGGGAATCCATCTCTGGCTGGTGAATACGAAGTAAAATCTTCTTTGGCAAAAGCCGTGCGTCCTCTACCGCGCAGGCCTGCACGTAGAATCTTATCAAACCAAAAACCTGGTCGCAGGTCTGCCGGTAATAATGTTATATTCATGAGATAAGACACCGCGTCGCCGCCTGTTGGGTAGGTACGTGAATCAATACTGGTATATTCTACCCATTCCGCACGGCCGCCATCGGTGTCGTACAATTGTAATAGTGCTCCAGTCCCTTGCGCTTGTGGATAAAAAGGAGTTTCGCCAACCTTTCGAACGAAATTATAAGCGTTACTTTTGGTCGGATCGCCACTCAGCTCAACGCTCACCAACACTATCGTTTCGCCGGCAGAAAGGTCTGAAATCGTCCCTCTATCCCAACTGTCTGTGGTTATAAATTCGCCCGGACGTGCTGGATCCGGAACGATACTCGTCGCCGTCCAGCGAATGATGTTTCTAAGCTGTCGTTCAATATTGGGGAATTTACCGGGCACGGCGGGCGATGAAGGCAATGGAATGCGATTATCATAATAATATAAAACGGAATTATTTGCCATGACATATCCGCGCATGGGAAACTCTTTGAGATCGCCGTTAAGGGGTATCGTTGTTTCTCCCGCGGCAACAATCGCAGGAGAAACAACGTTGACCGTTGCGTGAACTTGATAGTTATGTGTCGGATCACCATCCGGCATTGCTTGCGCAAGTAAGCAATCGCCACGCCATAAGTTATCCCCTTGATTCCCGATGGCGAATCCGCCGGGCACCACAGGCGCGCCAGTTTCGTGTTGTTCGAGTCGGTTTACTTGGCTCCACTGTGCTCCGGTTTGCTGGCGTCGAGCACGAAGGCACTCATTGAGAAGGCCATTTCCATCACTGTCGACCGTGATGGATTGATAGCTGATGTATTCATTTCCAATGCGAACGATCCCACGATTCGGCAACAATGCTTTTACCGCAGCGCCACCCGTGACCATCGCGCCGCCAACCTGGGCGCAGGCGTCGAGTTTGATTTTATTTAGATACAATGCATTTGCACCATCAACACTGGGGTCTGGTGCCGAAATATTTTGACGCAAGACCATACTGGGAAGCGTCACGTGGTCGCCGGGCAAGCTCATCGCCACAGGATTTGCTGTCGATGCGAGAAGCGTAACGTCGCGACCGACCAAGCCATCGACGATAATCGACATACCACCAGGCTGATTACTACTGAACGCGACTTGAATGAGGTGCCACGTTCCCGTAATAAACGCTGAACCTAAGGCATAACGATGTTGAATCGAAGTCTCTGGGGGTGCCATTGCCATTTGTTCAGCTCCACCGCTGCCCAAACACTCTTGATTAACGGCCAAGGGAATTTCGTAGGTTTCGCGTGGAATCTTCGGTCCGTAGTTCGACGTATGCGGAACGGCTACCGGATTCAGCACTAAGATCAATTGCTTGAGCGATGGATCATAACGCAACGCAAAACGATTGCAGACATCAACATTGCTGGGCGCCATCGCTCGATCGTCCTCTGGCAAAGCAGACTGCAATACACCCGTAAGGCTTTTGCCACGGTTTCCCTCATCGATGCGCATATCAAGCAATGTGACTGGGGAATTCCATTCTTCGTCCGGTCTGACCCACAACGAAAACTGGCGTCCCTGAATAGATGGATCTGCACCTATAGAATATTTCAAAAATCCATTGCTTGGATTTGGATAAGAGAGCACGCGGCTACTATCTAAACGTAAGCCTTCGGGGGTCACGTCCGCTGTGGTATAAGCCGTACTACTTGGTGGAAATCCACCACCCAAAAGCGCCGTTGCAGATTCACCACTCAATGGCAACTGCCATTGAGTATTAAGGTGCGAACTACTCAGCAACGTCCGCATAACCGCTGGGCGGATTCCGGCCATATCATCAAGATCCGTTGGGGCAGGTGCGGGAGGCGCGTTGTTCGCTGGATCATCTGGCATGATGTCAGTTATGCGCGGATACGGCTGTGGAAACGTCGTCATCAAACTTCCGTGACGTTGCGCCAATAGCGCGTGAAATGCCGCCTGCTTATTCCATCGTGCTTCCAATGGAGTTTCTTGCGGCAATGCCTGCGCGATCACTCGGTGTTGCTGTTGCGCGGTTTGATTGCCAGCGGGATCGGTGACGGTGGCGGCGCTCGCAATGCTGATCACGCCCTGCGAGGCAATGCCGACAGGATGTTGTTCGCGCGGGGCGATGGCGATGAATTTGAGGTCGGTGAGTTTGAAAGATTTGGCAATAGGGGAAAGTTTCCCTCTCGTAATTTGCACCCCAACGCGACCGTTCGCTCTTGCGCTGCCAGCACTTTGTGGAAGAGCGTCAAAAGCAGTATAGTAAACAAATTCAAAGTCCTGCTGACGAGCCGCCGGCAATGTTACCGCCGCTAATGTGCCAACCAACTTGGCATAACCAATGTTGGGAAAATGATCGAGACTATCCCCAGCAATCTCCAAGTAGAAAGCCGTTCCAGGGACCGTTTTTTCGGCTTCGGCGTCAAGGATATTCAATTCAACACGAGAAGTTGCGTTGTCGTACACTTTAACCACATCCGCGCTGCCCAGCTCTTCCGGAATAGACAAGGGGGATGTCAGCTCAAACCAACTGCGCGTACGACCCAAAGCGTCCACTGGTTTGATACTGCTGTAGTCGTTGGAATTTAATTCACTAATAAGAGCTGGTGCGAGTAATCGAGCAAGAATTGGCGTCGTAGCACTTGGGTTTGCAGCAACGGGTGGTTTCGCAATGGGCAGCTCTCTCTCTCTAACGGCTAACACTTTTCGCACCTGCTCTTCTGCTTGATGCACATTCACCAGCGGTGGAGCATCAATCGCTAAAGGATCACCAATCTGCGGGACGACCACAACCTCACGGCCCGTGAAGGGCAGGGCGCGAACCATACCTTTATCGTCTTCAACCAACAGCGTGGTGCCGACGCCGATCACCTGGGGCGTAATGGGAAAAGCGATCAGTCCTTCTGGCGGTGTGCTATCGATCGATATTTTACTGCCGGAACTACCAATAACCGTTCCCAGGTCGATCATGCCGCCGCGTGCCTGTGACGGGACCGACAGCGATAAATACGGACGCAGAAGTTCCAGCTCTGAACGCGTCAGTCCACGGCGTGGTTTGCGCTCCGCTGACGGCTCCGCTCGCAGGAGTTGATCCAGCGAGGTAATTCGCCCACCAGCCAAACGATACCGTAACGCGGCCAAGGCACGGGCGAGCTGGTTGCGACCGTCGCGGCCTTGGTCACCTGGCGTACTCACATCAAGCGAGTCTGGCCAGTCGTTGATGCCAACCCCGCGGAACAGTCGGCTCCACGCCACCGCATCGAGATAATTCGGATTCAATTTTCCCGATTCATCTTGAATGGTCAGGCCGACCACGATGGGATAACGCCGCAGCTGAATGTCCCGTTCGTCAGAACTCATCCCGCTGAGGAAATTTCCGCCGGGCAAGGCAAATACGTGATTACGCGTATTAAAGCTCAGAAGATTTTCTGACATTTTATGGACGCCACTTTGCGGATCATCGCGACCGCCAAGATCGTAAAATAGCGAAGTCCAATCATTGATGATCAATGGACTCGGATCTGGTACTCGTGGGCGTTTCATGCCGTCTTGCTGCCAGTGATATCCGACGGCTTCGGCCCCAGCTTTTACACCCATACTTTGCGCGGAATCCTGGCCGATGTTCGCGAGTTCGCTGTGGGCATAACTACGGGTGCCAGACAAACTGCCCGATTGAGTAAATAAAAACGGCAGGCCCAACATCAACAACGCGGCCAATACCACGATAGCAATAATCAGCGCTGCGCCGGAACGGTGATGCTGTGCAACGCGACTCATTTTGGCACCACGGTCTGAACATGCGTGAGCAACCGACTGGTCACGCGACCATCCAGGGTGACGGTGATCTCTGCGGCTTGCAGCGCGCTCGGGGTACGTAGCTGGCCAATGGTGATCGTCGTGCTCGGAGGCGCGTTCATCGACGTGACATTACCGTCGTTGTCGCGGCTGACTTCCACCCGTCCGTCTGGCTGACAAAGAATGCGATAGCCGAGATCCCCATCCGGCTTCGCGCCTTCGTGGCTGATCAAGACCACATTACCCGGTAATTCACCGAGGTCTGCTGTGCCAAGGCGATAGAGGCGGGCATCGTCCAGCGGAACGTTGGCATAGAACTTTGGTGGAGCAGCCATGATCTCGTTGAGCATTGAACCTAGATAAATAACGCTGTCCCCCCCTATCAAATGAGAATTCGCCCCAACTGATAACTGGGCAATTCTTTCTCCGTCGCAATACAAAATCATCCGCTTGCCGTCGTACAACAGACCGACGTCGACCCAACGTCCACCTACAATCGGGTGCGGGTTGACGCCTATGCGACTAACCATCGCATGATCTACGGAAAAAATTTTCACTTGGCCGCTGTTGTCTGTAATTTTTCCAACTAATTCCCATACCACTACGGAAGCCAAAGGAACAGAAGGGGCAGGAGGAGCGGGATTTGTCGTTTGAACAACGACCGTACGCTCTTCTAGCGCCAAAAAACATTGGCTGGCACTCGGAGATTCATTTTCACCGATCAGCACTAGTGGAATTACTCCACTCGGCTTAGCTGGCAAAAGAACGCTACACGCTAGATAAAATCCGTCTGACCGTATTCCTCGAACAAGAGCCGAACCACGTGTGAGCTGTGGCGGCGGTGACGGCGGTGACGGCGGTGACGGCGACGGTGGGAAATTAGGGAAATCAATACTCGGCTGCCATCCATTACCACTGCGCCCGACCACAACGCCGTTAGGCCGATCTCCTGGTTCTGGCAATTTTTCTACTAGATCGATCACCCCATCGTCATTCGTATCCCGTTCTTTATCGAATGTTTCACTCCACAAACACACGCGCGACACGCCACCTAATTTAGCTCCAACGACTTCGCTGCCGCTGAGCGTCGGCGTCAGTCGCAGCTCAACCGGTGAACCGCTTGAGCGTGCGGTGTGGCGAGCCTGACGAATGGCGCCCGCCAACATCTGCTCTGCCGCTAGTAAACGATTGGTATCGCGCGTGGTGAACAGGCCACTCAACACTAAACCCGCCATGGTCGCGATGATCGCCAACACCACCAGCAGCTCGACCAGCGAGAAGCCGCGACGCGTCACAGATACGGGAATGGTGATCATTGGCAGGTAGACGCTCCCCAGGGCAGGTAAGCGGACGGCGATAGTCGTCATCATTTGACGCTTTGCCAGCCATGAGCGGACATTTGCCGCAATGCAACGCTCTGCGACGGCCCATCACGAAGCTGCGATGAATGTCTGCGAAAGACGTCCTTCGTACGCGCACCTTGCCGGCTGTTTGTCATGAAGAGCCAGCCGTTGGTAGAAACCTACGGTTCACATGGACAATACTTCTTGGTAGACGGCAATAATGGAGGACTCACCGTCAACTGGTCGCCGTCGGTATCGAGACAGACGTGAGTTTGACAATTTCATGCGGGAGCGTGCCCGTCCCTTTGCCCACCGCCAGACCTAGATGAGACCCGGAGAATGGCGCTGTGCCTAACTCCTATTCAAGAGATCCAACGATGCGCCTCAAGATAGTCCAAGGCAACGCCCTGGGTGCCCGACCGAAAACGACACGGAGGGTTGAAAGCCCGACTCAATCCCTGATGTCACGGTGACCGGTGGCCGCCCATTCGGCATTCGCCCCGCCGTTTCTACGGCCACGTCGTCCGTGGTCGTCTTTTGTTGTCTGTGCCCTGGGCGGTCTAGCGCATCGTCAAATCAAGCGTTTCCAGCTTGCGGCAATGAGCCCTTGCCCCGTCCTTCTTCGCCCGACATTGCCCACCATGCCGAGCATCTTTACCCGCATCATCAATGGCGAAATTCCTGGTCGTTTGGTGTTCACCGACGATCTGTGGGTTGCGTTGCTTGATATAAGTCCGGCCAATCCTGGGCACGTTTTGTTGATACCGCGATTTGAAGGGCAGTTCCTGAGTGATTTGCCCGCGACCACGCTGGCATCGTTGGGCGATCGCTTGTCACGTGTGATCACGGCAGTGAAAATTGCCACCGGTTGCCCGGCGGTGAATGTGGTGGTGAACGATGGGCCTGCCGCCAATCAGGCGGTGCCGCATGCGCATCTGCACATTATTCCGCGATTTCTTGGTGATGGCAAACTCGTTCATCCGCGTGGGTCACCGTATGGCGATGGTGAACTGGATCGCTGGGCCGAGGCACTGAAGAGTGCATGGCGATGAAGACTCCTCCTTTTGATTTGGCAGCGTTTCAACGTCACATCGCTGCGACCTACGGCGCTAAAGACGCGAAGCGCGGAACCGCTGGTACGTTCATGTATTTTATGGAAGAAGTCGGCGAATTGGCCGAGGCACTGCGCGAGCCCGACCAGCATAATTTGCCTGGTGAATTTGCGGATTGCCTCGCTTGGCTGACATCATTGGCACATCTTGCTCAGGTTGATTTAGCGGCGGCAACGGCAGCTAAATATCCAGGGCTCTGTTTGCGCTGTGGCGCAACGCCCTGTGTTTGTGAGAGCAAACCGTGAGCGAAAAAAAGCTGAAGCTATTTTCTGCTGATGTGCGCGTGGTTCAACTTTATTATGCGGATATTCGCGAGTGACGTCGAAGCATGATGAGATGACGGCGAATGCTCGTTTCGCGGTGCGCGTTATTGGTGCCGCGCTGCGTTGTTTTCCGCCGTGGTTGGCTTGGCGTGTAGGCGGCGGAATCGGAGCAATGATCGGTAGTTTACCGCTGCGTGAAGTACGCCGTTGTCGGGAACATTTAACCAAAGCGTTTCCTGAACATGACGTCGCTTGGGTTACACGCACCACTCAGCGCGCATTTTGTCATGTGGTTCGCACGGCGTTGTGGACGGCGACGACCTTGCACTGGGATGTTCGTCGTCTGCGACGTCAAGTCGCGGTGGAGGGCGTAGCGAATTTTCAAGCCTTGCTGGCAGCGTGTAAGCGAGGTGAAGGAACCGTTGGTTTTACCGGTCATTTTGGCAACTGGGAATTGTTGTCGCGCATTGGCGCGACGATCATGCCCTTGAGTGCGGTTGGCCGTCGTCTGCGTTCTCCCTTGGCCGACGCGCTCGTACAGGGTGCCCGAACCGTCAGTGGTGGACGGTTGATTTATCAGGACGCGCCGCTCGGCGATTTTATTCGCGAATTACGCCAGGGTCGTGTGTTGGCAGTATTAATCGATCAAGACATTTCACGTTTGGCCGGTTGTTTTGTCCCATGGTTCGGCCATCCCGCCTATACACCGAATGCTCCGGCAGCGCTCGCACGTCTGACGCGCAGTGGAGTGATTCCGGTATTTCTCTATTGGAAAAAAAATCGCTGGGTTCTGCATGCAGGACCGCACCGCAAATTTCCACGGACCAAAGACAGCGCCGCCGACGTACATGAGATCACTGCGTGGGTCACTGCGTACGAAGAAGCGATGGTCCGTCATGCACCAGAACAGTGGGTGTGGTGGCATCGCCGGTGGCGAACGCAGCCATCAGATCTTGAGAAATCCCTAGATAAGATGGTCTGACGACTCAACCTAAACGCAGCGATAGAACCCAGACCGGGCATGGGTAATTTTTTTAGCGACGCCGTGGAAGAGCGCCGCTGGGACGCGAGAACGGTTTCACCATGGACGACGAGGAAACCGTCAAGCTTCACCGTCGTTGTGGCGTTCGATCACCTCGGACTTGGCTTGTTTGGCCATCAAAGAGCGCAATTCATTGGCGATGCCGCCCAAATGTTCGCGCGCGGAAAGACTCTGACCGATGATGGCGCCGATGGCTTCGATCGCTGGAATCAAGGTTTTCTCGATCACTTGAATCTGCTGAGCGTAAAGATTGGCGTAGTATTTTGGCAACGTATTAATGATTTCGACTTTGGGCGCTGGGATAACCGTTGGAGTACTGGCCGACGCTGCCGTCAGCGCTTCGATCCCGCTGGTCAGGCGCTCGATCATGGTGGCCAAGCGCATCGCCTGCTCACGACGTTCATCAACACCGCGTTCATGGGCGAGGTTCGCCGCTGTCGCCGCAGAAACACCAGCGGTCTGTACCGTCGCGCGTAAATCTCCGAGTTGATCCGAGAGCTTGGCCAACTGCACCACGGCTTTGGAGGCGGGATCATCCGCGCCAGCCAGTTCCTGTCGGCGCGTGTAGATGCGGCAGATGTCTGCCCAGCGTGCGGCTTCCGCTGGCGTGTGCGCGCCAACCATGGCTTTGAACTTGAGGAGATTCGCTTCTGCGCCGGTCGTCAGAGTCTGACTTTCTCCGGCGTAGTGATCACGAATTATTTGTTCTAATTCAGGAGCGGTCATCAACGGCACGACCTTGGCGGCAATCTTCGCCATGTTGCGATACGAACCCTGCAATTTAAATGGTGGTTCCGTACGGTACGCATCCGACGTCGCAGCACTCGCAATATAGTTGGCGTTGATCTGACCTAACACCGTTTGCACGCGTTTGAGATGCGTTAGCACCGCGCTGACATCGCCAAGTTCCAACGCCGAATACGGATGTTCTAACTCGTTGCGTGCCGCTTCGTCACCATTGGCGATGCGCAGTAAACGGTAGAGATCTTGCTGAGGTCGACCCGCCAAAGTTGATAAAACCGGATTCGCCGTCAGCGAGTTTTCTATATAGCTGAGCGCAAACGCTTCGCCGTGTCCGCCCAGAATATCGCCCAAATTGTAGGTATCGGCGCGATTGGCCAGCATGTCGGGGATCTTAAATTGCTCGCCGGATTCGGTGTACGGATTGCCCGCCATCACCACGACCACCTTTTTTCCACGCAGGTCGTAGGTCCGCGCACGTCCACGCCAGACGCCTTCCATGCGCCGACTGCCGTCACACAACGAGATAAATTTCTGCAAGAACTCAGGGCTGGTGTGCTGAATGTCGTCGATGATCAGCAGAACGTTATTGCCCATCTCTAAAGCAAAATTGAGTTTCTCCAATTCCTGACGCGCGGCGGCATTGGGCGCCGAAGCAGGATCGGTGGAGCGCACATCGTGACCAAGTGCTGGTCCATTTATTTTCACGAAGGCCAGACCAAGCACCGAGGCAACGTACTCCACCAACGTCGTTTTTCCGTACCCAGGTGGACTGATCAGCAACAGCATGCCCATCAGATCGGTGCGGCGGTTCGCGCCCAAAGCGCCCATTTGCTTGGCCAGATTATCGCCCACCAAGGGCAGATAAACTTCGTTGACCAGTTTGTTTCGCACAAAGCTAGTGAGCACGCGCGGCTTAAGTTCTTCAATGCGCAACTCTTTGCGCTCGCGTTCAAGCAAGCGCCGCCGATTTTCCTGATAGGTGCGAAACGCCGGTATGGAACTCGCGGCGAACTGCCGCAGACGCGCTTCGAATTCGTCGACGTGCAAAGTTAATTTGCGCTCAGTAATACGCCCGTGTTGGCCAAGCAAACCCTCAAGATCGACCTGTGTACGCGCATGCACCACCTCACACGGCAGCCCATCACCAACCACCAACCACGCCGCGATTTCAGCAGCGAGCTCGCTGTGTGTTGGCGCCTGCCCAGCGATGAACGCGTCCAACCACGCGCGCGCCAAACGTAAGGCGGCATTGGGATCGTCATG
Organism: Planctomycetota bacterium; assembly: GCA_043775355.1. Lineage (GTDB taxonomy): Bacteria > Planctomycetota > UBA11346 > UBA11346 > UBA11346 > BOG-1363. The sequence continues at coordinate 11,579 of JAYVSL010000235.1, forward strand.
CAACGCACGGAGATCTTCGCGCAACGAATCGAGCGCACCAAGGACGCGCAGATGATCGAGGAATTGTTTTTCCAAGGTCGTCGCCGCACCACTCTTCACCAAGTGGGTCAGCGGCACTTCGCCGAGTTCCTCGACCAAATAGCGACCCGCCGCGTCTGCCAGTGCCGTTTCTAGGCCGGACTTCTGCGCGACCTCGCGCACGGCATTTGCCAGTTCTGTCGCTAACGCTGCTGATGCTGGCGTTTCGCCATGATGCCGTCGCAGATCATGAAGGGCACGGCACTGACGTTCCCATCCGGCGGCGCGCGGATCTTTGGTTAGAGCACGCCAAGTGATAATGCCCAGCGCACGTACGGCGGGCGCGTGACGCAACAGTCCGCAGGTTTCCCGCAGATGCAGCAAGGCTTCGAGGATGAGCGTGGCGTCGTGGTCGTGAATACCTCGTTCATAACCGTGGTCGTAATGATCGCCGGCCACCGTGCGCACCAGCGCGGTCAGTTGTTCACGATTCAACAGCGCGTCTTTCAACTTCGCCAATGACAGACCGCCGACACCGGCCTCAGCGGCGGACAACACCTGCCAGGCCAGATATTCAGCGCGGTAAACCTGCGGCGTTTCGCTGACTAAATCTTGTTGCCAAAAAGCGCTGGTGGCGGCAAACGTCGGATCTTCCACCGGCGCAAAATAGTCCGTGCCGGTGAGATGAAACCACATGCCGGTGCGCCCTTCAGCGTCGGCGCGTGGCAGCATGGTTAATTCCATCGCCTGAGTATTCACACTAAAGCGATGACGTCCCAGCTTGACCGCTTCGCCATCGTAGAGTTCGCTGCGATCACGCAGCGCACGTACGCCATCTTCACGCGCGGCTTTGATGCGCCCTTCGGCATCGTCCCCTTTGACGGAGGCTCCTAAGTTGCGCAGATCATCGATCACCGACCGCGCTTTGAGCACCATCGGATCACTGGCGAAATACGCATTCAATTCATCAAGTGCGGTAAAGGTTTTTGCTCGTCTGACGATGCCAGCAATGACCCGATCGGCGGCATTGCCTAAGCCGTCAGCTCGTCGTTGGCGTTCGTCGATCAGCGCCTGTTTGCGTGCGGAAAAGCTTTCGTAAATTTCTTCGCGCTTGGTTGCCAAGTCCGCGACAAAGGTTTCGATTTCGGCAAAGCGGCCTTCGAGCTCTTCGAGCTGAAGCATCAATTTACCGAGGAATTCATCGCACTTGTCCGGCGTGTCGCTGAGGCTGATCGCGTTGTTCACCGCTTGCGCCAACAACGCTAACTGAGCGGCAAAACCAGCCTTGCCTTCCTTGGTGCCGAGTTCACGCCGACGCGCTTCCAGCAGGGCTCGTACACGATTGAGCACGGCGTAGACCGCCGAAATTTGCTCAAGAATCGCGGTGCGTGCATTGGCGTCAGCGATTTCCAAACCATTGATGGTCTCAACCAATAAATCCAAACCGGCAGCCAGGACATCAACTCGCTCACGTGGTGCCTTGGCATCTATCACCGCACTAATCGCCGGTATCTGCGCTTCAAGCCCAGCTAATTCACTTTGGTAGGTCGCCAGCGCCTCAGGACGCATCAGGAATTCAATCGCCGACGCGCTCAGTTCCTGACTTGCCGTGGCCAAGCGTTTATCCAGCGCGTCAAGACGTGCGCCGTCCGCATAACGAATGCCGCGCGCACTTTCGACCGCGCCGCGTTGACGCCGCAGTTCGGTCAGCGGGCGAACGTAATCGTCGATCGCAGATTTCGTCTCTAGCGCATGCGTGCGCAGCAATTCATGCGCCGCAGCTTCGAGCGTTGCGATCTGACTGGCTGCCAACGCCGTCAGCTGCAGGACTTTTTCAAATTCACCAATCGCTGCGTTGACGCCGGATTTCACCTGCGCCAACAACGGTGCTACATCACCGGCTTCGGCAGAGCCAAGCCAATGATAGCTGTCGCCGATGCGTACCACTTGTTTGAGCAATTCCGCGTACGCTTCACGCGTCGGCTTTTGATTGGCGATCAAACGATAGAGATTACGCAGATCGCTGATGCCACGCACCAAATCGCGATTGCCAATGCGTCCGAGCGACGAATCACGCACCGGCGATTGCGCCGCGAATTCATCCGACACAAAAGGCGTCTGCCAAATTTGCATGGCATGCAGGCGGGTTGGTTCCGGCTGCGCGCGAAACAACACCATGCGTCCGTCGGGGAAGAGACTGTAGCCATTGCAAACCTGCGGCTGATCAACGCTGCGCGCGATCAGGTTGTAGCGCAGAATGACGTACACGCCTTCGGTGTGTTCATAATAGATATAGGCGATGTCTTCGCCATTCGGCGCGCGATAGGCGCGCACGAATTGCATGCCGGTAAAATCCTGCGGAAAGATTTTGTGCTCGCCGTTCGCCAGGTAATAACCGCCTGGGAAAATGAAGCCGTGGCCTTCGGGCAACTGCTGACAACTCTGGCCGATAGCGTCGATGCGCACCGCTTCATGAGTGAGCTTATTGTAGACGTAATAGCGAAACTCATTCTCGCGGTACGGGCGGACCTTGAGCAAGATAACCGTGTCTAGATCAGCATAGCTAATCTCGGCATCATCCATGCCCTGATGCGGGTCTTTCACCGGATCGCTGAGAATTCCAGCGCCGGTGGTGGTATTGTTCTCAATCTTTATGGTGACGTCGCCGTGAATGCTTTCGACAAATACCGTATCGACAATGTTGACGTGCGGATGTGAGCCCTGAACGTGATTATCGCGGGTGGTGCGAATCCAGACGAAATCATGGCTTGGTGGAGAAACATAGTCGGCTGAGCCACGATTATCGACGTAGGTGCACGAGGTGTGATCTTTCGACAACGCCCAGCGCAAAACCCGCACATCTGATATGCGTTGGCCAGTCTGAAATGCCGCCAGCACATGCGTGTCACGTCGTAACAGCTGCAAAAGCCGCGCATCTTTATAGTACTGGAATAGTTCGGAAAAATCCTTCTCGAACCCCGCCCCGGTAAACAGCGTCCGCTCAGTCGCATGAAACACGCCGTCGGCAAAACGTAATTCGGCAAAGACGTCAGCCACGCTGGTGGTCGACTTTAATCCCAGATGAACTTGATATCCCAACACCAAACGATCACCGACCGCGACAATATCGCGCGGGATACAGTTGTGCTCGGTGCGTATATGTTCGGTCGCCAACAACGTCGTCAGCGATGCACCGAACACCGCTAAACGCCGCTCGTTCAGCGCATTGACCTCGCTGAGCAATTGACCTGCGACGGCGTCGAGGCGTTTGCGCACGACCTCATAAGTGCCGGCGTCAAGCGCGGTGGAGACGGGTATTTGCGGCTCGTCAGACATAGCGGTAGGGCCAGTTCATACGGAGTACGGAAGACCGAGATTTAAGCTGAACAACCGCCGTGCACACGGCGGTTGTTCAGGCCTTGTCGTCGCCCGTTTCTAACAGCCCCAGGGTCGCGGCCTGTTTCAGCAAGGCTGATACCTTTGCCGGATCTTTGCCCGCCATGAGTTTTTGCAGCACGGTGGCGATGGACATATTTTTCAAATCGTTGGACCCGAAGCTGCTCAGGATCGCCTTCACGTCATCTGGCATACTGCGCCCGCCATCCAAATACTCGCGACCGAGTTGTTGGATGACTTTGCTATTGGCCACCGTGGCATCGATGGCTTTGCCGGTGCCGACCGCATTGACGAAGCGATCGAAGAACGCGCCATCGCCGCCGATGATTTCGAACTTGGCGTTTTTGAGTGATTCCGCGAGCACGTGCGAACGATGTTCGGCCATCGAAACGTCGCCTTGGATGCGAATCTTTTCGACTTCGACGTTCTTTTCCAAACGCATACGGAACTCTTCATGTTCGCGCGTTTCGCCGTGCAACTTGCCCATGGCGACCGCCTTCTCGGTCAAGCCTTTGGCTTCAGCAAGCATGCGATTTTCGATCGCCGAGGCTTCGGCTTCGCCAACTTGTTGGATTGCCAACGCTGACGCCTGTTTGATTTCGACTTCGATAATGCCGCGCTTCTTGGCAGCATCGGATTCGGCTTCCATGACGCGGGCCTTGGCGAAACCTTGTTTCTCCATCGCCACGGCATCGGCCTCTTTCACTTTGGCCATGGCCAAGCCTTCGGCGGCGGCTTCGGCCTGATGGCCTTCGGCGCGACGAATCGAAGCAATCGCCTGTTTTTCGGCAGCGGTCTGATCGGCGTCGGCCAACACCAGTTTTTCACGGGCATTATGCACCGCAGCTTGCTCCGAACCCTCAGCCAATTTCACTTCTTTGATCCGCGCCATTTCGGCTTCTTGCGTCGCCTTGGTGATGGCAACTTCCTTGTGCCGATTCGCTTCCATCTGAGCGCGCACGTCTTTGATGCGCTCCTCTTCTTCAGCGACTTTCTTTTCGACCACGACGCGTTCGCGAATGACCTCGGCGATGTTCTTGCGTTCGATCGCTAGGACTTTTTCTTTTTCGATGGTCGTCAGTTCAACCGCACGTTCGCGGCTAATAGCTTCCAAAGCACGGTTCTTTTCAATGCGTTCGCATTCAACCGCCACCGCGCCTTCGCGGTTCTTGCCGGCGACTTCCACTTCACGCTGAGAATTTTCTCGCAGAATACCGATCTCTTGCTCGGCGGTCAGACGGGCTTCTTCCGCACGTTTGTGTTCTTCAAATTGAACCTTCGATTGTTCCGCTTGTTCCCGTGCACGATTCGTGGCGATCTCACGATGCTGCTTGGCTTCCGCCTCGGCCTGTTGGCGTTCTAAAGCGAGCAACGCTTCCCGCGCTTCCACGTCTTGCTTCTTGATGATCTTTTCGCCTTCGCGTTGGATCTCATTGGCTTTGATGCGTTGCTGAGTGGTCAAGTCGATGATCTTCTTGCGACCTTCGGAATCGAGAATGTTGTCGGGATCGAGCAGTTTGAGCGGAGTTTGTTCGAGGAAATCGATCGCCGCGTCTTCCAGGCTATAGCCGTTCAGATCGCGACCGATGATACGAATAATCTGCTCTTTGAACTGATCGCGTTCATTATAGAGATCGATGAAGTTCATTTTCTTACCGACGGTCTTGAGCGCTTCCGAGAACTTCGCTTGGAAGAGTTCTTCCAGCGTCTTGCGATCGCTGGCACGAATCACGCCGACCGATCCGGCGACTTTTAATACGTCTTCCGTGGTCTTGTTGACGCGCACGAAGAACGTCACTTTGATGTCAGCGCGAATGTTGTCGGAGCAAATCAAACCATTCGATCCCTGTCGATCAACTTCGATGGTCTTGAGCGAGATATCCATGATCTCGACGCGATGAAGCACGGGTAAAACCAGCGCGCCAGTGAAGGTTACGATTGGCTCTTTACGTAGCGTATTAACGATCATGGCAAAGCCCTGATCGACCTTGCGAAAATACGAGCGAACGAATTGAATCACGCCAAAAAAGATGACGCTGCCAATAACGAAGGAGGCCACCGACCATATGACCAGCGATCCGCTGCTTTCCACGACAGAAATGACATCAGCCATAATAGTATACTCCGCTCATGTTAGCCGTTGGTTAAGGGTCGGCCAGTAAGTGCGCGCTACTGTGGGCGTTCTTTCTGGCTTTCCAGTGAAACCGCTTTGGCCGTCGTTGAACTTGATGGCGTAAGACTTTCCGCTGGTGGCAGGGCTGGCGGAAGTCCACTTCCTAGTGCCGCACTTTCGGCAGAAACGTGGCTGAATGGGGCAATGTGATAAACTTGTTTGGACGCGTCGTATTCCACCACCACGGCCATATCGTCGCGGACCATCGTCACGCCTTCGCTGCAAATCACGTTCATTAGGATTCCCGCCCCGGCGTTGTCGCAAGTCGCTGTACCAAATTCTTGGTCGGCGGTTCGCGAGGTGATGCGCACCATGCGTCCAATCAAACCTTCTTCTCCGTGTTCGACATGCTGATTAAAGACCACGCGCAATGGCCGCACGATATAACCCGTCACGATCAACGAGGGAATGGCGACCACAGGAAATAAGGCGAGCGAAAATAGCGGTCCTGAAATCAACGAGCTCAGCGGAGCACGCAACCACAATTCGCCAGCCATGCTCAGCATCCACGCCAAGAAAGCGAAGATCGAAATGATAATCGTCACGGGAACTTTTCCGAACGACAAAAACTCAAGAAAACCGTGGGTTTCATGGCCACCTGGAGCCATGTCCGCATCATGACCGTGGTGACCAAGATCATGACCACCATCGCCATGACCGCCTAAATTAATATCCAAAGCACCGGCAAGCACGGTCAGCCAGTACAGCAATACCAACGACAAGAGGCCGGTGAATATAATGGTGGGCAAAGCCAGCAGCGCAGCGAGGAATTCGGTCATGCGCGGCAATCTAGAAGCCCTTCGGCAAAGGTCATGCGGAATCGACCCGGCAACGTCAGGACAATTCAGGAGCTGTCTGAAAATACAGAAATGAACAGGAATGAACAGGAATGAACAGGAGTGCGCGGAGGCGCAGAGGTAAAGAAGGCTCAGATTCGACGACAGAGCTTGGTCTTTTTCTCTTTCGCTGTGATCTCATGATGGCTCTGCGCCTCCGCGCACTCCTGTTCCATCTGCCTTTTAAGACAGCTTTTCAGAGCGCCGCGCCGCTGCCCTTGGAGAGCGCTGCCGCGTAACCAGGATGCCGCGCATGCCTGTTGCCTCTGCTTGGACTCCTTGGTTTGCGCGTGCTCGACGATTT
>JAYVSL010000236.1:0-50721 GCA_043775355.1 Planctomycetota bacterium
CATCGGACATCGGACATCTAAAAAGACATCGGACATCGGACATCGGACATCTAAAAGGACATCTCAGTTGTTTTGCGGCTTCCGAAATCCGACTGGCCCTCGCTGATCGCAAATGACCCTCGTCCAAAAGACATCGGACATCGGACATCGGACATCTGACATCAAAAAAAAGACATCGGACATCGGACATCTGACATTGGACATGAGAAGGACATTGGACATCGGACATTCACTTGACATCCTCCCGCCTTGCCCGCCCGTTGTGGAGGCCTGCGCTCGTTGCGCTGGTGAACCCGACGGAGCCGACGAGCCCGTTTCTTGTAAGGATAATTGGAGTGCATAGCCCACGACCGGACGCTGGCGGACATCGCCAGGTCTCCGACCGCCCCTCACGTCAGCGTCGTCATCACCACGACCATGGCCAACAACCGGATAACGCCGATAACACCGTTCCCAGGTATATCCGCCGCGAAGATCACATTATCTCGCGCAAGGACATTGACCGCGATTCGTTGCGCGTGCTTTATGGCCTGAAAGACGCTGGCTATGATGCCTATTTAGTTGGTGGCGCGGTGCGCGACCTGCTGATGGCGCGCCGTCCAAAAGATTTTGACGTCGCTACCGATGCTCGGCCGCGCGACTTGCGTCGGCTGTTTCGCAACAGTCGTGAAGTTGGACGCCGGTTTCGCCTGGTTCATGTGTTCTTCGGACCAAAGAATGTCGAAGTTGCGACGCTGCGCTCGGCAGCCGAAGCCGCCGAAAGTAACAGTGCCGGTGATCTGTACGTTGATGATGACAACCAGTGGGGCGATCTCGAAAGCGACGCTTTTCGCCGCGATTTCACCGTCAACGCGCTTTACTATGACATTCGCGATTTCTCGGTCATCGACTACACCGGCGGCGTCGAAGACATCGAACGCAAGCTGATCCGTTGCATTGGTGATCCGCAGGTGCGTTTCCGCGAAGATCCCGTGCGCATGCTGCGCGCGATTAAATTCGCCGCACGTTTCGGTTTCACTTTTGAACCTGACACCGACCGCGCGTTGCGTGAGCTGCAAGGCGAAATTCTCAAGGCGAGTCGCTTCCGCGTCACTGAAGAAATCTTCCGCATTCTGACCCAACCAAATCGCACAGCTGGTCTGCGCATGTTGGGCGAATATGGATTCATGGGCGTGCTCTATCCCGAATGGAGCATCGCCGTCGGCTCCGATGGCTTCGACCAAGTGGTTGAGTATTTCACGGCGGTTGACGCCGCTGCTGACGAAGAGCGCTATTTCCCGCTCGAAGTACTCACTGCCGGTCTGTTTATTCCTTTGCTCGATTCGATCGACATCGGTCGCGACCAGTTCCACCAAGTCGCGGCCCGCGTGACGCAGGAAGTGCGTCAGCTTGGCAACCGCATGGATCTGCCAAAGCGATTGGTCAACAGCGCGGTCGAAATCATGCGCGGACAGCTGTATCTGCTGTTCTTTGCTCATCTGGGAAAGCGGGTAAAACGCTACGTTTCTGCGCCGTTCTTCGATTTGGTCTGGCGCGTCCACGAATTGGCATTTGGTCGCATGAGCGAACTCGACGACATGCGCGACGTGTGGCTGAGCGCTCGCGAAGCGCTGCATTCGCCAATCGGTGGCACCGTCGATACGCCAGATCGTCGCGATATTTTCAGCTTCCGTGGCAAAACCGGCGGCGGGCGTCATGGCCAAGGACAAGGCCACGGTCGGCGCGATCACCGTCATTCGCGTGACGCGGTGCTGGACGAGGTGCTGGAAGGTGCCAACGACGATGGTTTTGACGACGACACCATCGATCGTGAAGCCAAGCAGTGGGAAGAGGGCGACGACGACAACGCGGGTTGATGCCAGATGCCGCGCTTCGCCATCGAACTTGAGTACGACGGCAGCGGCTTTGCTGGTACGCAAACGCAACGTGCGGGATTGCGCACGTTGCAGGATGAGCTGACGTTAGCTGCCGGACGGCTGGAAGACCGCGATTGTTTTGTGCGATTATCCAGTCGTTTGGATGCCGGCGTCAGCGCGCGCGCGCTGGTTGGTGATCTGGCAGTCGAACGCGCCTGGGAACCAACCGCACTTGGTCAGGCGCTGACCAGTCATTTACCAAACGATGTGGTGGTTCGCCGAGTCGCCCCCGTCGATGACGCCTGGAACGCGAAAATTCAGGCGAAATCCAAGACCTATCGCTATTGCGTGCGCCGACGGACCGTGCGTCCAGTACTTGATCGACGGTGTTGGTGGGTTCGTCGAATGGATTTTCCAGAGCGCCTGGAGCTTGCGGCCCAGTTGCTGCCTGGACATCGCGATCTCTCCGGTTTTGCCTGTCTGCGACGCGACGATACCGACGATAACGATCCGCATCGCCGCATTTTAGCGGCCCATTGGACCAGCGACGTCACCGTGGGTGAAGAGGTCTATACCTTCATCATCACCGGCGAGGGATTCCTTTATAAACAAGTCCGTGGCCTGGTCGGCGCGATGCTCTTTATCGCGCAGGGCAATGCCTCGCTCGACGATTTTGCGAGTGTCATGAACGACGGACGTGCTGCGCGGCGGCTTGGCAATATCGCTCCGCCGGAAGGACTGGAGTTAGCCGCAACCCATTTTGCACCGGAACCCGCCTGGGTGGTGATCTAACACGGCAATGGTTGAGAATAACTGCCGGCTGTCGGCTATAGAGCACTGGTTTTGCATACCTTGTCGCAGCACGGGCCTGTGGTCTGTAGCCGGTAGATACTCAACGTGGACGGCGGCTTTCATCTGCGCACGCTCTCCGTCATGACCGAGGCACCAACCCTCAGCTGCACGCGTTGCGGCACCATGATCGGCGATGAAGAACTGGGTAGCGGTCTCGCTGTCCGCGTCGATGGCGAACTCGTTTGCGAGATGTGCGTCGATACGTTGCCAAGCGCCGCCGTTGTGCGCATCAATCAAGTGCGCGCGCTTCGTGGGCTCGAAGCCACGACTTATTTGGTGAAACTGAAACACCTACCGCGCGTACAACTTTATTCGTTTACGACGGCCGTGAACATCACTCAGCATCGCCGAAAAGTTGCGACGGATGGTTTTTTCGAAGCGCCACTTTTGCCACCGACTGCGGAACGCGAACAACCGACTCCTTCACCAGCTCGCGGAGTCGCTACCGATCGCATCGCGCGTGGGCAATTTCCGGCAAAGATTCCAATGATGATCGCGGCCGCTGTCACCCTCGTGGTGTTGGGCGGTATCGCGATTGCTTTCGCGGTAATGAGTCCGGCGAAAAAAACAGTTTCCCGCCCGGAAACAGTGGCCGAACTTCTGCCGCCAGTACCCACAAAAGTCGTTAAGGCTCGGCTTGATTATGCCGCCGACGCCATGGATGCGTGGATTCAGGCCGCTCGGGATTCCGGCTGTCCAACTGTGGTTTTACAGGGCATCAGCCAAGAGCTTTTGCAAAAACGCCAACGCCAACTTGACGATGCCGAAACGGCTTTAAGCGAACGTCGGCTCGATGATGCTGCCGCTCAACTGAATGCGTCTACGCTGCCCGACGACATCGCCTTTCGTCAAGGGCGTACGCGTGAAAGTGACCTGCGAGCTCGCCTGCTGACGGCCCGCACCGTGGCAACGCGGAAGCCTTCAGTGGTGTCGCCACCGCCCCTTCCGCCAGCGACTATTCCTGTTCCCGCGCCGGTAACCAACGCATCTGGCGAGATCACGTTAAAGGCCTCAGACGCATCGATCACTGGAACTCAGCTGCAATTATGCGGCGATGGTAGTTTGGGCTACTGGTTCAGCCCTGCCGATTCGGCTTGGTGGAGCGTGACGATTCCAAAGGCTTGCCGCTACCGCGTGACGGTGCTCGTTGCAGGAACCGAAAAAAATATTTGGCTCGCCGTAGACATTGCCGACCAGGTGTTGGCAGCACCCTCCGTCAGTGACCAAGGTTATTTCCATTTTCTGTCGCTCGATCTCGGCGTAATGAACCTTGCTGCGGGAAATACTCTGACGCTGCGACTGCGTTCATTCGACCCAACGCACTGGAAACCCGTGAACATTCGCACGGTAACGTTGACGCCGACCACCGACGAAGTCACTCCTCCACCCGCACTGATAGTCAAGCCGCCTGCGGTAGCGGAAAAGCCACTCATTCCATCCACCGTTTCCGCCTGGAACGGTGCCTTCGTGGCCATCGCCAAAGAAAAAATTCCCAAAGCCGTAGCTCTTACTGGCACAGAACTCATTCCTCAAAATCTCCCTGGCGGCGTGACGCAGTTATTTCGCAGTGTGAAGTCAGCGTCGTTGAAACGTCATGTGGCTATCCTTGATTTAGGAATGGTTTCAGCGCTCAACGGTGGAGTGGTCGTGCTCACGCATCCTGGCCGTAATGACCGCAACGAAATCATTCCGAGCTTCACTGACGCCAAGGGAAAAACGGTTAAACTGAATCCGGTAACTTTACCAAATGACGAATGGACCAGCACGGTGTTATCGCTGCCTGTAGACGATAGCGTCGATGCGAGTCAGCTCGTCACGCTGACACTTGAAGACGTCCCTAAATCTGCGCATATTCCAGATGACGCTGGATTTTTTATCGCCAAAGTGGTTGCGGTCAGCGGGAAATCGGCAACGGTTGCCGATCTGGCCATTCGTTCGTCGGCTTTGCTTGCTGATCCCAAACGTTTCCTCAATTTGAAAAAACTGGTGGATGTTCTTGCTCAAAAACGCAAGAAAGCGCCCGGCCAAAAATTCATCGAGTCCGCACGCATTCGTTTTTTGGTTGGCAAATGGTGCACTGACCAAGCATGGCAAAAAACCATGAAGCAAAACCTGACGCCCTTCACCGGCGATAAGGCTCCGAACCCGCTGATGATGGGCATGACCTTCACCGAACCGTGGTTGGACGCCATGATCAAGCCGGCAAATGCTCCGCTAGATCCGCAGGCCATTCATATCGCGGTCCTGTGGACCGGCGGTGAAGAAGCGACGGCTTTTCCTGATGTTCAACAGACCATCGCTAAGTTTTGGATCAAGCGCATCGACCAACTTTTTGAAGCCGGCATTTTACCCATCGTCGTGATTGGACCCAATCATCAAACCGCAGAGAAGCGCCTGCTTGCTGAGCAAGTCTGGCAACAGTTTGTCGTTCGTTTTCCAGGTTTACCGGTGATTGATCTCCGTCATTTACCAACCGCCGATAACGGTGGATGGGATGCAGCCACCGCCGAGCAAGCAAACCTGTTAGCGTCCGATGCAATTTATCAAACGATCATGAATCTGTATCGATTGGGAGTCATCAAGTGACGGTCATTCGTTTAGCCACGCGTGGCAGTAATTTAGCCTTATGGCAAGCGCGTCATGTGGCGTCTTGTTTGCGCCAACAACACGCAGGAATTCGCGTGCAGCTCATCGTCGTCAACGCGTCGGGCGACAACGACCACGCAACGCCGCTCTATCGCATGGGAAATATCGGCGTTTTCTGCAAGGAAGTACAACAGGCCGTACTTGAAAACCGTGCTGACGCTGGCGTTCACAGCATGAAAGATTTGCCCACCAGTGAGCCCAACGGTCTCACCATTGCTGCGGTCTTAGAGCGTGCCGATCCGCGTGATGTCTTAGTTGGCGCTGCCTCAATCGCGGCGCTGCCAATGCATGCGGTCATTGGTACGTCCAGCTTGCGTCGACAAGCGCAACTCGCTTACCTTCGACCCGATCTGCGCTTCACTTCCATTCGTGGAAATGTTGAAACCCGTCTGCGCAAAGTTCGCGAAGGCGAGGTCGCAGCAACGATCATGGCGTATGCGGGGCTCAAGCGCCTGGGCTTGCTGCGCCGCGCTGATGCTGCGCCGCTTGACCCATGGACCACCTGCACGCCCGCGCCCGCGCAAGGCGCCGTCGCGGTCGATTGTCGCGCTGACGATCAGCGCACACAAATAGTGATGGCGGGATTCCATCATCGCGAAACCGCCACCGCCGTGGGCATTGAACGAACCATTCTTGCTGGCCTCGCCGGTGGTTGCTCGCTGCCACTGGGATGCTTCGCCCGCCGTCGCGAGGGTCTTTGGCATGTACGTATTCGACTTGGTCGTGGCGTGGGACTTTTTGAAACTGAGTTGAGCGGATCATCCTGCGAATTACCACGCTTAGCGGCAGCAGCGCTGGCCGTGGAATCCGCACAGTCCGGTATCACTCAAGCTCGATGATCCCGCCAAATCCTGCTCTTGTTCGGCAGCGCATTCCTGGCAAGCATTCCGCCCTTCCACCGCATTCACCTGCCCTTGTGAGGTTTCGTATGTCCAAGCCTGTCCTCAACGTCGCTCTCGTTGGTTATTCGTTCATGGGCCGCGCCCATTCGAACGCTTACCGCCAAGTGAATCACTACTTTGATTTACCATTTCGCGTGGTGCCCAAGGTGCTTATCGGACGTAGCGAAGGCCCGTTGAAAGCAGCGGCGGAACAACTTGGCTGGGAAGAATACAGCACCGACATGGCTGCCGTGCTGAAGCGCGATGACATTCATTTGATCGACGTGGCGACGCCGAATGACAGCCACGCACCGCACTCGATTGCGGCACTCAAGGCCGGTAAGCATGTGCTCTGTGAAAAGCCGTTGGCACTGAATGTTAAAGAAGCCAAGGCGATGGTTGCGGCGGCAGAAAAAGCCAAAGACAGCAACGGCAAGATGGTTCGCGTTGGTTTGTGGCACAATTACCGTCGTGCGCCTGCAGCCTCGACCGCAGCGAGTTTAATCGCCGACGGCAAACTTGGCGAGATCCGCCACGTCCGCGCGGTCTATCTGCAAGACTGGCTGCTGGACGATGCCTGCCCAGCGACGTGGCGCATGATGGCCAAGACCTGTGGTTCGGGCGCGCATGGTGACCTCAACGCGCATCTTATTGATCTGACCCGCTTCATGACGGGTTTGGAGTTTGATGAAGTCAGCGGCATCGAACAAACCTTCATCACCAAGCGCAAAAACGGTGGCGGCAAAGGCATGCTCGAAGTCGACGTCGACGATGCGTTGTTGTTCATCGCTAAATTGTCCAACGGGGCGCTGGCCAGCTTCGAAGCGACGCGCGCTGCCGCAGGTCGCAAGAATTTCAACTGCATTGAAATCAACGGCACCAAGGGTTCGATTATTTGGAATTTCGAACGCATGAATGAATTGCAGGTCTACACCGTCGAAGACGAACCCCGTCACAAGGGCTTCCGCACGGTGATGTGCATGGACGGCAGCGCCCATCCCTACGCTGGAAATTACTGGCCAGACGGCCACGTCCTGGGCTACGAACATTGCTTCATCAATATGCTCGCCGACTTTGTCAAAGCCCTAGCAAGCGGCGAAGAATTCCGTCCGAATTTTGCTGACGGCCTTGCCAACCAAGAAGTGCTCGACGCTTCACTCTTGAGCGCCAAAACCAAGAAGTGGGTCAAAGTCGCACGCAGCCAAAAGCTCAAGCCCGCGAAAGCACTTAAAGCTGGCGCCAACAAATCTCTGCTGTGATCGTTTTCGCTAACTAACCACTAACAAAGTCAGGATCGCCATGAAAGGCCCCGCCATTTTCCTCGCCCAATTCATGGGTGATGCCGCTCCCTTCAACTCGTGGCCGACCATTACCAAATGGGCTGGTTCGCTGGGCTATAAAGGCGTGCAGGTCCCCTCTTGGGATGGCCGTTGCATCGACCTGAAAAAAGCAGCGACCTCAAAATCGTACTGCGATGAATTCGCCGGAATTGCCAAAGCCAACGGTTTGGAAATCACCGAACTGGCGACTCATTTGCAGGGACAATTGGTCGCCGTGCATCCCGCTTATGATGAACAATTTGACGGCTTCGCGCCGCCAGAAGTGCGTGGCAATCCTGCCGCACGCACCGCCTGGGCAGTCGAACAAGTCAAACTGTGTTTGACCGCGTGCAGGAACTTCGGCGTCACCGCGATGCCATCGTTCACCGGCGCTTTGTTGTGGCACACCATGTACCCATGGCCGCAACGCCCAGCAGGCTTGGTTGAAGAAGGTTTCGCCGAACTCGCTCGGCGCTGGCTGCCGATTCTTGATCACGCCGAATCCGTTGGCGTCGATGTCGCGTGGGAAGTCCATCCAGGCGAAGATGTTCACGACGGTGCGACCTTCGAATTGTTGCTCAAACATTTGAACAATCACCCGCGCGCGAATATTCTTTACGATCCATCGCACTTGGTTTTACAGGGCATGGATTACAGCGCCTACATCGATCACTATCACTCGCGCATCAAGTGCTTTCACGTCAAGGACGCCGAGTTCCGTCCCGACGGTCGCGTCGGCGCTTACGGTGGTTACCAGGGCTGGAAAGAACGCGCCGGTCGCTTCCGTTCGCTTGGCGATGGCCAGATCGACTTCAAGCGCATTTTTAGCCAACTTACCCAATACGGCTTCAAAGGCTGGGCCGTGCTCGAATGGGAATGCTGCTTAAAAGATCCTGAACAAGGCGCCGCCGAAGGCGCACCGTTTATCGCCCGTCACTTAATCAAGCAGTCCGCAAAAGCGTTCGACGACTTCGCCAGCACCAAGCCAGATAAAGAACAACTCCATCGCATCTTAGGCATCAGCGCCGGTAAAGCGGCGAAGAAGTAAAACGTTGGATTACATGATTGGTGGTTCCGCATTGGGAACGCACACACAAAATGCCCGCGATTATTCGCGGGCATTTTTTATGACTCGGTAAACGTAAAGATAAATGGGCGCAGAAATATGCCGAGGTATACGGCCGTCAGGTAAAGCCACAGCAGCGAAAAAAGAACATGCATCACGGTGTTAAACCGCTGGCCACGCCACAGGCTGGCATCGTAAACGAACCATTGGCAAAACACCCGCAGACCCCAGAAGGTTGCGATCCCGCCAAGCACGAGTTGCGACAGACGTGAAGTTTCCAGCAACGTTTCCGGGGCTAACAATGACAAGACGCCGAACAGCACCAGCACGACGCAGATGAAGAACGTGTGGACTATAAAAATCTGTCGATTCAGCGGCGACAGACGCGCCAGTTCTTCCTTCCACTGAAAGCGGCGAGGAAAAGCTAGGTGCAGCAGCGCCAGCAAAATCTGCAGCGCACCGGCGATGCGCAGATGCCATTCGGGATCCATCACAGCCTCCTGAGTTCGAAGCGTCGTACCCACGGCGTCAGATCAGTTTCTTGCGTCACTCGCAGCCCAGCTTGGGAGAACGTTTGTAGCCACGTACGGCGAGCCAAAAAATGGAAGGCGCCAGGACCATAGGCAAAAAGGTTCCATGAATCCCGCAGATGCTCGACGACTAACACCCGCCCAGTCGGACTGATGATGCGCGTCAATTCACAGAAAAATGCCATGCGCGTCGCAGCGTGACGCAATTCATGCGCAGCGAAAATCACCAGACCAAGTTCAATGCTGCTGTCGGCCAGCGGCAGCTGGTCGTGCGCGGCGACCGTAGAAAACGTTTCCGCCTCTGCCCGTGCTCTACGCAACGATGGCGATCCGCTGCGGCTCGAATCGAAGACGTCAAAGGTCTGCCGATGAGCGTTCGGCAGCAGCCGTGCCGCATGCGTCGAGGCCTCGTCCTGACCAAGATGGAAGATCGCCACCGAGGTTGCGACCTCCCCATTCAGCCATCCGCCGCGCGCTACTGCGGAACGATCATAGACGACATGCGACACCATCAGCGACATCAGCAGCCACATGTCGGCGAGCGCCAATCCAAACCCAGCGCACGCCGCCCAGGGATCGGCAAGCAGTTCAAACCACAGCGCGGTACCCACCGCGATTGTCACCAGCACCGCGCCAGCATACCACGGCCAGTTGAAGCGGAGAACTTTGAGCATGCCGTTGTACCTGCTCACACGACCTCGTCGGGCAGGCGCTCGACTTCGCCACGCTTCCACTGGTACGGAATGTTCTCAATAAAGAACGCATTCGCCAAACGCAGTGGTACGCGATTAAATGGCGGCTTTTCAAGGAAAGTGCAGCGTAGCTCGTCGACCTGCACCGGCATCGGCTGCCAGTGCTCGCGGATACCATGCACGATCACCATGGTGCGGGTGGCCTCCTCGTAACCGAAAGTGAAAGGCAACGGCCCGGCAAAGCGCCGGGCGACCGTAAGATCAGGGAACGGCGAACCCGCAGGCGGCGCTATGGCGGCCTGATCGATGCGCGCTCTGACCATCACATCAGCATCGGCCTGAGGCGTGGTGATGGTGTAACCCAGCGTCTGCGCATCGCGCTGGCAGCTGACGTCACACTTACGGTATTGGTAGCGCGTGAACAGATTGCCACTCCAGACCATCGACTGTTTGTCGGTATAGCTGCGCAAGATGCGCAGGCCGCGCAGCACTTTGCCGTTGGTCCGACGATAGCGACTAAAAATGCGGTACCCCGAGAGAAAGAAGTCGCGCCCCATCCACGCTGGAAATCCCGTCGGCCGCAGCCCTTCAGTCTGCACCAAAGCGATCGCCAAAAAGCCGTTGCCTTCATAGCTATCGACCGTCAGACCCGGTAGCAGCAGTGTTTGCAGCAAAGATTCCGGATAGGCGAACGTCAGCACCAGCGAATGGCGGAAAAATGCCTGCACCGGAAACGGATGACGATGAAGTGCGGCGAACATCAGGGTTATCTCGGTTTTTCAGCAGTGCTGGAAGCGCTGGGAACGCTAGAGGTGTGCAGCGCCAGATACCATCCCACGGCAATGAATACGCAATTGGCACACACCATCAGCAGCGGAGCAAGGAGCTGATCTCTGGCCAGAGTGAGTTCCAACGCGTTCATGCTCACGATCGCGATGGTCTGGACCGTCGCGCAGGTTCGTGGGCGCCAACGGCTCAAAATCCAAATCCCCATCGCCGTCTCTGCCAGCCCAATAAGCAGCGTCACCGGCCCCGCGATCGCGCTGCCCAAAACCGTGGCGACGATAGCCTGGTGCCGAGGCACCACGTTCAGCACCTTGAACACCAAGCCGAACAAAATCCACACCAACGCGGTAGCGATGCGCAGAGTCAGGAGCATGTCTGGTGATTTCTTTTTCTCATGCTCATAGGTAAAAATAAATGGCGTGAAAACAAATGATGGCAACCGCAATCTATGAAAAATCAGCAGCGGCATCAGATTGAATAGTGGCTTCTTTGCACTCGGCGCGACCACACCACACCAATAGCTGCGGTCGCTAAGCCGCCGAACAGATCCCACACGTAGTGCTGTTTGGTGGTGAGAATCGTCAGTAAAAATGGAATCAGCGCGAGGCGGATAAACCAGCGCCAGCGTGGGTTTTCTTGCGCCAGCGCCCAACAACCGATTACCGGCGCGGTAATGTGACCGGATGGAAAACAATTCGCGGGAGTATCGATGGTGGTGAGCCAGCGATACCACGCGTCATAGAACGCCGTGCCTTGCGGCAGCGGTGGTCGTGCAATGATGGTCGGCCATAAAGCAAAAATGGTGTAGTTGATAAGCACGCTGATCGTCAGCGCCACCAGCGCGCGTTTGAATAAACGCTCATCGCGCACCAGTGCCAGCAGATACATGCCGCCGATCAACGCGAAATACGGCACCACGGTCCAGGTCCAGAACGGAATCGCCTGATCGATCAACGTCACTGGCAACAGCGTCGGCGTGAACAGTTGGTAGCGGTTGGTTACTTGATAGATGGTGTACAGCGCAGTGGTCCAGCCGAACACGATGGCAAAACGGATAAGGATACGTTTGACGTCGGGATTCATCGCACCACCAGCACCGCAGCAGAGCCGACCAGCGCGGCTACGCACTGCCACCACCAGCGACGCTCGCCGGTCGGCAGCGCCCGCCGATCGGGCAATATTGCCCACAGCAGAAACAGGCCCAACAACACGCCGCCCGCGCTCGCCAGCGCAGGCCATAATGCCGACTGACCAATGATGCATGCTGTTGGCAGCAACACGATGGCCACTGACACCAACCACGTCGAAATGAATACGACAAGCCAATGACGCTGCGGGCTGCGATGAACTTCACACAGCAGACCGATGGCCGCGAGATGCATCGCATACGTACCAGCAGCCGCCAGCACCCAACGCGGGTCACCGTGGTCACGAGTGTCGACCAACAACCACACCAAGCCAGGCAGCGCGACGCTCAGCGGAATCAGCGCGCGATGTTCGCGCTCACCATCGCGCGGCGGAAACAGCGCGGTGTACAGCACGAACAACACCGTCGGGGCAATCAGCCACAACCAGCCACCTGCAGACCACATCACGTATCCAAGAACCGCACAGGCCAACACCGCCGCGTCGTCAAGCGTCGTACGCCGCCGCCACCACCACGCACCCAGAGCAAGTCCCGCCATCACTGCGGTGCCTTCCATCAGGCCCGGCAACGGCATGCCGTAACATTCGTCGATCAGTAAAAGTCCAGCAATCGGAATGAAAAGATTATCGAAACCTTCCCACGCCAACGCCTCGACCAGCATCAACAGCAAGGCCATATTTACCGCGATCAGTAACGATTCCGCTCGTCCAATCGGAGTTCCCAATAGTAACGGGACGTGCACCACCATGAACGTTGCGGCAGCGAAGCCGAGCGAACCTTCCCACGATTTACGTCCGCCAGCAGTAGTGTAGCGAATGCGCCCGTACCACGTGCCGACCAGCGCCGCGACGGCGTCGGACACCGCCAAGACCAGAATCGGCAGACTGAAACGGATCCAATCACCAGGCATCAAACTCCACGCCACTGCCGCAGCGATGGGAAAGCAAAACTCACCCCAAGAAGTGCGCTCGACATCGTGCAGTGACCCACCGACCGTCGCCCGCAACCACGGCAACCAGCGAACTCCGGCAAGCGCGATGACCGCAATGCCAGCCAGGCACCACACCGGCCAGCGGTCGGTGAATAACCATGGAAAGCTGGCGATGATAAAGCCCAATTGGATGTGCACCGACTTGCGCGCCACTTCGCCGCTGAGCCAGCCAAGTCGACGAGCCAGCGCTGCAAGCCCGATAGCCAACGACAGCAGCGCAGCCACCAAGACGATGCCGATCAGTTGATCCGGCGGCCACGTCACCGCAGTTCCTCGACCACCACGGCACTATAGAAAAATGCCTTGTCTGCCGCCAACAATTCGCGTCCGAGTTGTTCGTGAGCAATCAGACGATCCGCCAATTCCGCCGGACGGCTGCGGGGCACCAACATATTCCAATAAAGCAAACGCCCGCCCGGACGACCGGCGCGCACCATCCGTTCAAGCGCCGCGCGATACACCTCCGGCCCCATGTACTCAAAAATATCGCTGAGGTTAAAGCGGTCGACACTCGCCGGACCAAGCTGATCAAGCGCGTCCTCCACCGTACCAAGTTTCCAACTAAAGCGATCAAGGCGATCACGAATGGTGGCGAAGTGTTCTGGCCGCAGCGCGAGTGGCAGTGCTTCACGATGCGTGCCGCACATGATCCAATGCAAATAAGGATTTTCAGCGGGCGCCAGTTCGGTGATGGCGTGCGTTGCTCGTGCGCGGATGCGCTCCGCAACCGAGCCTTGAACGTACCGAAAGAACGCCGGATCACGGCCCTTTTTGCCCATCACCAAACGCGAAAAAAAGATCGCGAACAGCCAACGCCAACGCCAGGTATTCCAGATGTCCGTATGGAACGCGAGACGTCCCGCGCGATCACGCGGTTCGAGTAACGCCTCAATCTTTTTTCGTCCATGCACCAACGGCAGAATTCGATCGCGGAAAGTGGCGAAGTAGCGTTCGAATTTTCCGGCGGTGCCGATTCCTGCCGCGACCTCCGCAGCATGCGCGTCCCAAAAACGCTGCGCGTCATCCGACAACAACGAACGGCAGCGCTGATAAAGTTCCGGCCGATCATCTCCTGGGCGACTGCCGATCAGTCGGAGCAATCCGGCATGATCAAGCGTGCGATACGCCGCGACGCGCAATTCAACACAGGCGAGTTGCGCGGGATTCAAATCCACCGCGATGACTTTCGCCGGATCACGTGTCAACATCGCCAAACAATTGTCGCCAGCTGAGGCAATGCCGACGCAGGTGTCACCTGGACGAATGGCTAATCCGTTCAGCAACACGTCGGCGTCTTCCCAACATTGGGCGTAACGGATGGCGGAAAATTCGGCGTGTTTAGCGACCTCGGTCATGTTTGCTGCTTTCTGTTCACGGCTGCACTTTTCTGACGATTCCGGTGGTTCCGTCGAGCTCGATCACCTCGCCATCGACGATCCAAGTGGTACAGGCAGGCACACCGACGACCGCAGGCAGGCCCAGTTCACGCGCAACGATGGCGCTGTGCGATAACAAGCTGCCCCGTTCGACCACCAACCCAGCAGCAGCGGGAAATAACATGATCCACCAAGGATCGGTCCGCTCCGCCACCAGGATTGATCCAGTCGGTAGTTCAACCCCGCGCGGATCGCGCACCACGCGAGCAACACCGCGCACCACTCCAGGACAACAGCCGGTGCCTTTGCGCTGATCACCACCGACTTCAACCACGGCGGCGGAGGCCATCGCGGTGAATGGATTGGTCGCGCCCACCCAACCGCGCGTCGGGAAACGATCAGCCGGTGCCGTTGCGCTGCGATAACGCGCATACGCATCGCTACGCGCTTTCGCTAAGGCACGCAAATCGTGGCACGTAGCAGTACCGCTGACGAAACCGAGCAGTTCTTCCAGCTCCAAATAAAAGACGTCACGCGCTGCATCAAGCGCGCCGACGGCATGCAGCCGATGTCCCAGTTCCATCACGATTCGGCGCACGCGGCCGAACAATCGGGTGCGTTCGAAGCGGAGATTCTCGCGGTTACGCACGCGCGCTCGCGCATTGCGCAACACCCAACGAAACAGCAATCGACGCCACGGATTCCACCCGAGCCGCGCGCTGACTTTGATTTCCGCCGCCGCCCGAGCTTTGGCGGCGTGATCAGCAGGAGCTTGTTCCGAGCGCGCAGCAAAATGACCGACGGCACGCAGCAACGGCAGTGGATCGTCTTCCAGCGTTGCGCTTTCTAATTTTAACTCTTCCAAACAACGATCACCAAAACGAGCAAGATATTCTTGGTAGGCCTTCCAGAACGCTGGACGAACACGGGCAGCGGAAAGTACCATAGCCAAATTGCTGGTGCGAAGTTGCTCAGCAAAGATCGCGTCATCGCGCACCAACGCCGCCAACGCGCGCACGCGCACGGCTGGTTCTGCACTGACTACGCCGCCTTCGCCACCAACTAAGTCATTTTGAATCGTGCCGTCGACATCACCACACCAGCGTTCGCAGACCTTGCGCAGTACGCCGTAAAAAATCATCGCAAAGAAATCGTTGGTCAGCGGCGCATCCCAGCGGGTCAACAGTTTGCGCTCTAACGTGCGATACGACGCCACCAATTCATCGGGCCGCTGACGATCGAGTGGCACCGTCGGTGTCGCCAGCGCATCCCCTAAGCGCACGTAAAAAGCTCGAATCTGGCGATCCATGGTTACATGGTTGCGCACCAAACCGGCCATGCTGCCGAGCAAACGCAGACCATCGCGACAGCGTTCCCAACGACCGGGCGCGGCGAATTCACTGGCCAGTTCTGGCGGCAGGCCCTCCTTCACGCCCATCATTTGTTCCATGAAACCACGATTGGCCTGGAAGCCTGGCAGCAGCGCTAGCACGCGGTACCAGTTTAATAAATCGTAGTACACCCGCCCACGCACGCAGCCGATCATCGCACGAAAGGTTTCGGCGTTAGCATCAAGCGTGGTCGCGCGCACGCCCATCAGACGACAAAATTGGCGATACACTTCTTCGTAGGCGCGACGGGCAAAACTGTACGTCAGCGGCGTCGTCACTCCGCCATAACTTTCAGCGATGTTGCTGTTGTCCCACAGCGCTGGACGGCCATCAGGATCCGGTTGGGACGCCAACGTGGTGATGGGACGCGACTGCAGGAGAAATAATTCGCCGTGATAAAACGCCCATTCGATGTCCTGTGGTCGACCTTTGGCGCTCGCGCAACGACGTGCCAAATCGGCCACCGCGATCACCTGCGCATCGCTCAGCGCTGGCGCCTGCGGATCAGCAACTGGCGCATCAACAACTCCTTCACCGGCGCCCGGTTGCGGACGATGCGCATGCGATTTAGGCACGATGGTGCGTTCACTGATGCCACCACTGCGATCGACGCGCCAGGTGTCGGCATCACCTTCGCCACCAACCAAGCGCGTACCAAGTCCGACCACTGCTGACACCAACGCAACACCCCAGCGGCCGCTGATCGGGTCTGCAGAAAACGCCACGCCCGCCGTGTCCGCCGAGATCAAACGCTGCACCAACACCGCTGGCGGACGCGGCGCGCCAAGCTCACGACTGGCGCGATATGCCAGAATGCGCTCGCTCCACGCTGACTTCCACACGGCGGCAACCTTGACCGCCACATCGGCAGGCCGCACGGCGAGAAACGAATCGAGTTGCCCGGCGAAGCTGTGCTCGCCGCCATCTTCGTCACTGGCAGATGAACGCACCGCAAGCAAACCGTCAGGTCCAGCGAGTCGTTCAGCCGCCGCCGTCCATTGCTGCGCCAACGCGGCATCGGCCACCACGCTGCAGTCGTCAGTCGCCGCAGATCGACTCGCCTGCCACGCGCCAGGAGCGATGGCGAACCACGCGGGAATGGGCAGTCCATACAAACCAAGCGCGCGCAATGCGGCCGCCTTGCCGCCAAAATCTGCGTCAGGAGCGTCGCTGTCAGGGTGCAAGATCCACGCATCAACCATGAAAATACTCCGCCAGAGGAGGAATCAAACCGAGCGATCCATACAACAGCAGCGTCCATAATCCGGCCGCGAGTTCGATGCGTTTGCCATCGCGTGGTTGGCGCCGACGGCAAAACCACCACACCAGCATGCCCGCAAATAAAACGCCTGCCGCCAACGTCGCGCCCACCGGCAGCGCCGCGTGCGCATCGTTGGCGGCCAGGGTCGCGAGCGTCGCGGTGATCAGCACCATGCCCCACCACACGCCCGATGCACGTGCTGGCCCCCATAAGAAGCTGTAGGTTTCTACCCCCTGCTCTTCATCGGCGGGACTGCGGATTTTACGGCCTAATTCGATCACTACGCCGTTAGCGAAACTGGCCGCCAGAAACCACAGCAAACCTGTTGGAGGCGTGCCGTTGGCTGGCACCCAATCGCACGCCGTCGCGTAAAGATCCACCAATGGCATGATCAACATATGCGACCACAGATAGATGACCGGGTGGCGTTTCAACCATGCGCGGCAACCGAATTCCACTGACATCGCCGCGAGATAAGCCCAGGCGACCGCCAGCACCACCACCTGCGTCGGTGACCACCACAACGCTAATGCCAGTTGGATCACCGCCGCCGCGACAAACACCCAGCCGAGTTCGCGCAGCGTGACCAGTCCGCGCGGCACCGGCCTATATGGTCGCCAGCGAGTGTCTTCGCCGACGTCTTTGAATTCATCGGCGATGCGCAGTTGCAGAAAGAACAACAAGCTCGAAACAAAAGCCACCGCCACCGCGCCGATGTGCGGCCAACCAGCCCCACGCAGGTGCGCGGAAAACGCCACGGCGCAGAAACTGAACGCCAGAATCAATGGCCCATGCGCGACCAACGGAAAACGTTCACGCTGATAAACCCACCAACGCCGCCAACCTAGCGGATCACCTGTCTGATTACCCATCGGACGGCGCTGGAGGCTTGGGAATCGGCGGCGTCGAATGCGTGCTCTGCCGTTCGCGCGCCAAGCGTTGATGCGCCCGCGTAAATTGTCCGCTGGCGAGCGCGCCGATGATCGACAGTTCACCACCCAGCGCGGTGCCCGCACAGACCTCTGCAAATGCGCGCGCATGGCCGGTGCCGAACAAGCCCATCAATTCGAGGCAAGCGCGTTGACTTGGCAGACCCGTGCCACCGCCAACGGTGCCGACAATAAGATTTGGTAACGTCACGGCGGCGTAGAGCGAGCCATCGTCGCGTTCTTCGAAACGCGTCACACCAACAGCGGCCTCTGAAACACAGGCGGCGTCTTGCCCGCAGGCGATGAACAACGCCGCCAGTCCGTTCGCATAGTGTCCCTGAATTCCGATAGTACCGGTTAACACTCCGCCGATCGCTGACATGCGCCAGTAATCCACCATGGCGCGCGCGGTGGTGTGCAGGCGACGTTTGACCAGCTCGGCTGACAGCACGACCTCTGCCGTCACTTTTTTTCCACGCACGCTGGCGAAGGATTGGGCTGACGCTTTTTTATCGCCTGACGCATTCGCTTCGATGAACCAATATGCCGGTTTCACCGGTGAACGGGCGATAATATCATCGCACACCGCCTGCGTGGCGATGGTCACCATATTTTGCCCGGCGGCGTCACCGGTGGAAAAATCAAATAACAAGTACACGTGATTGCTCTCTACCGTCACCCGCATGCTTTCTAATTTTCCATGACGGGTGGTCGACCACGCTCATCCAGATACCCAGCATCGCCCGTGCGATGCCAGATGCGACCAGCGACGCGGAACTTGGTTTCCGCATCACCAGCGCCTCCAAGATAACCGCTGAGTACATGATCACCGGCGACGGTGATTTCACCGGCGATGCCAGCGGCAAGACGCGCATCCGTTAATTCACTGACGCTCATCGTTGCTATCGGTGTGCCCCAACGATCACTCAAAATTGCAAGGTCGATGCCCGTCACCAATGGACCGGCGAGCAGACCTTTGCCGCCACGTTGCGCCGCAAGATCCGCTGCGTCCATGTCGCGGTAAGCGATCTCGGCAATCGGCTCAGCTTCGGTTGAGCCGTAGACGGCCACCACGTGCGCTTGCGGTGCAAGACGCTGCAAGCGTTCAAGCAACTGCGGGAATACGGGCGCGCCACCCGTGAAAATATTTTGTAGTGAAGCGATGCTGCCCGCGCCGCTGTCGCAGCCATCAGCCAGTCGCTCAAAAAATGCTGGCGACGCCACCGCGCTGCGCGGGCAATGCCGAGCGATCTGTGCTAACACTGGCGCGGGGTCGATGGCTCCTGGGTGACGCACATCCGCATTGGGAATCAATACCGTTTGACCAGACGCTAAATTGGCGAGCGCGAATATTGGCAGGGTCGACAAATCCATCGCGCCTACCTGATGATCAAGGCTGCGTGAAACGGCCGCGTGTTGTGCGCGCAAAAATCCGTGGGTGCGAACCGCTCCCTTCGGTTCGCCAGTGGAACCAGAGGTAAACGTCACCAACGCGGGATGATCGTCGGATAATGACTCAACTCGATCGTCAGGCCGTTGATGGTTGATCGTGCTCCAACGACGGCAAAACCAGGGGAATCCAGTGGACCACGCGTGCGGTATGCGGCGCAGTTCCGCCACCGACAAGCGCAGCAGTTGGGCCATCGCCGTGCCGACAAATCCCTTTGGCGGCATCCGCGAAACGCTGCGCGCAAGGTGCGCGCGACCGGCGGATGGATCGACCACCAACGCCACCAAGCCCGCTCGCCACAAACCGGCCAGTAAGATGTAGAGTTCGATGCCCATCGGCACGAACACCAACACCGCGTCTCCAGGCACCAAGCCCGCGTGACGAAACATGGCTGCCGCACGGGCAGAGCCGGCGCTTAATTCGGCAAAGGTCAGCGTGCGCTCGCCAGCAATAATCGCTGGCGCTGGCGGTCGTGCCCGTGCCTGGGCCAATACCAATTCGACCAAATTCATAGCAAGCGCCGCGCGAACAACGTGTAACGACGGATCTCGCGCGCATCGTCGCCAAGATTACGCGACGCATTTCCGGCATGCATCAGCGCATGTATGGCGCGACGAAATCCTACGGCAAACGCCGCATGCTGACAGCGTTCCAGCAATACTTTCCCCAGGCCCGCCAACTCGCGACCAGGCAATACCGCCAACGTTTTGACCACCACCGTGTCGATCGGCACGCCGCGTTTCGCCTGTTCTAAATCTGGTAAGGCGAAGACAAAACCGACTGGCTTGCCCGCACATTCGGAGATAAACGACAACCCAGGACGCAACAGCGGATGGATCTGACGATACATGGCGAGGAATTCCGCCTGCGGCAGCGGAGTATAAAGCACGTTATCGCGGAATGCGATTTCAGACACCGCGTAGATGCGCGTGAGATCGGCCTCAAACGCGGCAAGGTCGACCTCGCGGATGGTGACGCCTGCTCGCGTCAGCCGCTGAATGGCTGCATCCAAGCGCACGTCATGCGCGTCAAGCTGGGTGACCACTGCCGACCAATATTGCTCATAAACACTAAATCCAGACTGCTGCCACCACGTTGGCCAAACATCAACTTGATCTGGCTCAAAAGCAAAACGCGGTTCATCACCACGCCAGGTCAAAAAGCGATAGGAGCGCCACGTATTGCCATCCATTGGTCCAACAGCGAGCGAGCAACCTGCGTCCTTGAGCGTGCGACACGCGACCTCCAACAACGCCGTGACACTTAAAATATCCGCCGTCGATGCTGCACGGAAATGCCCGATAACGCCTAATTTTTCACCGTTCATCAATGGCACCGTGCGCCACCACAGGCTGGCATGCAATTGGCCTGGGATGACCACCTGCGCATCGACACCTTGCGTGGTCAACGTCGACGGCGCTGGCGACCCTAAATCAGCGTGGGCGGTGAACTCTGACGGTAAATAAATAACTGCGCTCATCGTTGCTCCACCAACAAGCGCAATGGCGTGGTCATACGCAGGGTTAATCCTGGCAATGGTTTTGGCTGCGCGCGATCAGCCGGACGCAGACGAATTCGCCGCATCAGCAGTGCAAGAATGAGCGGCCCTTCGACCATCGCCAGATGACCACCAACACAACCGTGCGGTCCAGCACCAAAAGGAATGTAGGTAAACGGAGCGGGTCGTTTTACGAAACGATCAGGATCAAAGCGTTCAGGTTCGGACCACCATTCTGGATCACGATGAACCAGCCACGGCGCGACCACCACGGTGCTGTCAGCAGGAATGCGATAGCCACCGATTTCGTCCTCAGCCACCGCTTGACGATCGAGCAACCAAATCGGCGGATACAAACGCATTGCCTCTTCGAATACGTGCGTGGCGTGGACCAACTGCGGCAGATCTGCTAGCGTTGGTTGACGCTCACCAAGAACAGCCACCGCTTCGTCGTACAATCGTTGCTGATGTTCGGGATGGGTAGCGAGTAACCACAGCGCCCACGCCAATGCGTTGGCCGTGGTTTCATGCCCAGCAAGTAATAGCGTCAACAATTCATCATCGGCATTCAGCCCTGACAACCGCGCCATGATGCCGGCGATGTGATCACCCGGTGCTGCGCTGCGTAAACGGGCGAGAATCGCGCGCAGCTCTTTGGTCCCAGCGGTAAAACTCCGCTTGCTCCTGGTCGGCAAAACATGGGGCAAATCGAGAGGACTCTGCACTCGCCGCCAGTGATGTTCTAAGACCGCACTCAGCGCACGTTCCATGCGCGCCGCATCGCTGCCAATGGGGACGCCGAACAGCACCTCGGTCATAATGGCAAGGGTTAGTTCCATCAACGACGGATTCACCATGACAGCGGTGCCCGTCGACAACCACCGCGACACCATCACTTCGGTCACACGTGCGACCATTGGAGTTATCTGACCGCTGCGTTCTGGCGTCATCAACGGCGCGATCGCCTTGCGCCGGCCCTCCCATTCTTTGCCGTCAGTCGTCAACAAACTGTGACCGACGATGTCGATCAATCGGGCATTGGTGGCAGTTGTTCGGACATAATTACGATAGGCAGTTTTAAGTACCTGTTTGACGCCAGCGGGCGAAGAAACCACGTGAATAACCAAGTGTCCCATGCGCAGCCGCAACACATCACCATAGCGAGCACGAGCAGACAGTAGGAAACCCAACGTATCACGGCGCACCCACCACAAACTGCCAGTCAGCGGCAAACCACGGGGACCAGGTGCACGTTGCGCGGAACTCGAAGCCATGCCCGATCCTGCCGCCGTCCACATGGCGTTGCTAGGGGGGGGATCTTAATGATGGATTCGATTTCTACTACCCGGCTGAGCCAGAGCGAAGGATTCATCGACTTGGGTTCGCTGGTGCCAACAAAGAAAGGCTCTGCGGCGTTTCGTGTGGGTTCAATCTCATTGAGACAGCCAAAGAAAAAAACCAAGAACATGAGGCGCCGAGACGCGGAGGTCGGAGGAGGGGAAGATACTTGCCGAAGAGAATGAGCATTTTTTTCCTCTCACCTCCTCTCACCTCCTCTCACCTCAGCGTCTCCGCGCCTCCTGTTCGATTTTCTACCCTTTCGATGAACCCCAAGGATTGAAAAAAGACTCACACTGAATGCCGGAGAGCCATTTATTCCCTTGCCGCCGGACTCATTCCACCAACCTCTGCGGCCCTGGAGCCCCCATGTTCACCAAAGACGCATTCATCAAAAGCCTCACCCTTGAAGCAAAGATCATCAAGCATCTGGTCACTCAGATTCCGAAGGGTCAGCTTGATTGGCGCGCGACTCCAGCACAGCGTTCTACCCTCGAACTGATGCGTTACTTGAGCTACAGTTTATTTGCTTCGGCGGAATACGCTGTGATTCAGGTGTGGGATCGCTGGGAAGGTCATGTGGCTGGTGCCAAAGATTTGCAGCCAGCGGGATTTGCGAAAGCGATGGATAAACAAATGAAAGCCATCACTGCGTTATTGTCGAAATACAGCGATGCCTCGCTGAAGCGCAAGACCACCAAACACTGGACGGGGACGCCAATGCCGCTTGGTGACGGTCTGATGGAAATGGTTCTGAAGCCAGCAGTGGCGTACCGCATGCAATTATTTCTTCAGGCCAAGGCCAGTGGCGCTGCGCAATTGTCCACCAGCGATTGCTGGCAGGGCAAACCAGCAAAAGTTAAAAAGGCGAAGAAGGGCAGCGTTTGAGCGCGAACAACCGGATATTCACCATTCATTACGGTAGCATGAAAGCGCTCAGTTTAGCGTTTATTGCCACCCTCACATCGCTGTGCCTTATAGAGGCAAGTGATGTGTGGCCTCAGATGCGTGGCCCAACTGCGCAGGGGTATTCTGATGCGACCGGTGTTGCCGTGCAGTGGAGCGAGACCGAGCACATTACTTGGAAAACGGCGATCCCTGGAGAAGGCTGGTCTTCTCCGGTGATCGCTGACGGCGCCATTTGGATCACCACGGCGCTTGAGAATGGTCATTCGCTGCACGCGCTCAAAATCGATTTCATCAGTGGGAAAATTCTGGCCGACGTCGAGGTCTTCACCAATGAAGTCGTCCCGGTCAAACATGATCGTAATTCCCATGCGTCACCGTCCCCGCTCATTGATGGCGATCGCGTCTATGTGCATTTCGGCTCGATGGGCACCGCGTGTTTGTCGACTGTCGACGGTCAAAAGTTGTGGGAAAATCGCACGCTCAAGGTCGATTTTTTAGTCGGTGCCGGTGGTTCGCCCGCGCTCTGGCACAATCACTTGATGCTCACCTGTGACGGTGCTGATTTTCAATTTGGCGTGGCGCTCGATTCCCTGACGGGCAAAGAATTATGGCGAGCACCACGCACGGCGACTGCCCGATTGCAAAAAATTGCGGCGGATGCGCGTAAGTCTTTTGGCACTCCGATTATTTTCACTATTGATGGCGCTGAACAATGTTTGGCCGCCGCCGCCGAACGACTTTACGCCAGTGATCCGCAAACAGGCAAAGAACTGTGGTACGTCGATTACACCGGTTATTCCAACGCTTCAATCCCAGTAAGCGACGGCAAGATGCTGGTGCTTCCCACTGGTTTTAATCATTCTGAAGTCTGGGGCATTAAACTTGGCGACGCCAAGGGTGATGTCACTGCTACCCACGTTACGTGGAAAACCAAGTTCACCGGTCTATCACAATCGTCGCCGCTGCTGATTGATGGACGAGTCTATGTCGTCAACGACAGCGGCATTTTACTCTGCCTAGAATCCGCAAGCGGAAAAATGCTATGGAAAGAACGCATCGGCCCTGACTTTGCTGCGTCGCCCATTTATGTTGATGGCCATATGTATTTTTTCGATGCTCGCGGCAAGGCGACCGTTATCGAACCAGGGCCCGTGATGAAAGTCATCGCAACGAACCAATTAGACGACGGCTGCATGGCGAGCCCAGCGGTGGTCGGGAAATCATTGATCGTACGGTCGAAGAAATCGCTCTATCGGATTGAGGGGAAATAAGGCCGAGGATGAGCTACGAGCTGCGAGCTACGAGCCACGAGTTTGACAACAGTAGCCACCGGAATCGCAGAGAAACACAGCAGCTCGCAGCTCGCAGCTCGCAGCTCGCAGCTCGCAGCTCGCAGCAAATGCTCTTCAGCGTCGATGAAGCCGATAATGGCTCACCAGCCATTCGTTGCCGCCGTTGAATGCCCACAGTTCTTCGCAGGCCATGAAGAACATGCGCCAGCGTTGGACCATACGCTTCGCCTCTTCGATGGGCATATCTTTGGTGAAAAGGGCGATGGCTTCGCTGCGATGGCGGTCCAGGTTTTCTAACCACCAACGTGCGGTACGGGCGTAGTGCGTGCCGTTGACTCGCCAATGCTGATCCAGCGCCAAGTCATCTTGATAATACGTAAAGAGTGAATCGCTTGGCATAATGCCGCCGGTGAAGAAATGACGAGCCATCCAATCATCATCGCCTTGATCATCGAACGTATAGGCTACCGAGCGATGCGTGAAGACATGACAGAACAAGTGACCGTCTGCTTTTAGCCACTGACTTATCCGCTTAAAAAGTTCCGGATGATTACGTAGATGCTCGAAACATTCGACTGATACCACCCGGTCGTAGCGTGCTGGCGGTTGGTAGGTGGAAATATCAGCCGTTTCAATACTGATATTGGTCAGCCCGCGTTTCTCCGCTTGACCAAGGATATGAGCACGCTGTGAGTGCGAGTTCGACACTCCGCGGATACGCGAATGCGGATAGTGCTCTGCCATCCACAAGGTTAAGGAACCCCAGCCACAGCCAATTTCGAGAATTTCCTGACCATCAATCAGACCAGCGCGCTCACAGGTTAATGCTAACATCGCATCTTCGGCCTGATCGAGCGTTTCATTGCCGGTCGTGAACAGACACGAACTGTATTTCATGCGATGGCCCATGCACAAGCGATGAAAGGCAGCGGGGACTTCATAATGCTGACGATTAGCCGCAGCGGTCTCCACGGCAATCGGGCTTTGACGCATGCGTTTAATAAAATCCATCAGTCGTCGCTGAGACATCTCAAGGTCATCAACTCTTTCTACCTTAAGACGATCACGTAGCAGTCGACGCATGGTCATACGAATAATCGCATCGGGAACGAATCCCCCCTCTGCCAATTCAATGGTCCAGTGCTGGCGAGATAACGCAGCGTTTTGCACAGGAGCGGCAAGATCGTTCATGACTTTTTCTCCGAACGTGGGAACCAGGGAATGAAAGGCGAAGTCGAGCGTTGATAAGCGCGATAGTCATCACCACGACTGGCCAAGGCGCGTTTTTCTGTGTAAGGAATGCCGGTAACCATCAACAGCAATAACAACAGAACGAGCGGAACGATCATGGTTACTGGCCACCATGAAGCGCTCATTGCCAATGCGACATAAGAAAACCACAGCGTCCACTCAAAGAAGTAATTGGGATGACGAGAATAGCGCCACAGCCCACCGCGACAGGTGCGACCATGATTGGCTGAATCACGGCGCCAGTGCGCTAGTTGTCGATCGGCTAACGACTCACCAAGCCAAGCGACTAACCAAATCGATACGCCTAACCAGTCATGCCACGCACCGAATGATGCCGGAGTCGCCGCGATAACCACAAACGGTAAAACAAAGAAAACCACTAACACGGCCTGAAACTGAAAGAAAACAAAGAACCAAAAATTTGCTGATTCGCCCCATTTTAAGCGCAACATTTGATAACGTCCGTCTTCTGGCTTGCCCACTAAGCGGTCATAAATCAAATGACTGGTCAGGCGAAATGACCAAACGCCAACCAACACTGCGGTTATCACACGCCTAGTTAAATCCCCCTCGCCAAGAGCAAGAAGAACGATTCCACCCATGCCAATGCCGGCGGCCCAACCGGCATCAACCAGACTTGCATCGCGACGGCGACGTTGAATTTCCCACAGCACCACCATGACCACCGAGATCGTCGCAGCGACAATGCCAAGATGCCACCAGAGAGGATTCATGGCGTCACCGGTTGTTGCCGACGCCACATCATAACTATCACGATCATTGCTAACCCCCATGTTATGCCGACTGAGACCAGTCCTGCCGTCGTTCCATTTGGAAAAGTTAGCGCGCCAAAGCCAGAGCCTCCAAAGTAGGCCAATGGTCCACCGAGCGCGCCAAGGAGTATGGCAAGACCCAGACGTGGTACCAACCACGCGCAGATATCATCCAAGAGTGATGCGAAAGTTGGCCACAATGCCACCATCCATAGCGGAGAAATAGCGCCATCAGCTGGGCCGCCAACGTAACGACAAAGGCCTAATAATCCCAGCGCGGTGTCGATGGAAAAACCCATCAACGCTACGATCGACAAGCGCAAGGCCACCTGCGCACGATCGGCGCGAACGGCAAAATGGAGAAACAGTTGAGTGCTCGCAGCAACCAACGCTGGCCACCAGAGTCCCGCTGCACCACCTAAAACCGCAGCAAACCAAACTATCTGATAAAGCACCACATGAACGATAGGGTATGCAGGCACGCGCAAGGTCATGGTCGTCATATCAACCGACTCCGTCGAGACGCTGTTGATATCCATGGCGCCAACCAGGCTTGGCTAGGCGAAGATGCGTTACGCCAATGGCACGTTCGGCAAAGCCACCTTCACAATAGGCGAGATAAAATTCCCACATGCGAATAAAGCGTTCATCGAAACCTTGGGCTCGCACGGCGTCAATGTGGGTATGAAAATTTTCTCTCCAGCATTGCAAGGTTCGAACATAATGCGGCGCCAAGTCATCCATCGATATGACATTGAGATCACCAGCACGACCAATCGCCGAGGAGATCGCACCGAATGATGGAATATTGCTGCCTGGGAAAATATAGCGCTGAATGAAATCAACTTCGCGAATGGCGGTAGCATATTGTTGCTCGGCAATGGTAATCGCCTGAATGACCGCCAATCCATCTGGCTTCAACAGCCGTGAACAGGTCGCGAAATAGGTGTCGTAGAATTGATGCCCAACCGCCTCAATCATTTCGATGGAGACCAACTTATCATAGGTTCCGGTCAGATCGCGATAATCACTTAGCAGTACCGTCACGCGATCGGCGAGACCCGCTGCGCGCACGCGTTCAACCGCCAAATCGTGCTGAGCTCGTGAGATCGTCGTGGTCGTAACACGACAGCCAGTGGTGCGCGCCGTGTGAATGGCCATGCCGCCCCAACCGCTACCAATTTCCAAAACATGATCAGTGGCTTTTATTTCCAGTAACGCGCCAATGCGATCCATTTTTGCAATTTGAGCTTGCTGTAGAGTCTGGTCATCACGCGTAAATAACGCGGACGAATACATCATCGTTTCGTCAAGCCACAGGCGGTAGAAATCATTTCCCAGATCGTAGTGAGCGGCAATGTTGCGACGACTTCCCTCACGCGTGTTGCGATTCATGGCATGCAAAGCTTTGAACAACAGCGCGCCCATCCGCGCCATTCCTCGTTCCATGCCGTCCAACGCCGCACGATTGCTCAAGAAAATTCGAATCAGCGATGTCAGATCAGCGCACGACCATTGCCCCGCCATGTAAGCGGCGCCGGCACCCACTGTACCGCCACCAGCTATCGCAGCCCAGGTCGCGGGATCATGAATATGAACATAGGCTTCGGGACCACCGCCGCCGCCAAGGGCATGCGCGGCGCCATCTTCAGCAATCAGTAGGCGCCCATGTCCCATCGTGCGCATACGTCCAAGGACGGCCTTGCGCGCAAGACGCTCAGAAAAAGTAGCCATGCGATTGGGCGCAGGTGTGGTCATCTGTTTTCGTGCAGAGGTAAATATCGGCTCGGATTTCGTCACCGAAGAACTGTTGGGATCCATAAGATGATTACCTTTGATTCATTGGCCGAGTGGCCGTGAAGTCCGGATGTCCGGAGGGTAAATCGGCGACTGTCGCCGAATGAGCCGCATGAGCCGCATAAGACGAAGAACTAGAAAATACGGATGTTTCAGGACTGCGAACGTTTGAAGTTAATTTGGGATGATCATATACGGGCACTTTTTTCCACCACAGCCGTGCCGCATGACCATAAATTCCAGCCACCACCTGCATAGAAATAAAAGGATACCGCCACAGCAATCCATCCAATGCTCGCGCAGTGAGCTTTTTTCGTTGGTGGACTAAACTTGCACTAAACAAGGAGCGATCATTTTCCAGCGACGTCATGTGCACGCTGAGCGTTTTTCCAGGGACCGTGAATCGCCAGCGATAATGTTGATCCATGCCCATGAAGGGCGAAATATGAAAGCGTTTGTCGAGTTCGAAGACCAGGTCTTGTGGCTGGCGTCCGCGACAATCAAGGACGTAAGCATGGCGCTCCAACCAAGGTATATTCGTTATCTCGGCAATAATCGCATCCAGCGTTCCGTCCTCGGCAAAGCAGTAATAAAATGAGACTGGATTAAACGACAAGGAAAAAAAGCGCACATGCGTCAGTAAACGAATGGCTCCCCTTGGCCAATGACCAAGTCGATCATGCACTAAACTGCGCACCTGCTGATCAAGGGGCAATAAACCGGGAAGATAGTCACGACGACGGAAACTGGCAGGCGCGGAGCGCTCATTCCTCCACCACCGCGTTCCGGCGAAGACCGAATCGACTTCGGCAAGGTCAATATAAAGATGAAACAGACGCGTGGAAAAAAGATGTTCAACCGGATGACGCCGATGATGCGTCACGGTCCCTTCGTAAATCGCACTGTGCGGGAATTGATTCACGCGCTACCCACGGCGATTCGACCCGATAACCCAACGCCGAAACGCTCTGCAACTTTCAGTGCGCTCACCACGCCATCTTCATGAAAACCATAGCCCCAATACGCGCCGCAAAAATAGGTACGATTGACGCCGTTGATTTCCTTCCAGCGCTTTTGTGATGCTACCGCAGCAGGACTGTAATGCGGATGTTGATAGCTGATTCGGCGCAACACACGTTCTGAAGCAATACCGACCGGTGGATTCAGCGTGACCAAAAATCTTTCCGGTGCGTCAATTCCTTGCAGTGCATTCATGTCATAGGTCACCGGAACGGGTGCATTTTCCTCACCTGTCAGGTGATAGTTCCATGCTGCCCAGGCGAGTCGACGACGCGGCATAAGGCTGATGTCGGTATGAAGCACGGCTTCGTTGCGAGTATACGTGAAGCCCGACAAAACATCTTGCTCAGCCACACTCGGATCACTCAACAACGATAACGCTTGATCGCCATGCGCGGCGATCACCACCTGATCAAAGCGCTCGGATTGTCCGCCTGCTACGATGGTGACTCCGGTGGGATCACGACGAATGGATTGCACGGGAGTGTCGAGACGGATACGATCGCGAAATGGTGCCACCAATACTTTCGCATAGTTCCAAGAGCCACCTTTGACCACCCGCCACTGAGGCCGCTCATCGACTGACAACATGCCGTGATTTTTAAAGAACTGAACGAAGTAACGTGCAGGGAATCCACGCATGGCAGCGGTGCCAGCCGACCAGATAGCTCCACCCATTGGCAATAAATATTGTTCAACAAACTGGCGCGAGTATTTATTCTGATCAACGTATTCACCAAGGGTCAGCTGATGATCGTCATCCGCTAGCAATGCTGGTGCCTCGCGCCCAAAGCGCAGGATATCGCTGATCATGCGATAGAATGAAGGGCGAAATAAATTACTCCGTTGAGCAAAAAGCGTATTGAGCGAGGTGCCATTGTACTCCATTCCGCTACGCGCATCACGAACGCTAAACGACATCGCCGTCGGTTTTGACGCCACTCCGATAAGATCCAGTAAGCGAATAAAATTAGGATAGGTCCAATCGTTAAAAACGATAAACCCGGTGTCGATGGCGTACGTCTGTCCGGCAACGTCAACCGGAACCGTGTTGGTATGACCGCCAACGTACGAACCGGATTCATAGACGGTCACCAAGTGACCAGCGTTATGGAGCGTCCATGCACTGACCATGCCGGCGATGCCGCTTCCGATGATGGCAATGTGCATAATGGCTAAGCGTTCAAAACGTTTATGGTCATTACAAGTCAACCTTGGGAAGCATTCCGCAACTCAGGGGATAAAGGCCAACAAGATGAACAACCAGGGTGCGTGAAGAAATACGGTAAATGACGTCGCTTTATGAAACCAACGAATAGCGAAACCCGCGATCGACGATTCATGTCGCTCTCTTCAGCCGTGGAAGGTATCCAGTACTTCGCCGTGCTTACCGGTTTCATGCGTCGCTCTGGCATGGCGTAAAGCGGCATCGGCAACCTCACCTTTATGAGTTCGAACCCAATGATCGTAGAGCGCTTGTTGGCGTTCTGGCGGAAGATCACCGGGCTGATCGGCGGTTAACTCGCGACCACGCAATGCCCATAAACTCGCGGCGACCGAAACGGACAAATTCAAACTTTGCGGGAAACCCACCATCGGAATCAAAAAATGTCCATCAGCTAATTGTGAGGCCGCTGGAGAAACTCCGCTGCCCTCGTTGCCGAAGACGATGGCCAGTGGACGTTCTTCTAACAGCGGGCGCAGATGATCTGGACTCGATACCGCTCCAGCAGCTAGGTCCGTCACCAAGATACGATATCCTTCAGCGCGCAGTGCGGTGTACGCTGCGCTGATTTCAGGAAATACCTGCAGATCCATGTACAGATGACTGCCCTGTGAAATTTTCGGGTTCACTTTGAAACTATTTCGCCCCGTGGTGACGACTACCCGTTGCAGGCCAAACGCATCACATGTCCGCACGATAGCCGTCGCATTATGCGGATCGAAACAATCTTCGACTACCACGATCAAACGTTCGGTACGACGAGCCAATACTTGACGATATTTTCGCGCGCGCTGCGCCGTTACCAAAGCATCAAGCGGATGCGGCGGCACCGGACTCAGAAGATCACTCCGACCGATCGTCGGATGTTCAGGACCAAGCATGGTTTCTCCCGTCGCATTTACTTCCAGCGAACCACCGAGAAATCCAAGTCGCCAAAAGACCTCGGACAGCGGACAGCGGACAGCGGACATTCAAACGCATACGACTCTCCCTGCCGGATCGATTTGCACGGGAAGTCGCGTTAATGATTCTCCTGAGCACGGACCATCGACGCATAAACCACTGTCAGCTTCAAACAGCGCGCCGTGCATATGACAGATAAGTTCACGATCGCCGTGCTTACAGCGCCCATCACCGTAATCCAAACCGATGCCGATATGCGGGCACGAATTGCGATAGCCGTGTACGACGCCATCAAGGTTCACCAGAATGACCTCAAAGCCATCAGGATGCTTGACCGTCACTTGATCAAAATCGCTCGTACCATGAAGAATGATCGGCATGGCGGCGGAAGATCCTAAGAATACGAAACACGGCAAGAGCATCCCTCGTTCATCCGCTTACTCCCGTTTTCACATTCCCTTGCAGACAGCACTAAGACTTTGCCCAGGTTCGCTCTAGCGCCCTTACGCGGCGCCCTAGATTGCCGCCCTATGCCGGCTATCTGGGCGCTATCCGACCTACATCTTTCGACCTCCGGGGCCAAGCCGATGGATGTCTTCGGCGACCATTGGGGTAATCACGCCGGACGCATGGCAGAAAACTGGGATCGTTTGGTTGGTCCAGAGGACATCGTGCTGACTCCAGGTGATTTTAGTTGGGCCTCCAAACCGCCGGAAGTTGCCGGCGATTTTGCGTGGTTAGGAGCACGTCCTGGTCACAAGGTGATGGTCAAAGGCAACCACGATTATTGGTGGACGGGCACGCATAAACGCATGGCGGAATTGCTGCCACCGCACACCTATGCATTAAAAAAAACCGCCGTGTCGATTCATGGCGTTGGTTTTTTTGGCGTTCGTGGCGGTGATTTCGCCGCTTTGACGCGCTATGGTGACACTCGTACGGCCGAAGATATTGAAGCATGGCTGGTACGCGAAGAGCATGAACTCAAATTATCCATCGCCGCACTGGATCAGTTAGATGCTGCCGCTGGTCGTCCGCGTGGGCTGCGCGTATGCCTGTTTCATTATCCGCCCATTCCACCAGGGCGCACGGCCAGTCGTTTCACCTCGTTGATCGAAGCCGCAGGAGCGACCTTTTGTATTTACGGCCACCTTCATGGTCAAGAATTAGGACCTGCCAAAGTTGAGGGCACCTGGAATGGCGTGACGTATCGCTGCACCAGTTGCGATCAGGTTGCTTTTAGCCCAACGTTGGTTTGTCAGCTTTAACTCAGCCAGCTTTAACTCAGGAGTACCTCCATGATCATCAACCGTCTGGTTCGCTTTGCTGCTGTGATTGCTGGTGGACTCACTTCCCTTCACGCCGCTGTCACGCTCGCCTCGCCGTTTACGGACCACGCGGTGTTGCAACGTGGAATTGAGATTCCGATCTGGGGAAATGCCGAAGCTGGCGAAAAAGTGACGGTTACTTTTGATGGCCAAAATCAGTCTGCCACTACGGGTACTGACGGACGCTGGATCGTAAAGCTTGCCTCACACCAAGCGGGTGGTCCTTACGATCTCACCGTCGCTGGCACCAATACCATCACGCTCAGCGATGTTTTGGTGGGTGAAGTGTGGATCTGCTCCGGACAATCGAACATGGAATGGACGGTGAAAAAAAGCCGCGACGCGGATCAAGAGATTGCTGCGGCTCATTTCCCGAAACTACGCCATTTTGCCGTCACGAAAAAAGCCGCAGATCAACCGCTGTCGAGCTGCGGTGGAACGTGGACCGTGTGCTCACCGCAAACGGTTGGTAGTTACACCGCTGTGGGTTATTTTTTCGGTCGTAAATTAGCGCAAGAGCTTGATGTTCCCATTGGTCTCATTCATACGTCATGGGGCGGAACTCCTGCTGAATCATGGACCAGCAAGCCAGCTCTGATCAGTACAGCGCCTTTCACCGACGTCGTTTCTGCGTGGGAGAAGCACCTAGAGAACATGCCGATTGAAATCGAAAAGCATAAAAAAGCGCTGGAAAAATGGTCCGAAGACGTCGCTGCCGCAAAGGCCGCAGGCAAGCCAACGCCAAAGAAACCGGCTGCACCCGATGGAAAAGCTTCTGCATTCAATACGCCCGCATCGCTTTATAACGGCATGATTAACCCTCTGGTGCCGTACGGCATTAAAGGCGCGATTTGGTATCAGGGCGAAGCGAACGCTGGTCGCGCGAAAGACTATCACGCCCTGCTGTCGCTGATGATTGGCGATTGGCGAAAAAACTTTGGCCAAGGTGATTTTTCATTCTACATCGTCCAACTGGCAAATCACATGGAGCGCAAACCACAACCAACCGAGAGCGGCTGGGCTGCGTTGCGTGAAGCGCAATATCTGACCACGACCACGGTGAAAAATGCCGGCTTGGCGTTAGCTATCGACATCGGTGAAGCCAATGACATCCACCCGAAAAATAAGCAAGACGTCGGATTGCGTTTAGCGCTCAACGCACTGGCCAAAGACTATGGCAAGAAAATCGAATATTCCGGACCTGTTTATAAAAGCATGAAGATCGACGGCGCTACTATCGTGCTGTCGTTCGATCATCTGGGCGGCGGCCTTACCGTGGTTGGCGACACGCTCACCGGCTTTGTCATCGCTGGTGCCGATAAGAAATTTGTCTGGGCTAATGCAAAAATCGTTGGCGACACCGTGGTGGTCTCGGCTGCCTCAGTGACCACACCAGTCGCGGTGCGCTACGCCTGGGGCGACAATCCCGCGTGTTCGCTGAGCAATAAAGCCAATCTGCCAGCGGTCCCGTTCAGGACGGACGCACCTTGATTACCAATGGCATTCCTTGTTCATTACCAGACCAGTGGCTCTTTGACTAAGCGCTGAATCATCTGGATGGTGCCACCCAGGTTCGGGCCCCGCCACTGGCCCCTGGTCTTCGGCGGCAAAGCCGTCCACACTAAAACGGCAGTAGGAATTCAAAACCCTGTCTTTCCTTTGCGCCTTGGCGGTAGAAATTTGAATTCCTACTGCCGCGTTTAGAATCAAAAGCTTAGGTGGGGTCATTTCTGCGGCGGCGGCCGATCAGCCGCTGAAACATCAAGGCAATCATCGCTAAGAAAGCACTGAGTCCGGCGCCCAGTCCGCATTTTCCTCCACCTCCACCGCCACCACCGCTGCCACTACCACTTGGTGGCGAGACGCCGATGTAGATGGCAAATTCCTCAGTCGCGAAAGCATTTTGTGCATCTTTTACGGTCAAGGTGATGGTCGCAACTCCGGTTAATCCAGTTATTGGGGTAACGGTTACCGTGCGATTGGCGCCGCTACCGCCAAGAACAATATTTGCCGTCGGAACCAACGCGATGTCCGAAGAAACCTTGGTCAGCGTCAATGATGTCGCTGCGGTTTCCGTATCGCCAATGGTGAATGGGATGGCGCTGGTGGCGATGCTTACCGCTACCGTTTGATCGGCGATGGCCGAAATGATCGGCGTGTCGTTGATCACGGTGAACGTGGTGGTCCCGCTCTTGCCTCCGCTTGAAGCCGTAACGGTGTACGGTCCCCCTGCCGTCGTTATGGCTGAAACAACGCCGCCAGACGAAATCGTTTTTCCACCGGACACGCTCCAGCTAAATGTTGGCTGAGCGCTCAATGTCGTGCCGAACTGGTCCTTACTACTGGCCATGAAAGTCTGCGTCGATCCTACATGAACGATGGGGGTTGTTGGCGACACCACCACGGTGGTATTGGTTTGATTAACCGTCACCGTAACGGAACTCGTAGCGGTCAGACCCGACAAATCAGCAATGGTCACCTGAAACGGATAGGTTCCTGCTTTCGTAAATGTAGCAACGCTACTTCTCGCGGCATTGTTACCATTTGATGAGTAGGTCACTGCCGCCGGAGGCGTTCCCGTCACCGCCCACGTGTAGGTCAGCGAAGCTTCGCCACCGTCATCAGCGCCAAGTACTGACAACGTCGTGGTGGTGGCGGTAACCGTGGCCAGGTTTGCCGCAGCCGGCGTGGCGACAGTCGGGGGCAGATTACCCTGCGTGAAGTTCTTTCCTGTCGCATTTGGGCCAACGGTAACCGGATTGGTGAAATTTTCGGCGAAAATGGCGCCATCTTTCTGTGCCACGACGGTGTAACTTCCTGCGGACAAGTTGGGCAGCGCGTAGGTTCCATCGCTATTGGTCCACACTGAACCCGTTGTCGTGCCACGATGAACACGAACCCCTTCGACACCAGCTCCACCTGAAGTGAGCACCGCACCAGAAATCATGAATGTCGAAACCGAACCGACAGTCACCAAAACCGTTGCACTGGCGGTACCGCCCTTCATGTCACTGACGGTCACGCGCACCGGATAGATCTTCGCGGTACTCCACGATTTCGTCGGGGTCAGCGTATTCGAAGACCACGTATCGTCAGCCATATCCCAATAAACAGCCAGCGGG
Source organism: Planctomycetota bacterium (assembly GCA_043775355.1). Classification (GTDB taxonomy): domain Bacteria; phylum Planctomycetota; class UBA11346; order UBA11346; family UBA11346; genus BOG-1363. Next base: position 35,630 of record JAYVSL010000236.1, read on the forward strand.
TCACCATCGGGATCGCTGGCCGTCGCCGTAAACGAAACCGTGGCTCCCGTGGAAACACTCGTGGAGCTTGCCACAACGGATACCGTTGGATTACGATTCGATGGGAAAGGACCGATGTTCACGACCACATCCATCGACACCGGAGTGGTTCCGGTATTAAGCGTCATTGGCGTAATGTAGATATTCGATGCCGTGTCAGCAAAGGTGCGACCACGCACCAGTGCGGCATCAGTTTTTCCCTGCGCCGTACCAGGAGTGGTATCGAGCAACTGTCCACCACCATTTGAATCACCAATCCCCGTAATGGCCCACGGATCCCAGTGCAGATGGACACCATCAAGATTCCAAGCGTTACTAAATTCGCGCCGATGAGAAATCCAGTAATCACGCTGGCTATCTTTGGTAATTCGTAGTGCATACATCGCGGATCCCGATGGAGCGGTCGAGCTATCGCTGGCATGAACCCGGTACGTTCCACTGGTCGTAATAATCTGCGTGTTTGCGGTCAGGATCCAATCCAGTCGCCATTTTTCAAAAGCACTGAACTGACCGTCGCCGCCCATTTCTGAATAGGGGTCACCATACTCTCCATTCGCGCCAGCTCCGATAACGCTGGTTTCACTGGTATTCCAGAAGTTCGCGTGCATCAGACCGTAGTTATGACCCAACTCATGAATGGCAGTGCCTGAAGAACTATATTGCAGCCAAGTGCCTTTACCGCCCACATAACCCTGCCCTCCCCATCCCCATAACGGAGTAAAACGCACACAGTCAAAACTCCAATTCGATAAGCTATTTGACGCATCCAAAGCGGTGGCTGCGGCGCGTGCATCCGCAAGCAACGTGGTATCGCCGGTACCGCCTAACGCGATGTATTCCGCCTTCGTCTTCGGCAAAACGATCTCAATGATTTTATAAGTCATCGTCGTTTGCCCCCATGACTGCGCTGAATACCGTGCTGCTACAATCGTCATGATTCCGTCGGCCACCGTCGTCGTTTCAGGAAAAGCCGTTTCATCAGCGCAGCGAGCAATCGAGTACAGCACCGTTTTGGGGCCCATGGTCCATGAGCTCGCCAGTTTCGCTGATCCCGCTTCTGCAGCTGCGATCTGATCACCTAACTGAGCGATATGTCCACCCTGACATAACACATGAACGGCATCGCCACTCTCAACAATCACATCATCAAGACCGTCATCTGGTTCTTGATTTGCTCCGGCTAATTTCCCCGACACCGAACAGCGTTGATCATCAAGGCGCTTTCCAGACGCCACTGATTCACCAGCTTTAAGCACGCGTAAACGCCCTGGTAACAACGCAAGAACACCATCAACCACCACACCATGCAGGCTGCGTTTCGTCGCACTGACATCTTGTAGACCGCCGCCCCAAGTCGCCACATCGTAACGCTGCCCATCAATGACCGCCTGACGTTTGACGATCGCCTTCTGAGTCGAGTCAACCGGACGGGCGACCAAAACTTCTAACGTACCCATGATACTGACTTCTTGTTCTAACTCGCCCTGAGCTGCCGCTGGAACTAATTTGCGACGAACTCGATCAAGGGCCAAAGCAACCGCCTGCTGTGGATCTTCGCGTACCAAGCGGCGCATCACGGCGTGACGATCACGCGCGGCCTTTACCAAATTCTGAGAATCAGCGACAAGGTTGCCACTTCGTGCAGCCACGGCACGAGCACCGAGCTCACGCTCAAAAGCATCGATCACTAATCGCTCATCGGGTCGCAGATCCGCCGCCGTCGCCAAACCGGTCATCAGGAGAAAAATAGACATTGTCGACCAGCAAGTGCGACCCAAAGAATGCGACATGAAGCCTCCTAAAGAAATGAGTAAAACGTGAATATGGAACTGACTTAGCTTACGAGAACGCGGCGACTTGGTAAATCGAACGAAATGAGATATCCTGCCCGGCCGAAAAACACATTGCTAAAACTTGAGGCGTCACAGTAGATCAATTAATAATTACTAAATACTACGAGTCATGCTATTTTCTCTGAATGTAGCACACGCAATGGTAGATCATTATTCTGTAGCCAACCAAGGCGAAACCGTGCTCGAAAAAAAACTTCCATTGCTTACTTTCGCCCCAGCAAAAGTCTCATGTCGCCTATAAACGACAGAAACCAATCCAACAACTTGTCACGTAAAGACTTCTTTTGTCGTTTTTTTTCCTAAGAAAACAGCCAATTGATGCTATCGCACAGCCACAGAGCTAAGCCGTCTTCAACGCTCGTTCATATGTAATAAAAACGCATCACCTAGTCACACTGCATGACAACTATCTTTAATAACTATCTTTTACTCCCGACGTTCTAGACGGATTTCCGAGCGTTCGCGCACCAACTTTAAATCGATAATTTTTGCTAGTAACTCAACCGCAAGGTCCGCTGATACATCGCTGAGTCGAAGCGTCACTGCTGGCAGGAGTGCACGCTCGTCAACCGTGATGGCGCTAGAAAGACGCACCGGCACCAGTCCACGATTTGCCCGCAAGATATTGAGATGAGCCAATGCTTCCGTCGCAGGAACGTCGGTATAGTCGAAACTCAATTCCGTCGAATGCGGCTGTGGCGGCGGCAAAAACGGACGCACTTCATACGCGTCTTTCAGTGCGACGACGACTAACCCATCATGCAGACTGCTGCTGCCCAAATTGCCACCACCAAAACCTGGATCACTGCGTGATTCGCGTTGCTGAATGTGACCCGTGTGATCGGAACTAGCGAGTGTCACCCAAGTACTGACGGTATTTCCCGTGCGAACGCCTGCGCCAATTCGCAACGGTAATTCCAACTGCTGGCGAGCGAACGCGACCCAAGCATCTAAAGTATGAGCGTAATCTAAACGCGCGAGCATATCCGGATTCAATTCTTGTTCCCAGCACCACCCGCGATAATCGTTGGTTTTAATCAACTGCAATTGATGGAGTCGATCATACCAACCTTTAAGATTCACCAATGGTAGCGCTGAAATGGGCTGTGGTTGCGGTAATGCATGCCACGCTTTTTTTCGGAGTTCACGGCTGGTCGCGGCCAATTCGATTAATGATGTAAGCGTGGGTTCTTCCGTGCCGATGATCATTTGAATCAGCAACGCATCCGCTGCCATCAATGGTTCACTATCCACCCAACAACGAATTTTCTTCTGAGTCCAATGTCCTTTCGTGGTTGATTCTGGATGTTCCATTAACTCATCTAACGACTGCGTCGCCTGAGGATCAAGAATACGTAATGCCCGATCCCATGATGATAAATCGTTGCGGCATGCGCTACTGCTTACCAGCCACGATAATTCATTCATTGTGCCACGTGCTGCGATAGCGACCAATTCCTTCAAGCGTGGATGACCCGTCATGATGGATGTCGGAACTGGTTGGTCGACGGCTGCGATGCGCAAAATGCGATCAGCGAGTTGCCATTGATCGATTTTCGTACCCGGCCACAGACACGTTCCTTCGCCGAGCGTTTCTATGGGGAAAACCAGGCATTGACCACTCATCACCGTGGCCGAAGTCAATCCGCCGCCATGAATGACGGCATCTTTGCTGCTGTCGATCGTCAGCGACAAGCGTCGTCCGATGGGCGAACGTACCGGAGTCATGCGACCGAGCGTTGCCGCAAAGATTGCCATGGTCGCTTGACGGTCACCATTGGCAACTTGTGACATCGCTGCTTCATACTCAGCAATGGGAAAGATCCAATGATCCTGTCGGTGATCGATCAGAAATACTTCGCCCTTCGCTTGGCCAATTCGTAAGAGACTTGGCAACGCCACAGTCATATCCCGCACATGATCATTGGTATTGTCGATCACCAACAGCAACCGACGTCCAGGGCCAATCGGACGATCTTCAAAAATGCGTTCGTAGCCATCACCGACATCTTGCCATAAATCGACATTCACTGTGCTTTCGACGAATTTGTGCGTGGGCTGTTGCACAAGAAGATCTAGCTGCACCAACGCGCCAGGCACCGTCCGCAAACGCATGTCAGCACCAACCACACCAGCCCATTCGGCGTACTCGCTTGCAGGCAACACCACCTCCGTGCTACCGACGATGCCGCTTGAAAGCGTCACTTGGTTAACCCGCGCGGTTGATTTTTCCGGTAATAACTCACAGGCAAGAACTGCGGTCAGTTCATCCGTCCATTCACGCTGTGCCAAAAGCGCAGCTAACCGTTGACCGTTAGCATGATCATCTGCCAAGCGCGCCGCATCACAGCCGATGGCAATCGCTACGACGTCGACGGTGGCAGAATTACTTGCTAGCAGTTCACGGGCCACCGCTTGCCACAGTGCACGACCCTCGCCCCAACCCTCTGCAACGGCGGTCGCGGCACTCGCTGCGCGTTCAACGATGGTCGCGCCGACAATGCCACGCATACGCGGCGACGGCAGCGACTGACCGGCTGCGCGTCCACGTGCTAACAGCCAATCTCCAAGAGCATCCGTCGGTACATGATTGATGCCGATAGTCGCTTCACCGCGACGAATCGATGCCTGTTTGACCACGATTGCAGCAGCGTCATCGGCCAACTTAGGCCACCGTGCGGCAATTTGTTTGCGCCGTTCTGCTCCCGGTTCACTGAGCAACCAACCCATCGCCGGCAGCGTGGGATGATCGCTGACTGCACGCTGGCGCCATTCAGCAAGCGCCGTCGCGCGTCGCGTCGCGCCATCTGGCCACGCCCGCAAACGCAACCACACTCCTGCATTTGGTTGAATTACCACGGGCAATTGCACCACGCCATCAGCATCGGCAACAACTTGTAATTGACGATTGATGGGAAGCCCAGGCAATCTGCGCAATGTGGTAGCACTGGCCGAAACTACACGCGCGCCAACGGTCGGTGTGGAAAGTGAAATGCGTAAAGTCAAACGTTCACCGACAATATTTCCCAGACGCATCACTTCGGCAGATGGAATAACATCAGCAGGAATAGTCACCGATACCGTCTGCGTGCGTCGCGCTTTCGCATTGAGTACCATTTCTCGAGTAGCGCCGTCCGGCAACGTCAACACCACGGTCTGAGCTTGGTCTTCATAATTGGCAACTTGAATTTGCGCCGGGACCACGTCGCCAGCGGCAACCACATCCGGCAAGTCGAGCGAACAGAAGTATGGTTCCCGACTAGCGATCATACTTCGCACTTCGCCCACCAAAACCGCAGCGCTGGCATCATTCGCCCGCGCCGTACAGCGAAAACGACCAGCGTGTTGCGGCAAAGGAAATCGCACGACGGCTTTGCCCAACGCATCCGTATGTAGATCGGCGACCCACCAAATCGCACTGTCGGTTTCAGGCTGCATCAATGCGCGCTCCATCATCGCACTACTACAAGATCCACCACCGCGCATGACGCTACGAGAGCGGCCGAAGATTCGTCTTTCCTTGTCGCTCATGTCGTCATCGACGTTCTGCCAACGACTGATTACCGAGCGCCACAACATTCCATGCGGAAAATTCATCGCATCTATCTGACCTTCAATCAATCCCCAGGGGCGATGATATGAATGGAAATAGCGCCAGAGATCAGGCGTTGGATCCTCAGCCAATTGATACAACAAATCATTCACCACACCGAGTGATAAAGAACAGTTCGCCGCCGGTTGACCGCGCCAATCGGCGACTTGCACCGCTGCCTCAATCACTTCACCCGGGCGAAGATCAGCACGCGACGGCGTCACCGTTACGGTCAGCAAACGATCAATCGGCAAGACTTCCACTTCACGACGAGCACTGACAACAAAACCCTGACCAGGAAGATATGCGATACCTGACAGAAATACATTTGGCGCCCATGTGGCAGCTATAGTGACCTCTGTTTTCTGTGAACTTTTTTCCATACGCTCAACCCGTGCAAACACCACATCACGCGCACCACCTAACACGAAGACATCTCGACCAGGATCGCTGATACCCAACGCCAGCGACAGAGCCTCACCGGTCTCGACACGATTCCGTAAGGGAATTAATGCCACTTTAGCTGCATCTTCTGATGACAATTTATCCTGAACTGATAGCGCTAAGCTGCGGCTGGCCGTTTTTCCGCCTAAAACTGCGGTACTGATAGTCAGCGCGTTCGCCCCGACGTGTGCGATATCAATACCAAGAGCCACCTGCGTCCACGCCGGCGAACGACCCTTGGCGAGTACCGATTTTCCCAGCATCACTCCATCATGAGTAAATTGCACGCTGACTTCAGCGCCAACCGGCATACGTAATTCGACCTGCGTCACATTTCCAACACGAAGGTCGCGCTCACGCAAGGTCGCTTCCAGTAAAAAGGGAAACGTACAGGTACGCCAATCGTGAGCGGCGCGATAGGTGACATGGTCGTAGGCGAAAGAAATGTCAGCCTGGTAATCGGCCTCCACTCCTTCGGTCGTGGGAATAGAAAAATGTACCTCGCCCGCCAAATCAGACGTTAATGGCGGTACCGCTTCGCAAGGAAGTTTCACACTGTTCGCTTCCGCTCTCAAGTCCAAATGCACCACCATGCCAGCCAATGGTTCACCGCTACGATCACGTAAGCGAATCGTCAGGGGGACGGATTCACCCGCGCGAATTTGCAAACCAGCATCAATTCCAATCAGTTCGTAACGTACTGGCGGTAACCGTACGCGTTCCACCTTCGCTACATGATGTGGGCTGCCATCACCAAGCGTTAACGTGACATCTCCGTCCGTGGCTCCTGGGGGAATCAGAACTGATCCTGACAACGTGCCATGGTCAGTAACGGGCAAGGTTACATCACTTAATTCTGCATCACCAAGCTTCAATCGCGTGCGCAGTTCACCAACGGGCAAGCGATAGCCATTGCCATTAAAATCACGCAAAAGCACTTTATAGCGCAATGTTTCACCAGGACGCGCGCATGGTTTATCCGCCCACACGACGGCTTTGCTGGTCCATGCCGCATCTTCTCCGAATGATGCGGTGCGCACGACGGCGACATCGGCGCGATCAATATGTGCCTGCACGTGGTACGCCCGTCCGCGCAAACGTTCTGGCAAGGGCAGACGCAGCATTCCGTCCGCTCCGCTGACACCGGATAATTCAACGCTCAGCGCGGGGTCCGCAGTAGCTGCCGATTTACCTGCCGTGACTCCCTGCGCAAACATAGCCTGTTGATCAGCGCGTTTATAATCAGGCGAAGGAATTCCGGTGAATCCCTCAATGAATCCGCTGCGCCACTCCGGATCTGCAGCAGCCCAGGCGCTGCCAGCAGCGCGTTCGGTATTGCGTTCAAGCGTCACCGTGGCGCGAATCGGTTCACCAACCTTACCCTGCCCAGTCGCCCGCTTGACCACCCATGCCAACAGCTCTGCACGTCCAGCGATAAGGTGAAGATCTGGATCTACCACGGTGACGCCGCTCATGATCACTACCGGGCATCCCCGTGCGCTCACCGTAACGATATAGAAGCCCTCTTTGAGATCCGGGAACGTTAATGATTTTTCTATACTCGTACCAATGCTCTGCCATTCATTTAGCTCTACGGTTCGCTCTGCCACGGCCGTCTTCGGCAAATAGTTACGCGTAGGAAATTTATTGAGCGCATCCCACGTCTCACGTCCGTCGATTCGATAGACGCTCACCTGATGTTCACCGCGATGTTCGCTGGCGAGATGAATATAAACAGGACTGCCAGCAGCGACTTCGCGCGCTTCGACGCGTAGCGAGATACCGTCATAGTCATGCGCTAATCGCCATTCTTTGGGTTTATCATTTAATGGTATGGTCTCAGGCAACTCGCTAGACACGACATCTGCTGAGACACTTACGTCGATGGGAATATTTTCATGTACTTCCACCTTCTCGTTTACCACTTTCTCCATGACCACCGCCTTCATTCCCGCCGCCATTGCCGCTTGATTCAGTTCACGTTCCTGACGAGCGGCGACTTCAGCGCTGGTCGCTAAGTCGACAAATTTTTTTGCAAGCTCATCCAGACGTTGCTCAAAGAGCGGATAACTCCAGAAATTTATCGTCATCTCCATGGCCTTGCGGCGCAATTGCCACAACCGCAGTTCACGAAAAGCCAAACCTGCCTGCGTCGAATCAGCATGATGTGTCCACAACACTTCGGCGGCAGCGAAAGCTTGCTCAATTTCGTGTTCGCTCAGATGCAAACGCATCACGCTGAGCGCAAGATCGGGACTCCACTGCGACGTTGCGCCAAGTGCTGTCATCAATGTCGCCAGCGTACCATCACCACGACTGTAACGCGCCAATGACAATAATGCCGGCGTACCGGGCATCATCACCTGACCACCTTCCGCCTTAACCATGCGTGCACCGCGATCGAGCGCACTTGCAAGAGCGCGATATTGTACCCAGCGATCTTTCCACAAACCATCAGCACGACCGAACGGCGCTTCACGACTATTTTTTGTGGCGTCAATGCGCCGCTGACGAGATCCAACTGATCGTCAAAAAGTCCACGCCAGCGTACCGCCAATTCCATTCCAACGATTTCTGCCGCGATCTGCGGGCCTTTATCGGCCCACGGAATGGCCATCACCTGGGCGAGCGCTTGGTCACGCCGCCCACCAGCCAAATACGCCCGAGCCAACGCCATGCGCGCGCGATCTCCTTGGCCCGTTGCCAGTAAATCTCCGCGCTGCAGTACCACTTCTAAAACACTGGCAGCAGCGTCCATTTCACCTGCTACCGCGAGTTTTTCCACGCGTTGGACCAACGTATCGCTTTCAGCTCGCCACTGTTCGCCACTCTCTGCACCAACGCTCTTTGCTGAATGAAATAATTGTGGCACCACGAGTCCGATCACGCACACCAACGCGACACCCATAATCCACTGATTGCGTTTGGACCAATTCATGATGCATCCTCCGACGGATGAACGCGACGCGGGATGCATCGTTCATTTTGCCCACGATCACCAACCAACACTCGCTCCCTCGTCAAGTAATTGAGAAGCATCCATCGCCGCCCTCTTCCCTCCCCAGGGGTGGTTGCTAGCGTCCGCGCTCCCGCGAAATCAGGGTCACAGGAGCACGCTTCCCATGGGCAATTACACCATCTCAGTTATTCACGGCGACGGCATCGGTCCTGAAGTCGGTGTCGAGGGCGTTCGCGCGCTCACCACTCTAGGCGAAAAATTCGGTCACACCTTCGCGTTCAAAGAATATCTCGCTGGCGGTGCAGCGCTGGACAAGACCGGCGTGCCGATGCCCGATGACACCATCAAAGGCGTGAAAGACAGCCACGCGCTGCTCTTCGGTGCAATCGGTGGTCCGAAGTGGGAAAGCGTGCCGCATCATCTGAAGCCAGAGGCAGGCTTGCTGAAGATTCGCAAGGAGCTTGGCGCCTTCGCCAATTTGCGTCCAGCGATGGTCTATGACGAGTTGCTTGATGCGTCGACCATCAAACCCGAAGTCCTTAAAGGCACCGACGTGTTGGTGGTACGCGAATTGACAGGCGGAATTTATTTTGGCCCAGGCGGCATCACTGGCGACGGCGCGAATCGCGTTGGCATCAACACCGAAGTGTATTCCACCGCTGAAATCGAACGCATCGGCAAAGTCGCTTTTGAAACCGCGCGCCTACGACGCAAATCAGTGTGCTCAGTCGATAAAGCCAATGTGTTGGTGTCGAGCCAGCTGTGGCGCGAGGTGATGATCGCGCTCTCCAAGAGTTACCCGGATGTGAAACTGAGCCACATGTACGTCGATAACTGCGCCATGCAGTTGGTGCGCAATCCACGCCAGTTCGATGTCATCGTTACGACCAATTTATTTGGCGACATTCTGAGCGATGAAGCTTCGATGATCGCCGGTTCTATCGGCATGCTCGCTTCAGCATCGATCGGTGGACCGGTCGGATTGTTCGAGCCGATTCACGGCTCGGCGCCGGACATTGCGGGCCAACAAAAAGCCAACCCCCTCGCCATGGTTGGTTCGGTATCGATGTTGCTGCGTTACGGTTTGAAATTAATTGCCGAAGCCGACGCGGTGGACACAGCCATTCGCAGCGTGCTTAAAGACGGACTGCGGACTGGTGATATTGCCAAACCTGGCGAAGCCGTGCTCGGCACCAAAGTGATGGGCGATGCGATCGTGGAGCGCTTGAAGCGGAAGTGAGCTGACCGTGGCCCGTGTTCCTGAAATGCCGCGTTTGCCGATGAAAGGGCCACTCGCTATCATCGCCGTGCTGGTGGCGCTTGGCGTTGGCGCAGCGACCTGGGCAGAAAATTCTGGCTGGCTGTACGTGTGGATTCCCGCGCTGACGCCAACGCCGCTGACTGATGGCGGCGCGGGCACTTTGCTAAAAGTTCGTGACGGCGACACCGTCGAAGTGCGCTACCACGACCTCGCCCTGGCCGTGCGTCTGCGCAACATCGACACGGCAGAATCAGTTCACCCAGATGCCAATCGCAATACGGCAATGGGCACGGAAACATCGCGTTGGGCAAAAGAGTACCTCAACGGAGTACGCATTCGCGTCGAGTTTGCGCGCCGCGATTGGCACATCGACGAAGATCACTATGGCCGCGCACTGGGCCTGCTATGGATCGACCGCGATCCGGTCGGCCCTGGACCAGAAGATGAGCTGTACAATGAAACGGTCATTCGCCAGGGATTCAGCCGCTACGTGACCGCCTATGGCAATGGCGGACCCTATCACGCCCGCTTCGCCGCCGCCGAAGCTGAGGCCAAAGTCAACAAGCGCGGCATGTGGCGCCGGTAACCAACGACAGCGACGAGACTTTGCTCTCAAGCCGCATCTTGCGGAACCACTAGTTGGCCATAGAAAGCCGCTCTTATGAACACTTCCCGTGCTGTTGTGGCGTGCCTTGTCGCCGTCGCGTCCCTCACCCTCGGCGGTTGCGGCAGTGACCGTGAGCTGGCTTATAAGGATGTGCAGATCCAAGAGCTGGAGCGGATCAATAAGGAGCTGGAAGATCAGCTGGCGGCTAAAGCCAATGCAGACGTAACGAGGGTTATTAACACCGCGCCTGCCGGTCAAGATTCGCACACGACTGACAGAAATGCAGCAGGTCCAGGTGTCGATGTTGGATCTCGCGATCGTGAAATTATCTTTTCCATCGAAAGTTCAGTGCTGTTCAAACCAGGTTCAGCGGATCTTACTCCAGTTGCAAAAGAATCGATCGCTCGCGTGATCGCTCTGATCAAACAAAAATATCCTAATCATTACGTGCGCGTCGAAGGTCACACCGATGACCAGAAGATCAGCCGCTCGAAAGATAAGTGGGAAGACAACTGGGATCTGGCTGGTGGTCGCGCCCAAAAAGTACTGCACTACTTGTTGGAACGCGGCTTGCCCGCTCATGACCTGGGCTTCGCTGGTTACGCTGATCAACGCCCAAAGACTCCTGGCAGCAGCGAAAGTGCGCGCAAGGAAAACCGGCGCGTCGAGATCGTGGTCATCCCCAAATAATCTGATCGGCACCTGACCTTATGGCGGGTATCAAACGCGGGCCAGCAGGCGACCTTACTTTGGTCGTCGGCTGGCTCGCGGTGTTATGGGCGATCTTTATCGTCGATATGATGCTGCGAGCGGTCCTTGGAATTTGGATCGCCAATTGGTTTGGCCTGCGTCCACGCGAAACTGATGGCTTGCTCGGCATCATCACTTCACATTTTTTGCACGCCAACTTTGCGCACATCATGGCCAACAGCATTGGTCTGCTGATCCTTGGTTTCGTCAGTTGTAAATACAGCCGTTCATTAACTGCCGTCGCGATTGCTTACAGCATGTTGCTTGCCGGTGGACTAACATGGTGCTTTGGTTCATGGTCACATCCAGGAACGGTACACGTCGGCGCCAGCGGCGTGATCTTTGGCCTGATCGGCTGGCTCGCAGCAAACGGCATCTTCCGACGCGATTGGTCCTCAATGTTTCTTGGAATACTCGTGTTGTTTCTCTACGGCGGCGCGATCCCAGGCATGCTTCCGAGCGCAGACCCAAAGGTCGCTCAAGTGAGCTGGGAAATGCACCTCGGAGGATTCCTCGGCGGAGTGTTAGCGAGCTGGCATCTGCGTAAAGAAAAAGCCTGACCTTACCAATTTCATGACGTCGTTTGCGTCATCTGCCAAATCAATCGTGCCACGACGGCAAGACTCATGATGACCGCCATGGTGCGCACTAAACGTTGACCGCCGCGAAGAACCAGATGAGCGCCAATCCATCCGCCGCACCATTGAGCGGCGCCCATGCACAAAGCAGGTAGCCACAACACTTGTCCGAGGATGGAAAATATCAGTAATGATCCCGCATTACTCGCGCAATTCACTACTTTTGCGTTTGCACTGGCAACATCAAATGGCTCACGCCACAGCACGACATAGGCGAGAATGAGAAAGGTTCCCGTGCCTGGACCAAAAAATCCGTCATAGGCGCCAAGGGCACCAGCAACCGTGCAATTCAGCAAAATACTACGTGGACGAGGCTCACCCGGTTGAGGCGTACGAATAAATAGAATGACGAGTGCCGCGATGATCAACAGCACGAGAACCATGGGACGTAGAGCCGCTGCAGAAATTGCCTGTACCGCCGTAGCACCAAGAGCCGCGCCGACGGCGCCGAGAAGAAAAGCCAACGGCATGCGTTTACGATCAAGCAGCGACGAGTGGTAGAACCGCAGCAACGCGGCACTCGAACCCCAAACCGATTGACCTTTGTTGGTGGCCAAGGCTTGGTGCGGAGGAATGCCAGCCATGAGCAACGCGGGCAACGTCAACAACCCGCCACCGCCAGCAATCGCATCGATGACTCCAGCAATTCCTGCGACGCTTGTTAACCAGATCAGTGCGGTCGCATCAAGCATGTCGCGCAACCCTGATAAAGATGTTGCGCTGTCAACGCTGAGAAAACCGCTGTTTTAGAGTCCTAAAATTTCGCGGATATTTTTTTCTGCCGCTGGATCGTTGGCATGTTCGCGCAGATAACGCAGCAGTTGATGCTGAAGTTTGTTGCCAATGCGTTCGAGTCCGTAACGCAATTCCGGGTTGTCTTTCATGCCGAGTTTGCCAGCCAAACGCATTTCTTCTGCCGCAATAATATCGGTGAAATAACCCGCCACTTGCGCCATCAGCGCTCCGCGATCATGGCGGACGTCGGTGGTATAGGTGGTCACCAATGAATCGACCAAAGCACTGGCAACGTCGACTTCGTCGGTGCGTAATTGGCGATTCGTCGACACCACTGATTCCAGATGATCGATATTATACAGATAAACATCGCCCAGTTCGCCAACCGCTGGTTCGACATCGCGTGGCACCGCGAGATCCATGAACATCAACGGTTGTCGACGACGACGCATGGCTTGCTTGACCATGGCGGTGGTGATCACCGCGTGCGGAGCGGCCGTCGACGTCACCACGATATCGTGCTGCGTCAGCGCTTCACCCAGCGTGGCCCAGGGAACAACCTGAGGGACAAAATCCACCGAACGAAATTCTTCCGCCAAACCGTGGGCACGGTCTTCATTGCGATTGACGATGGTCAACTGACGAACTCCGGCGCTCAGTAAATAGCGCACGGCTAATTCAGCGATTTCACCTGCGCCAACCACCAACAAGCGCGCAGATTCAACGTCACCGTAAATTTGTTTCGCCAAATCAACCGCCACCGAAGCGACGCTGAGCTTATGCTTACCGATCGCGGTATTATTACGCACGTCTTTAGCCACGCTGAGCGCACGTTGAAATAACGGATTTAACACCGCGCCAGTAAATTGTCCTTGATGCGCCACGTCGTAGCTGGTCTTCACTTGATGCACGATCTGATATTCGCCCAAAACCAAACTTTCGAGTCCACTGATGACGCGAAATAAATGCCGCACTCCCTCCATGCCGGTATGCCAAAACGCATGGGTATCCAAGGTTGTCGCATCAACGCCTTGATGCTCGGCCAAGCGACTCAAAACCTGCTGACGATCTGGCGTACCAGCAAGATAACACTCCAAACGATTGCAGGTCGATAGAACTATCGCTTCGCTCGCCCCAGGAGTACTTGCCAAAATGGCCAGCAATTTCGCCATGTTTTCTGTTGGAACCGCTAGTTTTTCACGCAGCTCCAGCGGAGTGCGATGATGATCAACTCCGAATACGACGAACGGCAGGCTGGGTGCCGAGCCACCTGCATCATCCATGCGTGACTACTTGTTGGCTGATCGCTCCGAGAGCAGCGATGATCATGGCCGTCACCGCACCAAGCGCGACTCCACGGCGGGTCAAACGTCCGGTCGCGCGCAAGGCCAACACCAACACCAACAACGCCATCGTGATCAGAGCGAGGACAATCGAAGGCTGGGCTAATTTAATAGCGCGCGACAATTGCATCGCTGCGCCACCAGTTGCCAATCCGCCCATCAATAACGCCGTGGCCACTACCAAACTGCGTTCGGTCAGACGCTCGAGCAGGGGCAAGCTCGGCAATCGCAGCGCTCGCGACGATGATGCTTTGAGCTGCCGCACTGCCGTCAGGTACATGCCACCAGCGGCACCGCTCACCAACATCACCGCCACATGCAGCACCATAAAACCAATATGGATGCGAGTAATCCACGGCGTTCCGCCGCTGACCGGTGCCGGCTCACCGCTGGCCAATTCAGCCATCGCTACCAGTAAGGCCATGCCGCCGACCGGCAAAACTAAAATAATGCGACTCGGCGAAGCCAAATAGCGCGAGACGAAAAATACACCAGCAACCGCTGCCCACACGGCTAAAACGGCGTAAGAAAAATCTCGTTGCCCGACGTTCATCAAGCTCAGCACCAAGCTAGCACTGTGCAGCAATAAACCGATCCACAGCGGCAGAAGATGGGTTGACGTCCGTTCATCCGACACTGCCATTTGCCGCCAACGTAGCCATACTGCGGCGACGTAACACAGGCCAGCGAGAGCGATCAGTAATACGGCGATTTGGTGCACGGCAGGAAGCCTAGGATTGACGATTCATCGCACAATCCCGCGCGATCACGGACCAGGGCGATTGCATTACCCCCCCGCCTGCCGTGGAAATATAGAAGCTGTTAACGCGTCAGGACTTGTGTAGTTTGGGGCGATGTCCCAAAAATCTTC